>DBGFTB010000019.1:0-3285 GCA_048532905.1 Collinsella aerofaciens
ATGGTAAACATGCATATTGTACGCTGTCAATGTAGGCCAAAGGCAACTTTAAAGCTGTTTTAAGAACTTTTTCAGACGGGAAGCGACTCGCGCCTGAGCCAGAGAGCCCTACACGTGCCGCTGCACGGCGGAGAAAGGCGAATCCACTACCCCTCAGGCATAATTCCTGAGCAAAATCAAGCAGAGCACACGGCTTTTTGCGCCACTTTAAGACGTAATCGGGATGTGGCGAGAGGCCAAATTCGGAAGTGCGGGGAAAACCAAAGGAATGCTGACCAGACCCCCGTTTTAGGCTTCCGCGACCTGCGGTTTTGATACAAAAAAACCGCGTTGTGCTCGAAGGTTTTCGATTTTTCCCCGCACTTCTGTAATTACATCTCTGGATCGAGGGCGCAGGCAATGGTGACGACATCCACGATAGCGCCCCCCTATGCCTGATACCAAAATCGTTCCATAGGGACCCGTTTCCCAATGGGATGATTCTTCACAAAGGGCATTAAGGCGCATGAGAACATGGTAGAGGCAAGCAAGCGCGCTTCCACGTTTTCGCCCATGGTGACCACGGTATAATCCAACGAGACAAGCAACGAACGGGAAAGGCAGCGCGGATGAACCTGGGCAGCGAGAGCGAGACCGTCGAGTTCAAGAAGTCCACTGGCGAGCATAAAGAAGCACTGCAAGCCATCAGCGCCATGCTGAACAAGCACGGCCGCGGCGAGCTCTACTTCGGCGTGAAGGACAACGGCGATGTCATCGGCCAGGATGTCAGCGACGCAACGCTGCACCAGGTGACGTCGTGGGTGTCCGACAAGATCGAGCCCGCGGTGTTCCCGACGGTCGAGTGCCTCGACGCCGATGATGGGCTGCGATACATCAAAATTGCCTTCTCAGGTGCCGACGCCCCCTACTCCGCCGACGGACGCTACTTCACCCGCGTGGGGACTTCGAACAAAGCGCTGTCGGCCTCGAAGCTGAGCGCCATGGTCGTCAAGCGTGAGCGCGCCCGTAGCCCGTGGGACTCGCTGCCGTCCGGCAGGCCCGTCTCCGACGCCGACGAGCAGGCGGTGCGTGACTTCGTCGCGCGCGGCGGCAGGGCCGGACGCGTGGGCGGCGGGTTCGCCGGCGTGTAGGACACCTTGGCAAGGCTCGGCCTCGTCGCGCCCGACGGCAGCCTAAGAAACGCCGCGGTGGAGCTGTTCTGCGAGGGATCCGACACCTACCCCAGGATGAAGCTGGGGCTTCTGGGCGGCAACACCAAGGCCAAGATCCTCGACCTGCGCCGCGAGAGCGGCACCATGCTCAAGCTGCTCGACTTCGCCGAGTACTTCGTGACGTCGAACATCAGGCGCGAGTTCGTCATCGGCGAGACGGGCATGTACCGCAAGGAGATCCCCGAGATCCCGGCCGAGGCCATCCGCGAGGCGGTTGCCAACGCGCTGTGCCACCGCGACTACACCACCGGCACCGCCGTCGAGGTCAACGTGTTCATGGACACCGTCCAGATCGTGAGCCCGGGCCTGTTCCCCGAGGGCGACTCGCCGCAAGAGCACCTAGACGGTACCGCGAGCGAGTTCGGCCTCCGAAACCCCGCGATCGCGCGCACCCTGTTCCGCGCCGGCGTCGTCGAGCAGTACGGCACGGGCATACCGCGCATCAAGGAGGCCTGCGAGGCAGCCGGCGTGAGGTTCCGCTTCGAGCAGACCGTCAACAGCACCGTCGTCGTCTTCGAGCGTCCTGGGTTGCAGAAAGCGGCCTTCAGGAGAACCGCGGCCGACAACCGACCGCTCCTCAGCGAGCGCGAACGAGCAGCGATGGCAATTGCCGCCGCTCAGGGGAAAATCACGACCTCCGACCTCGCGCGGGAGTCCAATGTCGGTAGGAAAACGGCCTCGAAGACTCTGAAAGACCTTGCCGGTCGAGGCCTGTTGGAATGGGTAGGGAAAAGCCCGAAAGACCCGCACCAGTTCTACAGGATGCCAAGCGAAGTTTGAGGCTGCAGGTCCTAGCCGGGAAACAGGCCCATTGCGTTTGCTGCCCTCCCCCTGCTGGGCACTACTGAGTAATCTACTGGGCACTGCTGAGTAATCTACTGAGTAGTGCCCAAGCGCGAGTTGGCAAGTCCGCCGAAGCCCAGAGAAACGGCTCCGAAGAATATACTGACCGCTACTGACCGCTACTGACCGCGGCATTCGGCAGGCCCGCCGAATGCCGCGGTCTCCCGAGACTAGCAGAGCCGCCCTTATTGTTAGCGCTGCCGAAGCAAGCCCTACTTCAGCAGCAACTTGAATTTTCGTGCGATGAGCCTCCCCGGAGCCAAGAGCCTTTTGCCCTAATCACAACACCGCAATTCAAGCACCGCAGAAAACTCCATTAGCGATGAACCAGCCACTTGAAGACGTGATCAAGGTGCGGCAAGGGGTCAAATTCGGAGGTGCGGGGAAAATCGAAGAAATGCTAACCAGGCCCCAGTTTTCGCTTCCGCGAACTGCGGTTTTGGTGCTAAAAATCGCGTTGTGCTCGAAGGTTCTCGATTTTCCCCGCACTTCCGTAATTACATCCTTGGATCGAGAGTACAGGCAACAATGACGTCATCCGCGATAGCACCCAACAGTCACGGACGTACAAAAGGCCGTTGCCGGAAGCCTTCATACAACGACTCTTCTTTGCGCGCGCCACGCTCGCAATGCTCCATTAAATGTAACTAATTGATTTGCTATATACCATTCATAATGGCACATAGCAAATCAATTAGTTACATGTGGAGGCAGAACATGAGGGAGTACGTCGAGAAGCAGCTGCACACTAGAGTCGATTGCGAGCCCAACGACGCCTCGGAAATAACGACGCAAAACTCTTTCCGAAAGTGTAGGTGAGCGAAATGGCGACTCATGCATACGATGACCTTTATTCTTATCTAGCCGCATTCAAGAACAGCTCTCTTGCCGAAATAATTGCGTACCTAGAAGAACTGGGGCAAAGGAGGTTCGACGCCTTTATTAGGGGCCTTGCACCCCTTATCCCAATCGAAAAAATCGAAAATCAATCCCTGTTCAATTTTTCTGTTGACTCCACCCTTGAAGGAGGCAAATTCCCCTGCACTGACTATGCCTGTCGAGAGCAAAACATTTACCATTTGGCAAAGTTCTGTTAGCGCCGGGCGATTTTAGCCGCTAATAGTCAAACTATTTTGACCAATCCCGGTCACCGAATAATGGCCACCGTGCCTCCCCGCCGCCACTACGCTGGTGGTGCCAACACGCCGGCGTTAGGAGGACCATTGAGGTG
>DBGFTB010000020.1:0-6290 GCA_048532905.1 Collinsella aerofaciens
CCCTGTGGGCGAGCAAGCGGACGACAAACACATCTGTCCAACAATTCGTGCGAAACATAATGAAAAACAGTTTGATGTGAGTTAATATAAACAACGTCGTGAATCTGACTCCTGCCACATGCATGACAGGGGTTAAACACAAAAAAGGAGTCAACTATGGTTTCTGAGAAGGCTACCCTCGTTAATCCTCAGGGTCTGCACATGCGTCCGGCTGGTCTGTTCGCCTCCACCATGGGCAAGTACGCCTGTGACGTGACGGTCGTCACCCCCGAGAAGGAGGTCAACGGCAAGTCCCCGATGGCCCTCATGGCTGCTGGTATCCCCTGCGGCACCGAGGTCGAGGTAAAGTGCGACGGCGCTGACGAGGCCGAGGCTCTGGCTGCTGCCATCGAGCTCATCAAGAGCGGTCTTGGCGAGTAGAACTCAAACGGGTCGCATGTTGAACAACTAAGTTCATATTTGGGGGCGCAGTGACCTGTTGTAAGGTAACTGCGCTCTTTTGTCATGGATATGGCAAAACGCTTTATCACATGACACGGAGAGAGGAATGGGAATGTATCAGGGAGTCAACGCTTCCGAGGGCATCGGTATCGGCACCGTCATGGTCGCCGTCGATCCCGACTTGACGTTTGAGCCGCACGAGGTTGCTGATTCGGCAGCAGAGAAGGAGCGCTATCAGTCCGCTCTTTCGGTCTTCTGCGAGAAGACCCAGGCTCAGGCCGACCACATGAAGGAGACGGTGGGCGAGGCCGAGGCCGAGATCATGAGCGGACACATTGTCCTGGCTCAGGACCCGGGCATGACCGACGCCATCAACGCCGCCATTGACGGCGGTACCTGCGCCGAGCAGGCGCTCATGGACACCTCGACCATGTTCGAGAACATGTTCCTGTCCATGGACGACGAGATGTTCCGTCTGCGCGCGGCCGACATCGCCGACATCCGCACCGGTATTCTGGCCGAGCTGCTGGGCAAGGAGGTCGTCGACCTCTCCGTCCTGCCCGAGAACACCGTCGTTGTCGTGCACGACCTTACGCCGTCCATGACCGCCACGATCGATAAGGCCCACGTTGCCGGTATCGTCACCGAGACCGGTGGCCGCACGTCGCACTCCGCGATCATTGCGCGCGCCCTCGAGATCCCGGCTGTCCTTTCGGTTTCCAACAGCTGCACCGCGCTGCGCAACGGTATGACCGTTGTCGTCGACGGTGGCAAGGGTATCGTCGAGGCCGATCCCGACGAGGAGACGCTCGCTGCCTACACCGCCAAGGCCGAGGCCTTCGCTGCCGAGAAGGCAGCCCTCGAGGCCTTCCGTGGCAAGCCGTCCGTGACTGCCGATGGCATCAAGAAGATCATCGCCTGCAACATCGGTAACCCCGATGACGTGCCCAACGCGCTCGATCACGACGCCGAGGCTATCGGTCTGTTCCGCTCCGAGTTCCTGTTCATGGACTCTGCTGAGCTTCCTTCCGAGGAGGAGCAGTTCAACGCCTACCGTAAGGTCGCCAGCGCGCTCAAGGGTGCTCCGGTCATCATCCGCACGCTCGATGTGGGTGGCGACAAGGAGATTCCGTATCTGCACATGGTCAAGGAAGACAACCCCTTCATGGGCTTCCGCGCCGTGCGTTACTGCTTGGCCAATCCCGACCAGTACAAGGTCCAGCTCCGCGCTCTGCTGCGCGCTAGCGCCTTCGGTGACGTCAAGATCATGATCCCGCTCGTCACCTGCGTCGAGGAGGTCTTGGCTGTCAAGGAGCTCGTCGAGCAGTGCAAGGCCGAGCTGACCGAAGAGGGGCGCAAGTTCAACGAGAACATCGAGGTCGGCATCATGGTCGAGACGCCCGCCGCTTCGCTGCTCGCAGACCGTCTTGCCGAGGTCGCCGACTTCTTCTCCATCGGCACCAACGACCTGATCGGCTACACCATGTGCGCCGACCGTGGCAACGACACCATCTCCAACCTGTACCAGGTTTACTATCCCGCCGTGCTCCGCTCGCTCAAGAACATCATCGAGAGCGGCGTGAAGGCCGGCATCATGGTCGGTATGTGCGGCGAGGCCGCTGCCGATCCGCTGCTCGAGCCGCTGCTGATCAGCTGGGGCCTGGAGGAGTTCTCGATGAGTGCTCCGTCGATCCTGCGCGCCCGTAAGACCATCAGCCAGTGGACCAAGGCCGAGTGCGACGAGCTCGCCGAGAAGGCGCTCGCCTGCAACACCGCCGCCGAGGTCAAGGCACTGCTCGAGTCCGCAGCTCGCTAATTTGGTATCAGAGGTAACCGCGTGGTTGGAATGGGCCGGCCACGCGGCCCTCACATATACAGGGGGTACTGTAAATGTTCTACACGCTAACCGCTAACCCGGCTGTCGACATGACGGTTTCGAGCTCTCCGCTCGAGCCCGACGAGAACGTCCGCACCGGTTCGGCCAGCTACACGGCTAACGGCAAGGGCCTCGACGTGTCCTTCGCCTTTAAGAAGATGGGCGTCGACACCGTCGCGCTCGGCTTCTTCGCTGGCTTCACGGGCAAGTTCATCGTCGAGGAGGTCATGAACCTGGGTTGCCTCTGCCGCCCGGTCTGGACCGACGGTATCACGCGCATTAACACCTACGTCAACGATGGCCAGCACGAGTACGGCATCCTGAACCCCGGCGCCCCGATCACGCCGCAGCACCAGGAGGAGCTCTACAACATCCTGGACACCGCGGGCGATCTCGAGTGCCTGATCGTCTCCGGCTCCGTGCCTCCCAAAGCTACGCCCGACTTCCTGGCTCAGGTCATGGAGCACGCTCAGGCTCGTGGCGCTGACGTCGTCCTGGATCTGTCCTCCGACAAGCTCAAGGAGCTCGCTCACAAGAAGCCGCTGCTCATCAAGCCGAACCATCACGAGATGAAGGCCATCTTCGGCGTGCCGGTCGACACCGACGACGAGGTTCGCGTTGCCATGAAGATGGCTCACGACGCTGGCGTTCAGAACGTGCTGCTCACCCGTGGTAGCCGCGGCGACGCTTACTTCTCCAACGGCGAGGACATCTGGTACGCCAAGCGTGAGTTCAACATCAAGCTGGTCTCTTCCGTCTGCGCCGGCGACTGCACCCTCGCTGCGTTCCTGCACAAGTGGTACAGGGATCGCGACAACGTCGAGGAGGCCATGAAGCTCGCTATGGCCACCGGCGCCAACGTTGCCGAGTCCGTCGGCATTGGCGACTTTGGTCACGTTGACGAGTACAGCAAGCGCGTTGCTGTCCGCAAGCTCGATCGTCAGTAATCGAAACGCGACATATTCGTGCGCATGCGGCGCCCCGGTTTCGGCCAGGGCGCCTTTTTGTTCCGTCATAGGGGAGAGATGTCCTGCCGTACTTCATCGCTTCCACACCGTTCACCGAGTTGTCCTAGCCTTTTACCGATGCGTGGAATATACTTTCATTAACACGTTGCTTCGTGAAAGGAACATTCATGATATACACGCTCACTGCAAATCCCGCCATTGACTACAACATCGCCTGCGACGGTCTTGCTGCCAACACCGTCACGCGTACCCGCAATGCCGTCTACACGCCCAACGGCAAGGGCCTCAACGTCTCGTTTACGCTTGACCACTATGGTGTCGACACCACGATCCTGGGTTTCTTCGCCGGCTTCTCGGGTGAGTTTATCGTTAAGGGCGCCGAGGCCCTGGGCGTGCCCGTCAAGCCCGTGTGGACCGACGGTATTACGCGCGTCAATGTGTTCCTCAACGCCGGTCCCGACACCGAGTACAACATGGTCAATGCCGGTGCCGCCATCAATGAGGCCAACGAGCAGGAGATGTTTGAACTTATCGATTCGCTCGATGACATGACCTGCCTGGTCATCAGCGGCTCGCTGCCTCCCAACACTTCCGAGGGCTTCTTGGCCGAGGTCCTGCGCCGTGTCAAGGCCAAGGGGGCCGAGTTCGTCCTCGACATCTCGAGCCATCAGCTGGCAGACCTCATTGCTCTGGAGCCACTGCTGATCAAGCCCAATGACGACGAGCTGCTTGACATCTTTGGCATCAAGGTGAGCGGTGGCGACGACGAGTCCGTCAAGGGCGCTATGGCCGAGCTGCACGCCAAGGGCGCCAAGAACGTGCTGCTGACCCTTGGTGGCGCCGGTGCGTACTTCTCCAACGGCGAGCATATCTGGTTTGCCAACCGCACCTTCGACGTCAAGCTGCTGTCGACGGTGTGCGCCGGCGATTCCTCGCTCGCTGCCTTCCTGTCCGTGTGGCACGACACCCCCGAGCGCGTCGAGGACGCCCTGCGCCTTTCGATGGCCACTGGCGCCAACGTGGTCGAGTGCCCCGGTCTGGGCGATTTTGCCAAGGTGGACGAATATAAGAAGCACATCGAGGTTCGCCAGGTCTGCTAGTCCCTGCACCTTGCCTGAATAGTTTGATTATTTCGCATCCGTCTTAGACTAGGACGGATGCGTTTTTGTTTATCGGACTTGCGTGTGCAGTGGAGGCTGTTTCTTGCTAGACTTCTTGCAGACGCAATCGATAGCCAATTTGATAGCCACAGGAGGCCACAGGCATGTGCAATGTTTCGCTCAACGGTACGCAACCGTCCGATGCGTCCCTGCGTGTCCTGCGCGCGCTTGAGGCGGCTGGTCTTGAGGCTTGGTACGTGGGCGGTTGGGTGCGCGACGCCCTGATGGGGTACCCCAGCCACGATGTTGATATGTGCTGTAGCGGCCTGTGGCAGGAGTCCAAAGCGGCGCTCGAGGCCGCCGGCATCGCGGTTGTGGAGTCGGGCATTAAATTTGGCGGAATCACGGCTATTTCCGATGGCGAGCGTATCGAGGTCACCACGTACCGTCTGGATGGCTTTTACACCGATGGTCGCCATCCCCAGAGTGTGGAGCGTGCCGCCTCGCTCGAGGACGATCTGGCGCGCCGCGACTTTACCGTCAATGCCATGGCCTGGCATCCCGAGCGCGGGCTTGTCGACCGCTACGACGGCCAGGGTGACTTGGAGCGCAAGCTGATTCGCGCTGTCGGCGATCCCAAGCGTCGCTTTAACGAGGACGCCCTGCGCATGCTGCGTGCGGTGCGC
This sequence comes from Collinsella aerofaciens, assembly GCA_048532905.1. Lineage (GTDB taxonomy): Bacteria > Actinomycetota > Coriobacteriia > Coriobacteriales > Coriobacteriaceae > Collinsella > Collinsella aerofaciens_CB. Next base: position 5,072 of record DBGFTB010000020.1, read on the forward strand.
TTTGCCTGCCGTCTGGACTTTATGATTGAGCCCGAGACCAAGCGTGCGCTTGCCGAGTGCGCGCCGCTGCTCGAAGCCGTGGCGCGTGAGCGTGTGGGTATTGAGCTCGAGGGCATTCTTTCGACCGGTCATGGGGGAGACGCGATGCTCCGCTATCCCGAGCTCATCTGCGCCGCCGTGCCCGAGTTGGCAGCGGGTCGCGGGTTTGATCAGCGCAGTGTCTATCATGCGTTTAACGTCTACGTGCATATCGCCCGTGTGCTGACGGTGGCGGGGGAGCTCGCGCTGTGTGACGGCGTCGCGCCCTCGTCGAGCCTTATGTGGGCGGCGTTTTTGCACGATGTGTCCAAGCCCGAGTGCTTCACGGTCGATCACGCCGGCAGCGGACACTTCTACGGTCATCCCGAGCTCGGCGCCAAGAAGGCGCGCGTCATTATTGATCGCCTGGCCCTCTCGCACGACTTGGTGCGCGACGTGTGCCTGCTCATCAAATACCATGACAAGCCGCTGCGCCCCGAGCGCTCCTGCCTGCTCAATATGATGCGCGCGCTTTCGGGTGAGGGCGTCGACACGGCCCGCCTGATTGACGAGCTCATGGACCTTAAGCGTGCCGATACGCTCGGCAAGGCCCCGTCGTGCTTCTATTACGTTGAGACGATTGAGGAGATGCGCGCGATGGCGCACGAGCTGCTGAGGGCGGGGGAGCCCTATACGCTCAAGATGCTCGCCATCAACGGCGGCGACCTGATCCGTGCCGGAGTCAAGCCCGGGCCGGAACTGGGGCAGCTTCTCAACTCCGCCCTCGACGCCGTGATCGAAGACAACATTCCCAACGATCGCGAAGCTCTTTTGGTCCATCTCAACTTGAATTAGCTACCTAGTTTACCTGCGTGTTCCATAACCTGCCGACAATTTTTCGGCAATTTGGAATTTCTTCTTGCGCTGACGTTTTTTGTCCCGTAATATATTTCATCGCAGCACGGCAGTGCAGATGTCATGTGGCTCGTTCGTCTAGCGGTTTAGGACGCCGCCCTCTCAAGGCGGAGATCACCAGTTCGAATCTGGTACGGGCTACCACGCATCTGATACCCGGACTTCCTATGGAAGGCCGGGTTTTTTATTTTCAAACAACCGTCTGCAATTCCCGTTTGAACCAGAGCTTTGCGTTCTGCCTATGGCCCTTACGGGTACAATATCCCAGATATTTTGACTGTTAGAA
>DBGFTB010000021.1:0-44914 GCA_048532905.1 Collinsella aerofaciens
AAGTTACCAAAAAGGGTCAGGTTTGTTTTGGCTGGTTTTAACTGGGGAAACGCAAATGGCCGCTCAACAGGCCGCGCAAGACCATCCAAAAAAATAAAGGCGCCGGGAGGCGGAGACTCCCGGCGCCCGTCAAAGGGACTATGTTGTCTGTCGGACCGCACGGTCCTTCGCGGCGATAACGCTGACTAGGCCTTAAGTGCCTGCAGCTGCTTGTGAACCTCGATGAGCTCCGTCGCCATGACGCGCATGGTCTCGGTACCGGCCATCTGGTCTTCGGCATGCAGCAGAATCAACGGGGCCTCGCCGTTACGCTCGCCGTTGGCCTCCTTCTTCAGAAGCCCCATGTGAACATCGTGGCCACCGTTATAGGCCTCGTCGCCCTGCTTGATAAGCTCCTCGGCGGCGTCAAAATCGCCCTCCTTGGCCTTTTGCACGGCATTGATGTACATGCTCTTGGCGGTACCGACGTAGCTGATGATCTCGAAGCAGGTCATCTGCAGTTCGTTCATATCCTCCATGCGGAGCACCTAGCCCATCACGCTGACGCAGTGGTCAATGATGCCGGCAGCGTTCATGCGGCCGTAGTCGACCATGTTGATGACCTCGACCGGAAAACGGCCGGCGGCCTCCTTCTCAAAGTCACCCTTGGTGTAGCCGATCTGCGGGCCAAGCAGCAACATGTCGCACTCGTCCAGGTGATCGTGGGCCTCGTTCATGGGACGAGCCTCGATCTCGATATCCAGACCACGGTTTGCAACCTCGGCCTGCATCTTCTGGACCAGCAGGCTCGTGGACATACCGGCATTGCAGCAGAGCATGATCTTCTTCATGGTTTCCTCCTTATAACTGCGCGGCGCGCAGACGACGACTGGTTGTATTCCTTGCGGTTATTGTGCCCTCTTTCTGCGCCCTTACGCAGAAGAGAGATGCGGGCACTGACACCACGTACCGGTGCCCGCAAAGGTGAAAGGGACGAACGTTAGGCGTTCTACTCGGCGAGAGCCTCCTGCTTGGCGATTGCCTTCTCGGAAATCTTCATAAAGGGCAGGTAGACGGCCATGCCAATGACAATCTCGAGAGCCTGCCACACGCCGGCGCGCCAGTCAAAGCCCGTAGCGAGCAGGGCATTGATGACGGGAGGCATGGTCCAGGGCACCTGGGCGATGCAGGGGCTGATGATGCCTGCGCAGGTAAGGCCATAGGTGATGCCGATGAACAGGTCGGGAAGAAGAACAAACGGGATCATGAGCGGCAGGTTGTACACGATGGGGTAACCGTAGATAACCGGCTCGTTGATGTTGAACAGACCAGGCAGGATAGCCATCTTGGAAACGGTCTCGGAAGCCTTGTTCTTGGAGAACAGGAGCGTGTCGAGCAGAAGCATGAGGGTGCAGCCCGAGCCGCCGATGAGGGCGAAGCTGTTAACGATCTGCATGTTCATGTAGTGATCGGGCTGGATGGTGCCACCGGCGGCAAAGGTAGCCATGTTGTCGACGATGAGCATGGTCAGGATCGGCTCGACGGTAGCGCCAGAGATGGTGGACTGGTGAATACCGACGCAGAACAGCAGGTTGGCAAGGGTGTAGATGAGGATAACAGCCCACGGACCGGCGTTCATGATGTTCTTGAGCGGGTTGGAGATGCACGTGGAGATGATGGCGCACAGATCGGTGCCGGCGCACACGGCGAGCAGGGCTGCGGCAAGAGCGAAGATCGCGAGGTTGAGCAGCATCGGGATCATGACGTTGAAGGAGTTGGAGACCGCGGGAGGCACGCCCTCGCCCAGCTTAACCTTGAGCTTCTCGACGCCAGAGATCTTGATGAAGAGCGAGACGGAGAGCAGAGCGATGATAATGGCCGAGAACAGACCGTTAGTGCCGGTGTTGGCAGTCGAAAGGGCGCCCGTAACCTCGGCGGAGGTGATCTTGTCGGTGAGCAGCGGGCTCGTGGCGGCAAGCGAGGCGGTAATCTGCTGCGGCATCATGATGACGAAGGCAGAGATGGCGACGACCACGCAAGCGAGCGGGTTATCGAAACGCTTGTTCTTGGCGAGGCTGTAGCCAATCAATCCGGCCAAGATAATGGCAGAGACGTTGAGGGTGCCCAGCGTAATTGCCGAGCCCCACGTCTGAAGGTTGGCAAGGCCCGCCGCATCGAGCGGGAACAGAGGGAACACGACGTTGTTAATAAGAACCGCGATACCCGCAAGGATATAGAGCGGCGTGATGGTCGCGAAGGCGTCTCGCAGGGAACGCAGGTGAACCTGGTTTCCCACCTTCGCAGAGACCTCGGCAAACTTGTCGAGGAAGCTCTTTCCGTTGTCACTGGCCATGATTGCTCCTAACTTTCAAATCCGGCCTTTTCCTATGCGCACGGTGGTCTGTCGCCCTCTGCCACCAGATGTGCCATGTGTTGCGCGCGGCGGCGCGCGGTCTGGGCGTTCGCCCGGTCGCTAATCAACCACGTGGGTCGTGGCGACCTGTTTGAGCCAGGCCGCCGACTTCTTAAGACGGCGCTTGTAGCCATCCATCAGATCGACCTCGACAAAGCCATAGCGATTCTTAAAGGCATTGGCCCAAGACCAGTTATCGATGACGGCCCAATAATGGTATCCGCGACACTTGGCGCCCTCGGCGATTGCCTTGGCAACCCACTCCAGGTGCTGGCGTACAAAGTCGACGCGGTAGTCGTCCTGGATGGTTCCTTCGGCGTCACGGTTCTTGTATTCGTCCATGATGCCAATGCCGTTCTCGGAAACGAACCACTCAAGATCGGGGTAGTTCTTGGCGCAGTCCATGCCAAAGTCGTAGAGGCCCTGCGGGTAGATCTCCCAGCCGCGGCTCTCGTTCATAACGGCGTCGGGCCACACGTACTCGTCGGCAAAGTGCGGCAGGCCGTACTGGTCGACCTTGCTCGCCGGCGCCTGAACACGCGTGGGGTGGTAGTAGTTGCAGCCGAGCCAGTCGACAACACCCTGCTTGAGAATCTCTTGGTCGCCGGCACGGAACGGGAGCTTAACGCCGCCCTCGGCCAGGCTGTCGAGCACGTCGGCGGGAAGCTCGCCCTTGGTAATAAGGTCGAGCCACCAGCGATTGTTGATGCCGCTGGTCATACGCACGGCCTCGAGGTCTGCCTCGCTGGGGTTCTGTTTGGTGTAGACCGGGGTAAAGCAGTTGATCATGCCGATCTTGGCATCGGCGCGAATAGCGCCCTCGTCATAGGCGCGACGATAGTTGGCCACGGCCAGCGCGTGCGCCAGCGAGATGTGATATTGCACGGTGCGAGCGCGGTTGAAGTCGTGGAGTTGCGGGAACCACACGCCCTCCTGATAGCGCTGCTCGGGCTCGACGATGGGCTCGTTAAAGGTGAACCAGTACTTAATCTCCTGGCCAAACTCGTGGAAGGCGACGTCAGCGTAATGCGCGTAAGCCTCGACGACCTCACGGCTCTCCCAGCCGCCACGGTTAAAGAGATAGGTGGGCATGTCAAAGTGGTACAAGTTGACAAACGGCTCCAGGCCGGCCTCGCGAGAGGCGCGGAACAGCTCGTGATACCACGCAGCGCCCTCCTCATTAAGGTTGCCGTCGGCATCGAGCAGACGGCTCCACTGGATGGAAGTGCGATAGGTATTCAGGCCCAAGTCCTTCAAAATGCGAAAGTCTTCCTGGTACTTGGCCATAAAGTCATTGCCGGCATAAGAGCCAACACAGTTGTAGAACGAACCCAGATCCTGGATGGACCAGGTGTCCCACAGGTTCTCGAGCTTGCCGCCCTGGTTCCACTGACCCTCAGTCTGCGGGCCGGACATAGCAGCGCCAAAGAAGAAGTCGTTGGGCAGCTGATACTGTGCCATCAAAGTCCTCGCTTTCGTGTTCTAGAGCTTTCGGTTGGAGACGGGTTTGCTTTGGCAGGTTATCCGGCGCGGGCGCGCACCGGTCATACCGATATCCAACCCGCCAAAACAAAACCGTCCCCAAACGGTCGATCCTGTTCTGCGGAAGGATTCCGTTCGTTGCTTAAACTATAGCGTTCTAATTTTAAAAGTGAAGCGTCTTTTTCTTTTTTCTTTCTCGAACTTCTTAGATAAAAGTAATATGGGTGCCCTGTTGAGGGTTATACTTACTTTTGTATTCATATAAGTCGGAAAGGAGGTTCCATGATTCCCAAATACGAGGCGATAGCTGCAGATATTCGTCGAAGTATTGAGGATGGCGCTCTTAAACCGGGCGACAAGCTTCCCACCGTCGTTGAGTTCTGCGAGCTCTATAGCGTTTCAAAAATCACCGTCAAACGAGCTATTGAACAAATCACCGAGGAAGGTCTTATTACCAGCCGACGCGGATCGGGTACCTACGTTAAGGACACGGCGGGGCTTCCCGGCCAGGCATTTTTCCAGGGCAAAAACGACCGTGCCCAAGGCTTTTCATATGAGCACCGCGGGGAGAAGGTGACCTCGGTGGTCTACGATTTCTCGATCGTTAATCCACCAGCGGACATCGCAGCCCAGCTGGGAATTGCCGAGGATGACTTTGCCTATCACGTCGTGCGCGTGCGTCAGGCCGATGAGAAGCCCATCGTTATCGAGTACACCTACATGCCCCTAGAGCTGATTCCAGGCCTTAAAAAGAAGGACCTGTACGGATCGGTCTACCGCTTCATCCGCGAGCAATGTGGGCTGAAGATTTCGAGCTTCCACCGTACCATTCGCGCCGTGGCAGCAACCGAGGAAGAAGCCGAGCGTCTGGACACCAAACCTGGCTCTCCCCTGCTCGAACTCACCCAGATTGGCTTTTTGGACAGCGGCGCCGCCTTTGAGTATTCGGTCTCGCGCAACGTTGGCGACCGCTTTGAGTTGCACAACGTAACGTTGGCATAGGTTTTTGTAGTCACGCGGGCGCTCGTTTTGAGCTGTTTTGTGCAACGCCCGCGCAACATAATGGGGGTATGAATATGTCCGATTTGATTAAACTGACGCCGATCTTCCACGAGAAGATCTGGGGTGGCCGCCAGCTCGAAACCGTATTTGGTTACGACATTCCCGAAGGTCCCATCGGTGAGTGCTGGGCCATCTCGGCCCATCCCAACGGTGACTGCCAGATTGCGGAGGGCCCGTATGCCGGCCACACGCTTTCATGGCTGTGGGCCGAGCGCCGCGAGCTCTTTGGCAATTGCGAGGGCAAGGAGTTCCCGCTGCTCATTAAGATTCTGGATGCCAAGGACGACCTTTCGATCCAGATTCATCCCAACGACGAGTACGCCGCCGAGCACGAGAACGGCAGCCTGGGCAAAACCGAGTGCTGGTATGTACTGGACTGCGAGCCCGGTGCCACGATCATCGTCGGCCAGCGCGCCAAGGACCGCGTCGAGGCCGCACAGATGATCGAGGAAGGCCGTTGGGACGACATGCTCAACGTGCTGCCGATCCACAAGGGCGACTTTTTCCAGATTGATTCCGGTACCGTGCACGCCATCAAGACCGGCACGCTCATTTTGGAGACGCAGCAGTCGAGCGACGTGACGTATCGCCTGTACGACTACGACCGCCCCGGCACCGACGGCAAGCTGCGCCCGCTGCACATTGAGCAGAGCCTCGACTGCATCGATTTTGATGCTCAGGCTCCGGTCGACGGTACCGTGACCGCGCCCGAAGTCGACGGCGTGACCGAGCTCGAGTCTAACTCCTGCTACACCGTCGATCGCGTGCGCGCCGACGGCAGCAAGACCCTCGACCAGCGCTGGCCCTTCATGTGTCTGTCGGTCATCGACGGCGAAGGCACCGTCTGCGGCGACCCCGTCCACAAGGGAAGCCATCTGCTGGCCCCGAGCACCGTGGACAAGATTGAACTCGAGGGCAAGATGGAACTAATCATCTCGCACCTCTAGACCGCAACAACAACCCAAAACGCAACAAGGGGCTCCCCCGTTCATCAACGGAGGAGCCCCTTATCCATATATATCAGCCCACCCGGCTCTCCAGATCAAATAGCGAACGAGCAGAGCGACGTTCGCAAGCAACGTTACCCAAGGACCTGGACGGGCGTATGGGGCAACATCGATCGCGAGTTCCGCACGCAAAGGAGGCCACTTAATGTGGCCTCCGTCTTGCGCAGGACTGCCCGAGCAGGCGATGTTGCCCCATACGCCCGCCCAGGTCCGCCGGGATTATGACAGCTTGACGATCGGAGCGAAGCCCTTCATAAGCTTTTTGGTCTGGCCGGTCTTTTCGAACTGGACCTCGATCATGTCTCCAGCGACCGAGATCACGGTGCCCGTGCCAAAGGTCTTGTGGCTCACGGTATCGCCCGCGGCAAAGTCCTGCGATGCGCTGGCGCGATCGACCTTGCGCTCCACCGTCGGGGACACCTTGGACGAGGGCTTTTTGGCTCGCGGCGCGCCCGAGCCAAAGGTCGAGGCAGCACGGCCGGCGTCGGGCGAAACCCCACGATGGCGCTCGGTCCCATAGCTGCTGCCGCCAAAGAAATCGTCAAAGCTCGATCCGCCGCGCGAACCGGAACCGCCGGTCGAACGCGTATGCGAACCGAACACCTTGCCGCCATACATATCCGAGCCCATGCCCGAGCCAAAGGTGCCGTGACGGTCGCCGCGCTTCTCCCAGCCCGTTCCCTCAAAACCGGCAGAACCGATACCACTAAACTCGATATCCTCAAACGGAATCTCGTTGAGGAAGCGCGAGCGCGGGTTGGCAGAGCTCGAGCCGTAGGTGCGACGCGTTGCCGCATAGGTCAAGAACAGGCGCTTGCGAGCACGCGTGATGGCGACGTAGGCGAGGCGACGCTCCTCCTCGAGCTTACCCGGGTCATCGCTGCCGCCAAAGTCGTGCACGTGCGGGAAGATGCCCTCCTCCATGCCGGCCACGAACACCGCCGGGAACTCCAGGCCCTTGGCGGAGTGGATGGTCATCATGGTAATGGCATGCGTCTCGCCGGCCAGAGAATCCAAGTCGGAGCGCAGGGCCAGCCACTCCATGAGTGCCGGCAGCGCCTTACAGGTGAGCGGACCGTAGGTGCGCTCAATCTCGTCGGCATGCACGGCACCCGCCGACATCTCCGTCGGCGCGGCATACGCGTTGCCCGCGATGGCGGCGGCCAGGACATCCTGCGGCGAGAGCGCCGGGGCGGCTAGGCTATCGAGCGGATCGGAGCCCGCGGCATCACGCGCGCCAACGAGCGCCTCAAACGAAGACGCGGGCGCAGACGGGCCGGGCTCGGGCGCAGGTGCGCTCACCACGACGGGCTCGGGCTCGGCGCCGGCAGGCACGTCAGCAACACCGGCTGCGCGCAGCTCTTCTAGGCTCTCGAGCGTACCCTCGATATCCTCGTGCGTCTCCTCAAATTCGGCAGCGACACCCAGGAATTCCTGGATGTTCTCGGCACGGCTCTCGGACTCCATGGTGCCCTCGGCGCGAAACGCCTGCAGCAGGCCCGTCTTATCGACGATCATCTCGACAACGTCCTTGAGCTCGCCGTCCATGCGACGACCCTCGCGCACCAGCGCCACAAAACTCGACAGACCGTTGCGCACCTTGGCGCTAAACATGCCCGTCTCGGCGCACGCGATCTCGCAGGCCTGGAAGAACGAACAACGGTTGTCGCGCGCCAGCTGCTCGATCTTTTGGATCGAGGTGGAGCCGATACCGCGGCGCGGCGTGTTGATGACGCGCTTGACGCTCATCTCGTCGGCCGGGTTCACGATCATCTTAAGGTAGGCCATGACGTCGCGGATCTCGGCACGGTCGAAGAATCGCGTGCCGCCCACGATCTTGTAGGGCACGCCCGCGCGCAGGAACATATCTTCGAGAATACGCGACTGGGCGTTGGTGCGGTAGAACACGGCGATATCGTCGTAGCTCGTGCCTTTGGCATGCAGTTTTTCGATCTCGCCGGCAATCCAGCGGCCCTCGTCGCGCTCGTCGCTTGCCTGGAAGGCCTGAATCTTCTCGCCATCGCCCTCGGCCGTAAACAGACGCTTGTCCTTGCGCTGCGAGTTGTGGCGAACAACGGCATTAGCGGCGCTCAGGATGTGACCCGTGGAGCGATAGTTCTGCTCCAGCTTGACGGTCTTGCAGTTTTTAAAGTCCTTCTCAAAGTCCAGGATGTTGGTGATGTCGGCTCCACGCCAGCTATAAATGGACTGATCGTCGTCGCCCACGACCATGAGGTTTTGGTACTTGGCGGCCAGCAGGTTGGCGATCTCGTACTGGACGTGGTTGGTGTCCTGATACTCGTCGACGCTAATGTAGCGGAAGCGCTCCTGGTACTTGTCGAGCACCTCGGGGCGGGTGCGCAGCAACTCGAGCGTGCGCACGAGCAGATCGTCGAAGTCCATCGCGTTGGCGGCGCGCAGACGGCGTTCCAGCTCCAGATAGACCTGCGCGGCCTTTTTGTCGTTGGGGCTGTCGGCGGATTTGAGCATGTCCTCGGGGCCGATCATGGCGTTTTTAGCCGAGCTGATCTTGCTGCGGATCATGTTGATGGGGAACTGCTTTTGCTCGATGCCGAGCGTCTGCATAATGTCGCGCACCATGCGCTTTGAGTCATCGTCATCGTAGATGGTGAACTGACCGGTGTAGCCCAGCAGGTCGGCGTCCTCACGCAGCATGCGCACGCACATGGCATGGAACGTGCACACCCACATGCCACGGGTGCCGCTGGGAATGAGTGCCGCCAGACGCTCACGCATCTCGGCCGCAGCCTTGTTGGTAAACGTGATGGCAAGGATCTGCCAGGGCTTAACGCCCAGGTCGCCGAGCATATGTGCGATTCGGAAGGTCAAGACGCGGGTCTTGCCCGAGCCGGCGCCGGCGAGCACCAGCAGCGGGCCCTCAGTGGTCAGGACCGCCTCGCGCTGGGCGGGATTCAGGCTGTCGATGTCGACGATCGGCTTGGCAGGCTTGGGTGCCGGCGCGGGAGCGTCGTAGATGTCGAGCGGAACGAGCTCGGGCTCCGGCGCAGCAGGGGCGGTGTATGCATCGAGCGGCACGGGTTCCGGCGCGGGCGGCACGGATACCGCGGCGTTCTTTTCCCAGGGCAAGGGCTGGGTCATGGGCGACTCCTCATCTGACGGACGGCGCGCCTGCGGGCGGCGCCATAGTTTGAGCCGTACCAGTATACCGAGCCGCGCGGACACCGACGCAAATCACACCACGACTCCGTGCGTCACCGTCAGGCCCACCCCATTGCGCCAATCACAGAGCCAGCGATGTCACGGCAGCAGCAGCGAGCGACGGTCAGGGCGAACAAATTGGCATGAAAAGGAGGCGGCATAGACCTTTTGGTCATGCCACCCCCTTTGAATGACAAGTTGTCGCCCTGGCCGCCGCGCAGCGTCGACTAAGTTAGAGGCCGAGCATCGGCTCCAAGACGAAGAAGTACGCAAGCACCACGATGCCCAGAATGATGCGGTAGACGCCGAAGCACTTGAAGTCGTGACGGCGGACGAAGCCCATAAGCCACTTGATAGCGATGAGCGAAACCACAAAGGCCACAACGCAGCCCACGCCCAGGATGGCGACCTCGTTGGCACCGAACGTACCGCCCTTGATGAAATACTTGACGATCTTGAGCGCACTCGCGCCAAACATGACAGGAATGGCCAGGAAGAACGTAAACTTGGACGCCACCGAACGCGTGCAGCCCAAAAGCAGGCCGCCGATGATGGTGGAACCGGAGCGCGACGTGCCCGGCACCAGCGAGAGGATCTGGAAGCAGCCAATGCCCAGTGCAGTCTTCCAGCTCAGGTCCTCGAGCGTGGCGATGGAGCCAAAGTCCAGATTCTCGTCATCGTCCTCATCCTCAGCGGTAGCCGCGGCGGGCGCCGCAAAGTGCGCACCGGCGGGACGTCCACCCGACACCACAGCACGCGAACCAAACGAACCGGCAACGGCCATTTCCTCGCGCTTGCTCGCGCGCCAGTTCTCGATCACGATAAACAACACGCCGTACACAATGAGCGCCAGCGCCACGACGGGAGCATTGTAGAAATGCTCCTCCATCCAGTCGTTGAGCGGCAGACCGATCGCCGCCGCAGGAATGCAGCCGAGCACAATCTTGCCCCACAGCACCCAGGTGTCGCGACGGCCCTCCTTGCCCTTGCTGGGCGAGAACGGATTGAGCTCATGGAAGAACAGCACGCAGACGGCCAGAATGGCGCCGAGCTGAATCACGACCAGGAACATATTCCAGAACGTCTCGCTCACGTTCATCTTGACGAACTCGTCCACCAAGATCATGTGACCGGTCGACGAAACAGGCAGCCATTCGGTGATGCCCTCGACCAGGCCCATGAAGGCAGATTTTAGAAGCTCGATGATATCCAAAGGGACCCCCCTCGTTAGACACCCGCCGATATTGTTCTGCGGACGGTGCGGGCGATGTCCCATTATCAACCGTTCGGGCGCGTCTGCGCCTACCCTTACCAAAAAACTCGTCCGTTCACAGAATTGCGAGCGGTCAAACCGAAATCCTTGGGTATAACTGCAACAAGATAAAGTGTCCGGCGGCCAACGCGCCCGCGCCCGCCCGATGCACGAGCCCCGCGCCCGTGCGATAGACCAAGGAGGAAACCATGAACGAGGGCTACACCAAGGTATTTGTTTCACTCGATGGTACTGAGCAGCAGGATTTTGTGCTCGCACGCGCCATCAAGGTCGCCGCGAACAACGGCGCCAAGCTAATCATCGGCCACGTTATCGATTCCACGGCGCTCGAGAGCGCCGGTTCCTATCCGGTCGATCTGGTCAACGGCCTAGAGGAGGCATTTAAGAACTCCATCGCCAAGCAGCTCGAAGAGGCCAAGGCCAATCCCGACATTCCCGAGGTCGAGGTCATGATTCGCGCCGGCCGCATTCGCGAGACGCTCAAGGACGAGATGCTCGACGTGGTCAAGCCCGACCTGGTGCTCTGCGGCGCCCGCGGCCTTTCCTCGATCAAGTATGCGCTGCTGGGCTCGATTTCGACGTTCCTGCTGCGCAATACGGACTGCGACATTTTGGTCGTGAAGTAGGTTCCTTCCCGTCGGCGCAAGGCCTGCGGGGTTATCACGCCGACGTCCTCGCCGCTTCGCGGCTGCGGGATGTCGGCTTTGATAACCCCTCCCGGCCTTGCGCCTTCGTCACCGTACTTCAGCGAGTTGTCTGATAAAAGATGGCGTGCCGCCCCGTTTGGGGCGGCACGTTTTGTTTGGGCGGACGTCTGCCGCGTGCGTTACTCGAAGTATTGGAACTTGTTGGTTGAGAAGGCAAACGTTACGACGAAGCCTTTGCCGGAGTCGGATGCCGCGGTAACTTCGATGCCCATCTTGGAGCACAGACGCGCCACCAGGTAGAGGCCGATGCCCGTTGCGCGCTTGGTGGTGCGACCGTTGTCGCCGGTAAAGCCCTTCTCGAACACGCGGGGCAGGTCGGCCGCGCTCACGCCGCAGCCATTGTCGGCGACGGTAAGCTCGATGCGCTCGCTTGCCAGGCCCTCGTCCAGCAACGCGCCCGAAAACGTGATCTTCGCACCGTCCTCACGCGCATATTTAATGCTGTTCTGAATGAGCTGGCCCAGAATAAACTCGAGCCACTTCTCGTCGGTAAAAACCTCGAAGTCGAGGTTCTCGCACACCGGGGCCACGTGCGCCGCGATAAGCTCACGCGCGTTGGCCTTGATCGCACCCGTCACCAGGGTCTTAAGATCCCAGCGGCGAATCAGGTAGTCGCGCTCCACGACTTCCGAGCGCGCATAGTACAGCGCCTGGTCGATATAGCGCTCCACGCGGGCAAGCTCGCGGCCCAGGTCATCCACACGCGACAGATCGTCTTCGCTGCCGTCCAGGTTTTCCAAAATCAGATGGGCTGCTGCCAGGGGCAGCTTGGCCTCGTGGACCCAGCTCTCGATATAGTCGCGATAGTCATCAGTCTGACGCCTGCCTTCGGCAACCTCGTCGCAAGCGGCTTTGCCCACCCGGCGCAAGACCTCGTACTCGAGCTCGCCCTCGGCATAGGTCGGGCATTGCACCATCTCCTGCACCCATGCGGGACTCTCGAGTTCCTCTGCCGCGCGCTCCAACTGACGCAGAAAACGGCGACGGCGAGCGTACTCGATCACGATGCCGAGCATACCGAAAATAAAGGACACGCCAACCGCCACGACCACGATAGAAACGGGTGCGCCGGCGACCGTCAGCACAAAGCAGCTCAGCAGCACGCCGCAGGTCCACACGGCGACGGGAAGCAGCGCATCTTTAAAGAACTTGCCAAACGACATAGCCGGCCCCTAGACCGAATAGCCTTGGCCGCGGTGCGTCGTCAAATACCCCTTGATGCCGATTTTTTCGAGCGTGGTGCGCAGGCGGTTGATGTTGACGGTAAGCGTGTTGTCGTCCACGAAGGCGTCGGAGTCCCACAGGTCCTGCATGATGGCCGGACGCGAGACGATCTTGCCCGCGCGACCCAAGAGCAGCGAAAGGATACGCAGCTCGTTTTTGGTGAGCTCGGTACTGTCGCCGGTTGCCGTATTGGTGACCATGGAGCGGGCGAGGTCGAGCTCCAATCCCTTGTGGACGAGCGTGCTGCGCTCGCCTGCCGCCGCGGTGCGACGCAGCAAGGCATTGATGCGCGCCACGAGCACACGGGCGCTGTAGGGCTTGGGAACAAAGTCGTCCGCGCCGAGCGTCATGGCCATGACCTCGTCGATCTCGGTCGTGCGCGACGTGAGGACGATGATGGGGACCTCGGATTCGCGGCGAACCTCGTGGCAGATATGCTGGCCGTCCTTGACGGGAAGCGTGAGGTCGAGCAGCACCAGGTCGGGCGCGGCGGCGAGAATATCGCGCGAGACATGCTCAAACGATTCGCAGGCCTCGACCTCAAAACCGGCACGCGCCAAAATGTCGGCGAGCTCGCGACGGATGGGCTCGTCGTCCTCAACGATATAGATCAGCGCCATGGATTCCGCTCCCCTCTTGGTTGTCTTGCCACCATTATGGCCGCGAAACTGCAGGTGTGCACCGCGCGCGGTACCAAGGTGACAGAACTGTTCGCGAGCGGGGGCGTTTTGTCCGCCTCGCACTCGCAGCGGTGGCGGGGACCAACATGATTCTTAATCCCCGTCCCAGAAAAGTCATTTAGCGGCGGGCACGGAGCTTTTCGTAGCCGTCGGCAAAGAAGGCGACCGTGGCGGCGTCGGCCTCGGCGGCCTCCGTCTCGGTTGCGGGAACCACGCCGTGCTCGTCGCTCACTAGGAACAGCGCGCCCTTAAGCTGCGCGGGAATATCTACGCGCGTGACCGGGATGCCCTTGGTCTGGGCCAGCTGCTCGATGAGCGTCGCCGTGCCGCACAGGCACTCGTCCGCTGGCGCCACAAAGGCAAGCTCGCCGTTATCGACGGCGGCGAGCAGCTCGGGCGCCACGCCGGTCTCGTCGGCCTCGGAGCGGGCCTCGGCGGAGCGGGCACGCAGCGCCTTGGCCGACGTATCGGCGAGCGGCTCGTACTCCCCCACCGTCATGGCGGCGTTGCCGTTAACGTCGATCACCAGCATGAGCACGCCGTCGCGTGCGGTGTAATCGCCCTCGGCAAGCGACCACTCAACGTGCTGTTTGGCCCAGCTGAGCATGTTATGGGTAAGCGGCTCGCCCTGCACCAAGCGCTCGGACAGTGCGCGAATGTGGCGGTTGAGCATGGGCACCTTTTTATTGGACATGCGCCAACGGCAGACAAGCGCGGGCTTGTCGAGCGTAAACTTCTCGACCGCCTCCTGATTGGCGCAAAAGTCCTCGTACGCACGCTGATCCTCGGCATTGCCAAACAGCTCGGCATCATCAATCTGGGGCATGGTTGTACCTTTCGTGTTAGTCATTCCGTCCTCTTATACCAAAAAGACGGCCCTCCAAACGGAGCAGCCGTCTTTTGCAGAGATTATTTTGTTCCGGGGCGAAACTTAGTGCCTAAAGTGGCGGGCGCCGGTAAAGACCATAGCAATATTGTGCTCGTTGCAGGCCTGGATGCTCTCGTCGTCGCGCTTGGAGCCGCCGGGCTGGATGATGCAGGTCACGCCGTGTGCAGCAAGCACGTCGACGTTGTCGCGGAACGGGAAGAACGCGTCGCTTGCACAGGCAAAGCCGCCCTTCTCCACGCCCTCGCGCTCGCAGAAGTCCTCGGCGCGCTCGCAGGCAAGCAGTGCGGAGTCAACGCGGTTAGGCTGACCCGGGCCCATGCCAATGCCGGCCTTGCCCTTGGAAACCAAGATGGCGTTGGACTTGACGCCCTTGCAGACCTTCCAGGCAAACTCGAGCTCGGCCATCTCGGCGTCGGTGGGCTTGCGGTCGGTGGGGAACGTAAAGGTCGCGGGATCCTCGGTCACGTGGTCGACTTCCTGCACCAGCATGCCGCCGTCGATGGAGCGCAGCTCAACCTGGGCGCCGTGGTCCACGCCGCCGGTGGCCAGCACGCGCAGGTTGGGGCGCTTGGCCATGCGCTCGAGCGCCTCGGCAGTGTAGCTCGGGGCGATGATAACCTCGACGAACTGTTTGTTCTGATCGGCAAAGTGCTCGACCAGCTCATAGGGAACCTCGCGGTTGCAGGCGATGATGCCGCCGAAGGCGCTCTTGGGATCGCAGGCAAAAGCGCGGTCGTAGGCAGCCGTGATGTCCTCGGCAACGGCGGAACCGCAGGGGTTCTGGTGCTTGAGGATTACGCAGGCCGGCTCGTCGAACTCGCGGACCAGGTTCCAAGCGGCGTCGGCATCCAGATAGTTGTTGTAGCTGAGCGGCTTGCCCTGGATCTGCTTGGAGCCCACGAGCGGGAACTGCGAGCTCGCGGTGTTCTCGCAGCCCTCGGCAAAGCGATAGACTGTGGCTTTCTGCTGCGGGTTCTCGCCATAGCGCAGGTCGTCGACCTTCTCCAGCGAAATCTCGAGCTTGGCAGAGGTGTCCGCCACGTCGCTTGCCTGGGCGGCGAGCCAGCGGGAGATGGCCGTGTCGTAGGCGGCGGTGGTCTGGTAGACCTTCACCTGCAGGCGACGACGGGTGGAAAGCGTGGTGCAGCCACCGGTCTCGTGCATCTCGGCCAGGACGGCGTCGTAGTCGGCCGGGTCGGAAATGACGGTAACGCTCGTGGCGTTCTTGGCGGCAGAGCGCAGCATGGAGGGGCCACCGATGTCGATGTGCTCGATGGCATCCGCGAAGGTGACCTCGGGGTTGGCGACGGTCTTCTCGAACTCGTACAGGTTGACGACGACCAGGTCGATCAGCTTAATGCCGTGCTGAGCGGCCTCCTGCATGTGCTGCTCGGAATCGCGGCGGGCCAGCAGCGCGCCGTGGACCTTGGGGTGCAGGGTCTTAACGCGGCCGTCCATCATCTCGGGATAGCCCGTGAACTCCTCGATGGGGGTTACGGGAACGCCCGCGTCCTCGATGGCACGAGCCGTGCCGCCCGTAGAGATGATCTCGACGCCAAAGTCATCGACCAGCGTCCGTGCGAAATCGACGACGCCCGTCTTATCGGTAACCGAGATTAACGCGCGTGCGATCTTCACATCAGATCCCATGCAGTCCTCCTGTCTGGTACGCCGCCGTGCTCTGTGAGTCGGTGATACGTCGATCTGCAGCGCTCGCGCAGCGGCATTGAAAATACTGATTCAATGTAGCGCATCGAGCGCATCGATGCACCCCGCAACGCACGCATGTGCAGAAAAAGTTTGCGAGCGGAGGGGGTGAGCACGGCACCGGGCACGGTGAGTTCATGGAACACAGGGGCACCATAATTAGATGCCAATAGCGTGGTAGAACTGTGCTCGATATGCATCCGCGAAAGAAAGAGGCACCATGGTCTCGCGGGTTCTCTACCGACCGTTTGATACCGAAGACTTCGACGCCATCGCGCTAATTCTGCAGCAGCTTTGGCATAACAATTCGGATAACGATGAGTACAACCGCCTTGAGGCCGCGTGCGACCTCGCCTATTGCCTTTCGTCGTCGACGTTTTCGCAGGTTGCCGTAATCGACGGTCAGGCGCGCGGCATTGCGCTCGCACGCGCGGGACAGAACTCCGGCGCCACCGTCAAGGAACATTGGATGGATACCGAACGCACGCTGCTATCGCAGATGCGTGAGCTGGAGCCCGATGCCTGCGCCGAGTATCTCTCGTTTGTGCGCGCAACCATCCGAACCAACAACCGTCTGCTCGAATGCAGCCCGCTGCCGCACGACAACGAGGTCACGCTGCTTGCCGTTGATCGCGACGTCCACGGCCTGGGCGTTGGCTCGGTGTTGCTCGATGCCGCGGTCTCGTATCTGTCCTCGCGCGGGGCGACAAGGGCGCACCTGTACACCGACTCCAACTGCTCGTGGAAGTTCTACGAGCTGCACGGCTTTAAGCGCACGGCCACGCACCGCGCCAACCGCGAAGAGCGCCGTCACGACATGCCGCGCGAAAGCTTCCTCTACGAACTCGACCTAACAGCCTAAACCCGGCAGCCATACCTAGTCATTTAGGAACGTTCCCAGTGACTAGTCGTTGGGGACAGTCTTCGTAGGTAGCGCATAAAAAGGGGATGGGCTTCCCCGACGGCTGTCGAGAAAAGCCCATCCCATGATTTACGACCGTTAGAACGTTCCGCCGCCGCCTCCGCCGACGCCACCGCCTCCGCCGCCAGAGAAGCCGCCGCCTCCGCCGCCACCCGAGCTGTCGGAGCTCGACGCCAGCTCACGGATGCTCTCGTGATACACGTCATCGAACGAATCGAGCGGAGACTCGATACCGTAATGATGGTAGTACCACCAGTAGCAGGGATAATTGTCATAGAAGCCGTCGGCCTCGCGCACCTCGGGCGGCACGGCCTCGGCAAGCTGACGCAGCACTTCCTTGGAAACACCCAGCGCCACGCCCATCACCAGCAGCTTGTTCCACAGCACCAGATCGCCCGGGACGGCTTCCTTTAGACGAGTGAAGTCCTCGAGCCAATGCTTAAGTGCCTTGCAGCGAGCCGCCACCTCGGCGCCCTCCGGCGTAAAGCGGCGAAACGTAAGGCCCACGCCGATACCCACCAGCACAATCGGCACCGAGATAACCGCGGCGGTAATGTTCGCCTGTGCGCCATCGGTAAAGAAAATGGATCCCACGGGAACAAAGGCAATCAGGATACCAAGAACCAGGCAAAACACCATTGCAACAATGCCGTCCGAGGCAACGTACTCGCTATCGGCCAGCTTGCCCTTAACGGTGTTCTGATAGTCCTCGAGCTTATCACCCACGGGTGTAGCGTGCTGCTTGACGTAGTGCTGCAGCTCGTCGAACGTGCGCGAACGGTCACCGTTCTCGTCAGGCTTAGCACCGGCAAAGAAGACCTTGAGCACCATGTGGTCAATGCCCTTGGCCGACTTCCAGCCCGCATCACTCACCGTCACGCGATACGTCTGCTCTTCTTTTTCACGCCCCAACAGACCCTTCTTGGCCTTGGTCACGGTCGCCTGCTCCAGCTTGATCACACGGTCGTCAGTGAGCTTCATGAGCGTGGCGATATATGCCTGGTCGGGCACCTCGTTCCAGCTCATGAGGGCCGAAAGCACGGCGGGATGGTCGGCCGAAGGCACATCGCGGAAATATTCGTCCTGGAAAAGCGGCTTGGGCTTGCGCTTGCGCAGCTTGAGCATAACGATTGTGCCGGTAAAGACCACCGCCGCAACAACACTTAGCACGGCAAGTGCATTGGCAATCATGCGAGCGTGAGCGCGGCGGGCGTTAGCTTCGTCGGCCCATTCCTTCTCTTCGCTCAGGATCGTTGACATGCGCTCTTCGCCCGAAGCGGCAAGCTGCGGCACCCAGTCGCTAGGGAAGGCGATGCGTGCCTCGGCGAATTCGCCCTGATGCACGCAGGGAATGGTATAGGTGACCATGGGTTCGTCCGCATCGAGCGATACATCGCCCGTCAGCGGGCCGTGGCCCCATGCGCGGAAGTTATCGCCCTTGACGACCGCCGTACCGGCAGCGGCATTTGCGAAGTACACTTCCATCTCAACGTCATCGGAGTCCGCGGACCAGCCGTCGCCCACAAACTTCCAGTAGAGCTCGGCGGTATCGGCCCAGTTCATGACCGCACCGGTCATGGTGTAGCTCACGTAATAGATCGCGCTGTCGCCGCTCTCGTGGGGGCTGAACACCTTAATCCTTACGCCGTCACCGGTCTGCTCGACCGTGTAGACGCCAGAATCGCCCTTGTTCGCGCTATCGACTTTGTTAAACGCGGTGTCCTCTTCCTCGACACTCAACACGTCAACGCCCGCCGTGCCGCCCTGCTGGTTGGTGCCCGTATTGATCTCCCAAAACACGCCGTTGATGTCGTCGTCGAAATCAAACTGGCGTCCCTCGACAACGGTCAGCGATCCATCGGCCTCAACCGTGGCACTGATATAAGTTTGGGTCATGGAGTAGCCGTCGGCGTGCGCGGCGACAGGCAGCAGCAACAACGCAAGCGTGACGAGCACGCAGACGGAAGCGAATCGCGCAAACAGGTGGCGCTGCCGGCTGACTTTGGCGGCGAGGGTGTTCATAGGCACATCCTTTGTCTGTAAAACCAACAGCGCCATTGTCCCACGTTTGCGGGTACGCATGGCGAACATCTAGGCGACCGGAGCGCCAAACGGGATGAAAGTCACACCCGCACCCCGGCAGCTAGTCATTGGGGACGTTCTTAAATGACTAGTCATTAGGGACACCCTTGGCATAGCCCGCCCCGGCAATAGATACCACTTCACAGCTCCGTCACAGGTGTAGCGGCTTTGTGTGGGCGCGGCACGCGCTGATTGAGCCGCCAGCCGAGGGGCATAAAGCAGTTGAGCGAAAACGGTTTGCCCCTTTGCCGTTCGCTCGAGGATCATGTCCCCCTTTTCCGCGGAAACCCCGGCAGTTGCGAAGAGCTGCCGGGGTTTCTGTCGTTTGTGAGGCTAAGTCGGTACGCAGCGATCGAGACCTTGAGCCGCAAACCCACCGTGCGCAATGCGCACCGCCGCCAACTTGTGAGCGCAGCAACGCCTTCCCTGCCAAGCCCCGCGCTATACTCGTCCGCATGGATATCAACGCACGCAACATAGCAACACACGCCGCGGACGCACCAGCAACGGCAGCGCCCACCCCCGTCGTGGGCCGCTTTGCCCCGTCGCCCTCGGGCCGCATGCACCTGGGCAACGTGTTCAGCTGCCTGTGCTCGTGGCTTTCGGCCCGCAGCCAGGGCGGCAGCATCGTGCTGCGCATCGAGGACCTGGACGATCGCTGCAAGCACCCGGAACTTGCCGCTCAACTGATTGACGATCTGACCTGGCTGGGGCTCGAGTGGGACGAAGGCCCCTACTACCAGCACGATCGCCTGGATCTGTACGAGGACGCCCTGCGCCAGCTGCAAGACGCCGGCCTCACCTATCCCTGTTTTTGCACGCGTGCCGAACTCCACGCCGCGAGCGCGCCGCACGCCAGCGACGGCACGCCCATCTACCGCGGCGCCTGCAGAGGTCTTTCTGCTGATGAAATCACCCGCCGCAGTGCCCTGCGTGCTCCGGCCACGCGCCTGCGCGTGCCCACCGTCGACGACCTCGCCAGCGACGTGATCGAATTCGTGGACCGCACGTACGGAGCCCAATGCGAAGCACTTGCCACCGAGTGCGGTGACTTTTTGGTGCGCCGCAGCGACGGCGTTTTTGCCTACCAGCTAGCCGTGGTGGTCGACGACGCTGCCATGGGCGTCACCGAGGTCGTGCGCGGATGCGATCTGCTGGGCTCCACGCCGCGCCAAATCTACCTGCAGCATTTGCTGGAACTTCCCACGCCGCACTACGCGCACATTCCGCTGCTCATGTCGCCGGATGGCCGCCGCCTTTCCAAGCGCGACCGCGACCTGGACCTGGGCGAGCTCCGCACCCGCTTTGGCGCGCCCGAGGCACTACTGGGCTGGCTCGCCGGGCAAACAGGCATCGCGCCGGACGCCACACCGCGCTCTGCCGAGCAGCTGGTCGAGCACTTTAGCTGGGATGTTATCCGCACGCATCGGGAAAACATCACTGTAACGGTCGAGTAGCCAGCCACCCCGCCCCTACGCGACATCCCAGGGCTGGAGTTCGTCGCCCAGGCGGACAATACAGTCGTAGAGCACGGTGTGGCACTCGGCTGGGTTGGCGTCACGATGAAAATGCCCGTAGTACCAGCGCTTGTAGTCCAGGTGGTCCTCCAGCTCGTCGAAAAACGTGGTGAGTCGATCGACATCGGGATAATTCCAGCCAGGTGCCGGGTAAAGCGTGGGCGAAAGCATGCGCGTGGAGCAGGTATGGGTGATCGCATAGTCGACCTTCCAACCCACGCTGTCGAGCTTTGCCCGCGCCTCCTCAAAGTTGCGCTCGTCCGGCAGCTCCTGCGGCCACCAGCTGGAATACGGAATGCGGTATTCCTTATCCACGCTCGTGGCGCCGCCCATGGTAAAGATCGTTGAGCCGTCGAGCTCAAAAACCTCACCGCGCGTCAGGCGTCGGATGGGCGAGGTGTCCGACAGACGCTGCGTCAGGCCGCCGTGCCACAGCTCCATGGGGCGCTCCGACCAGTGATCGAAACGCTCGTGGTTGCCGTCGACAAACAGCACGGTATAGGGGCGCGACTCCAGCCAGGCGATGTCGGCACATTCCTCGGCAGAGAAATCCCACGGAAAGCCAAAGTCGCCCGCGATGATGAGATAGTCGTCACTTGTCAGACCATCCCCAAGATCCCAGTCGCGAAGCTTTTGCATGTCGACGCCGCCGTGAATATCGCCCGTCACATAGACCGTCATCGGATCACCACTTCCCTGTAAGTCGCTAGCCCACATTCTGCACGATCACTAAGTCAACCGTTCCAGCCCTTCCATCCTTTGGGACCTACCCCTCGCTCTTCCATCCAAACGGGTCAAACACCCAAAAGATCAGATCGAGCACGCCGCCGGTCATCGTGGCGCCGGCAAGAGCCATGCAAACATGCAGAAAGCTGGCACTTCGGAGCACGTCGAACGGCCCCAGAACAGCCAGCAGCGCGACCGCTGCGCCGGCTACGCACAGCGCGAGGCACGGCCCCGCGTCCTTTACGCACTTCTTTGCGAGATGCTTTGCGTTGTCACTCATCGGTATCGAACTCCTTAGAGGGTCGTTGTTCAGACGCATGCCGCCGCGGCAGAGCGGGGCGGCAGGGTAAGTGTCACATGCTGTGCGGACATCAATGGAGAAACCGCCTGCTCGACCAACCTTTGACGCCGTTTTGCACCGGCACCACATCCCCCGCTATCGAGGTCTAATACTTTTCCCACCGCTACCCAAAAACTCATCCAACGTTAATCTTGGCTCAAGAATCGCTTAATCTATAACCTGCACTATAGAGTTCGACCAAGGGCGGGGCGGCGCCGCGCAACGCAGGCCGCCGAACGCAACGCTCGCGCCCGGGCAGATCGCCCGGCGTCGCGCCCATCGAACGAAAGGACAGGTCATGGACGACCTCGAAAAAGTTGAAACCATCCGCACCAAGTGCAACGTGAGCTACACCGATGCCAAAGCCGCGCTCGACGCCGCCGACGGCAACGTTTTGGACGCCATCATTTGGCTCGAGTCGCAAGGCAAGACCCAGACCACGTCGGCGCACGCCGCCACCGAGTCCGCGCCGGTCGACGAACCCTCGGCCGAGATGGTCGCCGCGCAGGCCGCCTACGAGAAGTCGAGCGAAAAGACCGACTTCTCCAAGAAGATGGACAGCGTGTGGGAGTACCTCAAAAAGCTCTTCCGCCTGAGCCTGGACACCAAGTTTATCGCCACGCGCCGCGATGCAATCATCCTCAACATCCCCATCCTGATCCCCATCATCGCCCTGTTTGCCTGGGGCGCCACGATATGGCTGATGCTGATCGGCCTGTTCTTTGGCATGCGTTACCGCATCGATAGCGACGGCGACGTGCCCGGCAGCATCAACAACCTTATGGATCACGCCGCCGACGCCGCGGACGACATCAAGCAAAATCTGAACGACGACAAGTAATCGCAAACGGGGGCACGCATGGCACGGATCCTGATCGTAGAGGACGAGGAGAAAATCGCCCGCTTTGTGACGCTCGAGCTGGAGCACGAGGGCTACCAGGTGGAACACGCCGCCGATGGCCGCACCGCCGTGGACCTGGCGCTGGAGCGCAACTACGATCTTATTCTGCTCGATGTGCTGTTGCCGCAGCTCAACGGCATGGAGGTCCTGCGGCGCGTCCGCAAGCACAAGGATGTGCCGGTGATAATGGTCACCGCGCGCGATGCCGTGATGGACAAGGTGGCCGGGCTCGATGCCGGCGCCGACGATTACCTGACCAAGCCGTTTGCGATTGAGGAGCTGTTCGCACGGATCCGCGTGGCGTTGAAGCGCTCGGAGGCCGTGCGGGCGGCTTCGGGCGTTGGCGGCGTTGGGGCCGGGGAGGGCGCTACGGGTGCCGCTGCGATACCCCCGGCTGGAGACTCGGCCAAGACCTCAGCCGCGCCCTCCCCCGCCGCGCTCACCGTGGGTTCGGTCGCGCTCGATCCCGACCGCCGCGAAGTCACGGTCGGCGGCTCGCCCATCGTGCTGACCGCCCGCGAGTTCGACGTCCTCGCCCTGCTTATGGCACATGCCGGCACCGTGCTCACGCGCGAGCGCATTGCGCACGAGGCGCTGGGCTACGAATACGTGGGCGACACCAACAACGTCGACGTGCACATCGCGCACCTGCGCGCCAAGATCGAGGACGCCGGCGGTGCCCGCATCATCCAGACCGTGCGCGGGGTGGGCTATGTCTGCCGCACGTAACGCCGAGGCCAAGCGCGTCACCTCCATCGCCCGCGCCATCAACTGGAGCTATATGTGGCGCCGCCTGATGAGCTACGTCTGGCTCGATCTGTTGCTGGTGGTGATTGCGGCGGCGATCCTCGTCTATGGATACAACCAGACACTGCCCGACAGCGCGTTTACCGCAGGATGGATCCCCGGCGCCACCGTTCGCGGCATGTCGCTGAAGCCCGCGCGCGGCTGGGACCTGACAACGCTCACCTATACCGTCGAGCTTGCGCGTACCACCAAGACCTTCCCCCTCGCGCAGGACCTCATCGCACTTTGGCCCCTCTATATCGTTGTTGTAGGTTGGCAGGTCATCAGCATGCTCGATATGCTCGGCGGCGCTCGCCGTGTGCGCCGCACCATGGCGCCGCTCAACGACCTGGCCCTGCGCGTGGACGAGCTCGGCCGCATGCAGCTCTCCGGCGGCAAGATGGAAACGCTGGAGCAAGCCATCGAGCGCGCGAGCGTCGACTCTCCGAGCGTCACCACCGGCGACGCCGACCTGGCAAGCATCGAGGTCGCACTCAACCGCCTGCTGCGCCAGATGCAAGAGGCCAAGCTGCAGCAGATGCGCTTTGTCAACGATGCAAGCCACGAGCTGCGCACGCCCATCGCGGTGATTCAGGGCTACGTGAACATGCTCGACCGCTGGGGCAAAGACGACCCGGACGTGCTGGCGGAATCCATCGCGTCCCTCAAGGCCGAAAGCGAGCACATGCAGGAGCTCGTGGAGCAGCTGCTGTTTTTGGCGCGCGGCGATGCCGGGCGCACGGTCCTGCGGCGTGCGCATACCAACCTGGCTGCACTGGTCGGCGAGGTTTGCGAAGAATCGCAGATGATCGATGCCGGGCACACGTATCGGCTGGCCTTTGACGCTGCGCTTATCAGCGACCCGCGCTGCGACGCGCCCGTCGACGTGGCGCTCGTGAAGCAGGCTCTGCGCGTGATCGTGCAAAACGCCGCCAAGTATTCGGACGCGGGCACGCCCATCTCGTTTGGCGTAGCGCCGGATGCGGGCACGGGCACGATCGACATAAGCGTTGAGGACGAGGGCATCGGCATGAACCAGGAATCCGCAGCTCACGCGTTTGAACGGTTCTACCGCGCCGACAACGCACGCGATGCCGGTGCGCAGGGCTCGGGTCTGGGGCTTGCCATTGCCAAGTGGATCGTCGATAGCCATGGTGGTGTCATTGGCGTGACCTCAGTCGAGGGCGTCGGCAGCCGCTTTACGATTCGCCTGCCGCGGTAGGAAGCCCCTCGGCATAAATAAAGGGATAGGGCCACGCGGCCCTATCCCTTTTTGCTAACTAAAGCAGCTTGTGCGCTACTCGCGGCACAGGTGCACGGCGAAACCGGCGAACTCGCGCTTAAAGTACACGAGCTTGGTACCACCGTCGGGCAGCAGCGCGCGCGACTCTTCGTTGACCTCGAGCCCGCGCTCGGCAAACCACTTCTCAGCTGCATCGATGTCGTTAACGGCAAAGCCGATGTGGCCCTTGGTGCCACGACCGTTCTGCTTCATGATCTCGACCAGCGAATCGTTGAAGTACGAAACCGGGGTCTCGATGACGGGCAGGCCCATCATCGTCGAGAACAGCTCCGCGATCTCCAGGGCGTCTGCCGGGTCGGTGGCGTTAATGCCCACATGGGCAACGCGCATACCAAAGAGCTCTACCGGGTTGGCGTTCTGCTCACTCATGCAGTCAGCGCCTACTGAGCCATGACGTCGAGAACGGCCTTCTCGGCGGCAACGCGGTTCATGCCGGTCATGAAGGGCACGCCACTCACGTACGGGCAGGTGAGGCCCTCGGGGGCAACGGTGGTGGCGATCAGCAGGTCAGCGCCCTCGTCGCAGTAATCCTTGGCCTCGGAGATGGCGCACTGCACGATCTCGTACTTGTCGGCATAACCGTTGGCGTCGAGCAGAGTAGCGACCTTCTGGGCAACGAGCGTGGAAGTAGCAGCGCCAGCACCGCAAGCCAAAACGATCTTCTTCATAGGTAATGTCTCCCTTCATGGTTTACTTTAGGTAAGTGTACCGCAGCGAGCGATGGCACTCGGCCTCGATGAGCTTTTATGCCAGTTTGCTTGCGCGCTGCGTATAATACATCTAGTACGTGTTGTCATACCGCTCGCTTTATGAGCGACTAAGGACCCTAATATGCCCGATTCCCGCACACTCTGGACCGCCGTCGTTATCATCTGCATCGCCGTGTCGGTGTTCTTTAGCGTCAAAAAACGCACCACGTTTAAACGCCTGCAGCAATTGATGGCCGCCAAGCAGTGGGACGAGTTCGATCGTTTGCTCGACGGCAAACTCACCAGCATGCTGTACCCGCGCTACAACCGCGACTACCTGCGCCTGAACTCCTATCTGCTGCGCGAGGACCACGAGCGTGCCAGCGAGATGTTCGACCTGCTGCTGGGGCTCAACCTCCCCAAGATGCAGCGCGTCGACCTGGTGATCAAAGCCTTTAACTACTACGTTGGCCAGGAGGACCGCAAAAAGTCCAAAGAGCTGTTGCACGAGATCAAGGGCTTTGAGGGCGGTCAGGCCGAGGCAGTTGCGCACGAGTGTCAGCTGATGTACGACACGATGATCCTCAAGCGCCACAACGACATTCCCGAGCTGGAGCGCATGCTCGAGGAGGCCGGCGACGACCCGGTCAAGCGCTGCCGCCTGGAGTACCTGCTGGCCCTGCAATACCAGAACAAGGGCGACGAAGCCAAGTTCCAGGAGTTCCTGGAGAAGTCGGGCCAACACTCGATGGCCGTCAACGCGTAACGGACGGCTTGTGCTAGACTTCTAGTCTCACGGGGGCGTGGCGGAATTGGCATACGCAGGAGACTTAAAATCTCTCGCCGCAAGGATTGTGGGTTCGAGTCCCACCGCCCCTACCACGTATTGTTTACGAGCCCGTGTCCCCCAGGGATGCGGGCCCGTTTCTTTTAGACGCCGGTGAGGCTCTAAGTTGCGGTGGAATAGACCCTGTTTATACCGTTTACCAGCTTATTTAGGAACTATTTCACCGCAACTCAGAGGGAGACGGTTAAAGGGCGCTCAGGCTCGGGGTCCAGCCGATGGTAGGGGTGGCGCCGTCGAGAGTCTCGTTGATGGTGGCGGCCATGCCGGCGAGTAGGCTGTTCTCGCTTACGGTGAGCGTCTTGTAACCGCCGGCACGCATGAGTTCGTGGATCACCACGGCGCCAGCCAAGATCACGCCCGCGCGTTTGGGCTGTACACCCGGTAGCGCGGCGATGCCCTCCGCATCCAACACAGACATGCGCTCGATAGCGGCCGAGACCTGCTCCAGCGACAGCTCGCGTAGGTGCACAAAGCTCGAATCGTACGGTTCCAGCTCATGAACGAGCGCAACGAGCGTGGTAACGGTGCCGCCCACCGCGACCAGACGCTCGGCGCGCTCAAAGTCGCTGGGCAGGCCTTCAAAATAGGCGGCGAACTGCTCACCTGCCCACGCAGCAGCGGCAGCAAGCTCGCCGTCCGCAGGCGGCAGCGCCGAGAAAAATCGTTCCGTCACGCGGCGGCAGCCAATGTCCAGCGAGCGCGTCCCTTCTAGCGCAAAGACGCCAAGCTCCGGCGCATAGACGCCCGTCGCGAGCTCCGTAGATCCGCCGCCCGAATCGGCAACAATAATGCGCTCGCCGGCAAAGTCGTGTGCCACGCCAAAAAACGTCAGGCGCGCCTCGACCTCGCCCGGAATCACCTGTGGCTCAAGCCCCAGATCGCGCAGGCCGTCCAGCAGCAGTGCGGCATTGGATGCATCGCGCGCGGCGCTCGTGCAGGTGGTGCAGATGCACGCGGCCCCAAAGGCACGAGCCTCGTCCACAAACATCCGGCACGCAGCGAGCACGCGCTCAACGGCCGCCTCGCAAAAGCGTCCCGTCGCGTCCACGCCCTCGCCCAGGTCGGTAATCTCGGTGTGCTTGGACGATTCCACGATCGCCCCACTCTCGACCTGGGCCAGCACCAGTCGCGACGACACCGTTCCCAGGTCAATCGCGGCTACCTTATAGCGTTTGCAATTTGTCATTGTGGGCTCCCCTCCGGGCGCTATTTGCCGTTGGACACGACCGTCTGGCCCTCGACACCGTTAAACCCAAACAGCATGTCGAGCGCCTGGATGTACCACGGCGCGTCCTTACCGACTTCTTCGATTTCCTTGGCGACTTCGCTAGCCTTCTTGGCGTTCGACGACTTCCGGCTCGACGAGGCATCCGAATCGTCGTCCAGGCCCTGCACTTCAATCCTCTTCTCGCCGGGCATCACCAGGCCCAGGTCCTCGGATGCCGCGTCCTTGATACCCTCCTCCGAGAGCAGCTTGTCGACGCTTTTTTGCAGGTCGTCGTTATATTGCTCGCGAATCTCGACCTGCTTGGCCAAGATGTCGCTCGAGCGTTTTGCCACATACAGGTCGCGCACGGGGAAATACAGGCTCACGAGCGCCAAGGCGACGACAATACCAATAAACAGCCCTCGCTGGGGACCGTGGGTAAAGTCGTAAATTGCCTTGACCGCTGCGTTATCGTTGGCGTAATGCATGAAGTCCGAGCCCGAAAGACGGTTCGAGGGCCTACTCGGCTTTTCATGCGTTTGAGCCGAGGAACGCTGAGCATGCTCCGAATGCGCCGGGCGCACCGAACGTGGCGGACGGTCCGTCGACGTATTCATTTGAGCACGGGAGTGTGAGGCACTTGTCGGTCGCTGCGTGGAGCGGTCGGCACCGGCGTAATCGGACCCGCCGAGCTGCACCGTGCGCGCACGGCGAGGTGACGGCTCACGCGAACCGGCGGAATAGTACCTGTTGTCGTAAATCTGATCCATGTGCGCCTTGTGCGATTGAGGTTTGTTTGCGCTAAGTCTTTTAGTTATAGCACGAGCGCGCGCACCACCTTCGGCAGCCTTTGCTCGACATAAAAAAGGCGCTGAGCCGTATGGCCCAGCGCCCAATGGTGCTCAACAGTGCCCGGCGGGAACGAGGCAAGTCCGAGTCAGCCCCGCCCCCGCACACGCCGCTTGCCTAGCGAATGTTGTAGAACGCGGTCTTGCCGGCGTAGCGTGCGCTGCCCTCGAGCTCGTCCTCGATACGGATGAGCTGGTTGTACTTGGCGATACGGTCGCTGCGGCACGGGGCGCCCGACTTGATCTGGCCGGCGTTGACGCCCACGACCAGGTCTGCGATCGTGGAGTCCTCGGTCTCGCCGGAGCGGTGGCTCACGATGCAGGCGTAACCGGCCTCCTTGGCGGTCTCGATGGCCTCGAGCGACTCGGTGAGCGTACCGATCTGGTTGACCTTGACCAGGATCGCGTTGGCAGCGCCCAGCTCAATGCCCTTCTTGAGGCGCTCGGTGTTGGTGACGAACAGGTCGTCGCCTACGAGCTGCACCTTATTGCCAATGCGGCGGGTAAGCTCGACCCAGCCGTCCCAATCCTCCTCGGCCATGCCGTCCTCGATGGAGATGATGGGATAGGTGTCGACGAGCTTCTCCCAGTAATCAACCATCTGGGCACTCGTGTACTCCACGCCCTCGCCCTTGAGCTCGTACATGCCGGTCTCGGCGTTGTAGAACTCGGTCGAGGCCGGGTCCATGGCGTACATGAAGTCGACGCCGGGCTTAAAGCCGGCCTTCTCCACGGCCTTGGTGATGTACTCGAACGGCTCGGCATTGGTCTTAAGGTTGGGGGCAAAGCCGCCCTCGTCGCCCACGCCGCCGCCCAGGCCGGCCTCGTGCAGCACGCCCTTGAGGGTGTGGTAGACCTCGGCGCACCAACGCAGGCCCTCGGCAAAGCTCGGGGCGCCCACCGGCATGATCATGAACTCCTGGAAGTCGACGTTGTTGTCGGCATGCACGCCGCCGTTGAGGATGTTCATCATGGGCGTGGGCAGCAGATGAGCGTTGACGCCGCCCAGGTACTGGTACAGTGACAGGCCCGCCGACTCGGCAGCGGCGCGGGCGACGGCCAGCGACACGCCCAGGATGGCGTTGGCACCGAGCTTGGTCTTGTTGGGGGTACCGTCCGCGGCAATCAGCGCGGCATCGACGGCGCGCTGGTCGAAGGCGTCGAGGCCCACGACGGCGTTAGCGCACTCGTTGTTGACATGCCCGACGGCCTGCGAAACGCCCTTGCCCAGGTAGCGGCCCTTGTCGCCATCGCGTAGCTCGCAGGCCTCAAAGGCGCCGGTCGAAGCACCCGAAGGCACCATTGCGCGGCCAAAGCTGCCGTCCTCGAGCACGACCTCGACCTCAACGGTGGGATTGCCGCGGCTGTCGAGCACCTCGCGACCGTAGACGTCCAAAATATCGCTCATGTTGTCTCCCTCTCACTTGGAAACGGGTTGAATGCTTGGCGACCGGCTGACCGTGCACCGTCGGTGCGTCTCCGTAAGTTAGCCTTGTCGCACTTTTTGCATTATGCCCTAAGTTAGCCGAGGGATACACTTGTTTTTCGAAAAATTTAGCGGGAACGATGAGGCGTGTCAGCCCGTCGTTCCCGCAGTCTTACTCCCCTGCCTTTGCTGCGTCCCACAGGTCGTTGAGCCCATGGGTCGAAAGCTCGGCAAGATCAACGTGGGCATCGGCCGCCATCTGTTCCATCGCAGCCCAGCGACGGCGAAACTTGGCCGTGCTCGCGCGCAGGGCGCTCTCGGCGTCGATACCCTCCTTGCGCGCGACGTTGACCAGGGCAAAGAGCAGATCGCCAAACTCCATTTCGCGCTCGGGCGAGCCAGGGGCCTCGGCCTCAAACTCGGCACGCTCCTCGGCGACCTCGTCCCACACGTCCTGGACCGTCTCCCACTCAAAGCCTACGGCGGCCGCCTTGCGTGACACCTTCTGCGCCTGCATCAACGCCGGCAGATGCGTGGGCACGCCATCGAGCAGACCCTCGGGCGCGGCCTCGCCCGCCGCCACGGCCTTGTCCTTGGCGGCTTTCTCGGCAAGCTTGACCTCGTCCCAAATCTTGAGCACCTCGTCGGAGCTCTCGGCATCCGCATCGCCAAACACGTGCGGGTGGCGGCGAATGAGCTTGGCGTCGATATCGCGCGCCACGTCGGCCAGCGTAAACTCGCCGGCGTCGGCAGCAATCTGCGCATGCAGCACGACCTGCATGAGCACGTCACCCAGTTCCTCGCGCAGGTGAACCGCGTCGTCCGCCTCGATGCAGTCGAGCGCCTCGTAGGCCTCCTCGATCATGTTCTTGCCGATGCTGCGGTGCGTCTGCTCGCGGTCCCACGGGCAGCCATCGGGCTGACGCAGACGCCAGATGGTCTGCACCAGATGCTGCAGCTCGGCCGACGCGTCTATCAGCGTGGGCAGATCGCGCGAGCCCTCGGCATTTTGCTGAGCCATATGCTGCGCCATGGTTAGTCCTCCTCCAGGATCACGTGGCGGAACGCGCCGCCCTCGTAGATGCCGTAGCTGTGCGAGCCGTCCTTGGGGATGCTCACGCTGCCGGGGTTGAAGAGCCACAGGCCCGGGTGCGCGGCGCTTTCCTCGTTGACCTTGATGTGCGTGTGGCCGTAGACGAGCGCGGAGCCCTCGGGCAGCGCGGGCGCGTGGTCGACGCTGTTGTGCATGCCGGCGCCAAAGACATGGCCGTGCGTCAGGAACAGCTCGCGGCCGGTTTCGTCAAACAGCGTGGCGTAGTCAGCCATGACGGGGAAGTCGAGGACCATCTGGTCGACCTCGGCGTCGCAGTTGCCGCGCACCGCGATGATGCGGTCGGCTAGGGCGTTGAGCAGCGGAATCACGCGCTTGGGAGCATAGTCGCGCGGCAGGTCGTTGCGCGGACCGTGATAAAGCAGGTCGCCCAGCAGGACGATGCGGTCGGGCTGCTCGGACTCAATGGCGGCGCAGAGGCGCTCGGTCCAGTATGCCGAGCCGTGGATGTCGGAAGCGATGAGGTATTTCATGGTGGTCCTTTCGGGTGGGGTTGATGGAGCTGGGCGTGGCGTGCCGCCGGCCGCGTTACTCAAATCGCAGTGCCGCGCTCTGGGCCGCCTGCATCACGCGTTGGAGCGGCACATTGTGCTCGCGAGCGAGACGGGCGCAGTCCTCGTACTCGGGCGCTGCACGCTCGCTGCCGTCGGGCAGGGTGGCCACTTTAACGGACACCTCGCCCCATGGCGTCGTTACGCGCTCAAAGCGGCGTGGCAGGCAAACGCGCTCCATGACCTGGCGACGAATGCCGTTGGTCGTGGTTTCCAAAAAGATAATCGTCTGCAGGCGCTCGATATCCTCGTAGGTGCAGATTACCTGCAGCTGCCAGCCGGGGCGGCCTTTCTTGCAATAGAGGGGCAGCCAGTGCACCTCGCGGGCGCCTGCCCCGCGCAGACGGTCGGCGGCGTAGGCGAGCACCTCGGGCGACGCATCGTCGATGTCGCATTCCAGCTTGACGATGGTTTCGGGTGCATCGGTCTCGCGGGACAGCGGGGATGTACTATCGCATGGCATACGGTCCGGCTCCTTTCCGCACGGGCTCGTTTTGTTCATCCAAACGCTAGCACATCGCGGGCGGCGCAGGGGCGGCGTCATGGGATAGGTGCGACTTTTGCTGGGCGCAAGTGCTGGCGCGCTCCAACGCCGGCCCGCTCCACTCAAACGTGTACGTCAGCCTCCAAACATGTCATTTTTTGCAGCTTTTGGAGGCTAATGTACATGTTTTGAAAGCGCAAGCGAGGCCGCACCACGCGCCGCGCACCCTTTCCAATCGATTTCGGCACCCCGCGCGTACGACGCGCCGAGGCTGCGCCATTACAATGGAGCGGATTCGCCAAATGCAAAGGAGCCGCTATGCCTATGTGCCCGCTGGTCGATTGCCATACCCACACCTCGTTTTCGGACGGCCATGCCTCATTTGAGGACAACGTCCGCGCCGCTGTCGCCGCCGGCTGCCGCGCCATGGTCTCGACCGACCATCTCACCCTACCTGCCAGCATGGATGCCAACTGCGAGGTGCAGGTCGTCGAGGGCGACCTGCCGGCACATCGTCTGGCTTTTGAGGACGCTCGCAATCTTGCCGCTCAGATTGCGCCAGAACTCACCTTTATCTACGGTTTCGAATGCGATTGGTACGAGGGCTGCGAGCCTTTGGTTGAGCGCTGGTCCCAGGGCGCCGTCGTGCGCCTGGGCAGTGTGCACTGGATTGGCAACCCAGGCGATATCATGGCCGGTGCCGCGGGTACGGCGGGAACGGAGGACGTCGCTCGTCCCGATACGCCCGATTCGCGCTGCGGCTGGATCGACGATGACACCAACCTGCACGTTTGGGAAAACCTGGGGGTACGCGGCGTGTGGGAGCGCTATGTCGATGACTGGTGCCGCGCCTGCGAGAGCCCGCTCAACTTTGATGTGATGGCTCACCCCGACCTGGTCATGCGCTTTTCGAAGGAAGGCTTTGCGCCCGATTTTGACCCCGCACCGTTTTGGCAGCAGATGGCAGAGTGCGCGCACGATACGGGCCGCCGCGTTGAGGTCTCGACGGCCGCACCGCGCAAGGGCTTGGGCGACTACTACCCCGCAACCGGTCTTTTGCGCTGCTTTGCCCATGCCGAAGTGCCGATCACCTTTGGCTCGGACGCGCACCGCGCCTGCGATATCTGCTGGAACATCCGCGAGGCCCAGGCGCACGCCTACGACTGCGGTTATCGAACCTTCGACATCCCCCACGCCACCGGCGAATGGGAATCCACGCCCCTCGCCTAGCCATCCCTTCATAAGTTGCGGTGAAATAGGGATTGTTTTGCTTGATGAAGCGCTTAAACAGTCCCTATTTCACCGCAACTTCCATGACCCCGTTACACCAACAAAGACTGTCCCAAACGACTAGTGGCGGCGGGCGTTGAGTTCGCCGGCCAGCTCGTCGAGGGTGATGCCGTAGCGCTCGAGCGTCACGAGCAGGTGGTAGACCAGGTCGCCGGCCTCGTAGCGGATGTGATCGTGATCGTTATCCTTGCAGGCCATGATCACCTCGCTCGCCTCCTCGGCAAGCTTCTTGAGCAGCTCGTCCTCGACGTCGGTCAACAGACGAGCGGTGTAGCTCTCCTGCGGCGATGCGTCGCGACGGCCGTGAATCACCTCGGCGAGCCCCGTCAGCGTCTCACCGATATTTCCATCCTGAACGTTTGCGGTGCGCACACCCATAGTTCAATCCTTTCTGGTTGGCCGAGCGTCTAATCGAGCGCCCGCCCTACGCGAGTTTCTTAAAGAAGCAGGTACGGTTGCCGGTATGGCAGGCCGGACCCGGCGAGTCAACCTTGACCAGCAGCGTATCGCTATCGCAGTCGGCCCAAAGCTCCTTGACCTCCTGCATATTGCCGCTCGTCGCGCCCTTGTTCCAGAGCTCCTGGCGACTGCGGCTCCAAAACCACGTGGTACCGGTCTTGAGCGTCAGCCCCACCGACTCCTCGTTCATCCAAGCAACCATAAGCACCTCACCGGTGTCATATTGCTGAACCACACAAGGAATCAGCCCCTTGGCGTCATATGTAAGCTTTGAAGGATCGGTTATCTCTTCCATTTCTCTCCCCAATTTAAATCCCACAGGTCGGCGAGGGTTGTCCAGGTGCCCGAGATTCCGAGCGACAAGCCCGACGACGCGTACTTAAGTACGCGAGGAGGGTTGGAGCCGGAAGGTCGGGTGCCTGGGCAAGCCGCAGCATTAGAAGTCCAACCTGACAGGGATGCCTTGAGAGGCCATATACTCTTTGACTTCGCGAATGCTGAACGTCCCAAAGTGAAAGACGCTGGCCGCCAGCACGGCATCGGCTTCGCCCTCGATCACGCCCTCGGCAAAATGCTCGAGCGTACCCACGCCGCCGCTCGCAATAACGGGAATCGGCACCGCGCGCGCCACGGCACGGGTGAGCGCCAGGTCAAAGCCGGCCTTGGTGCCGTCGCGATCCATACTGGTCAGCAAGATCTCGCCGGCGCCGCGACGAGCCGCTTCCTCGGCCCACGCCACCGCGTCGATACCCGTGGCGTTGCGACCTCCCGCGGTAAAGACCTCCCACTTGTCGGCACCCGGCTCTCCGGGCAAACCGACGCGCTTGGCATCGATCGCCACGACCACGGCCTGACTGCCAAAAGCCGCGGCAGCCTGGCTAATCAGCGACGGGTCACGCACGGCCGCCGAGTTGAGCGACACCTTGTCGGCACCGGCGGCAACCATGGTCCGCATGCCCGCCAAGTCGCGAAAGCCGCCGCCCACGGTATAGGGAATAGCGAGCTCCTCGGCCGCGTGCGCCGCCATCTCGATGGTCGTCACACGGTTGTCACTCGTCGCGGTAATGTCCAAAAATACGACCTCGTCCGCACCTTCGCGGTCGTAGGCGCGCGCCAGCTCCACCGGATCGCCCGCATCGCGCAAGCTCACAAAGTTGACGCCCTTGACCACACGGCCGTCCTTGACGTCCAGGCAGGGAATTACGCGTTTGGTAAGCATAGGCTACTCCTCCCCTCGGACGGCGGCCAGCGCCTGGGCCAGCGCAAAGTTGCCCTCGTAGAGCGCGCGACCGGTAATGGCACCCTCGATGGCATCCCCGCCCACCGCGGCAAGCGCACGGATGTCGTCGAGCGTCGAGATACCGCCCGAAGCCACGACGGGAAAACCCGCGACCTCGGCCACATGGCGATACGCCGCCACATCGATGCCCGTCTGCATGCCATCACGCGCGATGTCGGTATACACCAGATGCTTAAAGCCCAGCTCGGAAAGCTGCGCCACGGCGTCGTCGAGCGCCACGCCCGCGCCGTCACGCCAACCGTTCACCTTGACCTGGCCGTCGCGAGCGGCGATGTCGGCCACGAGCAGCTCGCCAAAGCCTTCGGCCGCCACCTCGGCAAAACCCGGCTCGGTCACCAGCACGGTGCCCAGTGCGATGCGGCGTGCGCCGTAGCCTGCCAACTCGTCGATGCGCGCGAGCGAGCGGACGCCGCCGCCCACGTCCACGGATAGACCGTCGACACCGCAGATGGCCTTGATCGCCGCCGAATTGGCAGCGCATGTGTCCTCATCCTCGCCAAAGGCAGAGGACAAATCGACGACGTGCACCCAGCTCGCGCCCTGCTCGGCAAACGAGCGGGCAACGGCCACGGGGTCGTCGGAATATACCTTGCAGCGACTGCGGTCGCCGCGCTCCAGGCGCACGACCTTGCCGCCGATCAGATCGATTGCGGGAAACAGGATCATCGGCCAGCCTCCTCGACGATGTTGACGAAGTTCTTAAGGATGCGCTGACCCAGCGCGGAGGATTTCTCGGGATGGAACTGGCAGCCCCACACGTTGCCATGGCGCACGATGCACGGGAAGCTCCGCGTATAGTGCGTGCGCGCCAGCACATCGGCGGCATCGGCGTCGTCGGCCACCGCGTAGCTGTGGGTAAAGTACATGTTGGCACCCTCGGCAAAACCAGCAAGGAGCGGATCGGCCGCGCCGGCGGGCGTCATGTGCACCTGGTCCCAGCCCACGTGCGGCACCTTCAGGCGGCTCGACTCCAAGCGTGTGCACGAGCCGCGCATAATACCCAGGCCATCGACCCAGGGACCGCCAGCCTGCTCGGAGGTGTTGCCGTCGGCGACCGCGCCCTCGTCCGCCGGCACGCCCTCGTCGCCGCGCTCAAAAAACAGCTGAAGGCCTAGGCAGATGCCGAGCAGCGGAGTTCCGGCCGCAACGGCGTCGAGCACCGCGTCCGCCTCGCCGCTCTCGCGCATAAAGGCAATCGCATCGTAGAACGCACCCACGCCCGGGATGACCAGGCCGTCGGCGTTACGGATCTGCTCCGGGTCGTCCGACGTGCAGGCGGCGGCACCAGCGCGCGCAAGCCCGCGCACGACGCTCGACAAGTTGCCCTTGTGGTAGTCGACCACCACGATCTTCGGTTCGCCCACGCGACCCTCCTTTTTCCATCATCCAAAACCACCACAACGGGGACAGGCACCTTCGTGGTGGTTTTTGCCTTTGTGGCGGTTACAGTGAGCCCTTGGTGCTGGGGATACCCTGCACGCGGGGATCGAGCTCGCAGGCGCGGCGCATCGTGCGGCCCACGGCCTTAAAGGCGGCCTCGATAATGTGATGCGAGTTGCCACCCGCCAGTTCGCGCACGTGCAGCGTGAGCTTGGCATCGCGTGCGAAGGCATAGAAGAACTCAACGGCCAGCTCGGTATCGAAGCTGCCCACGCGCTCGGTCGGCACGGGCAGCTCGCAGTAGGCCTGGCCGCGACCCGAAATGTCCACGGC
Organism: Collinsella aerofaciens; assembly: GCA_048532905.1. Taxonomy (GTDB): domain Bacteria; phylum Actinomycetota; class Coriobacteriia; order Coriobacteriales; family Coriobacteriaceae; genus Collinsella; species Collinsella aerofaciens_CB. The sequence continues at coordinate 36,106 of DBGFTB010000021.1, forward strand.
AGCCATCACGAGCGTCTCGTCCATGGCAATCGCCGCGTCGGCAAAGCGCGTAATGCCCGCCTTGTCGCCCAACGCTTGGCAAAACGCCTCGCCCAGCACGATGCCCGTATCCTCAACGGTGTGGTGCGCGTCGACCTCAACGTCGCCTACCGCATGTACCGTCAAATCGAACAGGCCATGGCGGCCAAAAGCGTTGAGCATGTGGTTGAAAAACGGCACACCGGTCGAGATATCGCACACGCCGCTCCCGTCCAAGTCGAGTTTGACGACAATGTCGGTCTCCCCCGTCTTGCGGGTCACCTCGACATAACGGCCCATCTACATCTCCTCCTTCACCAGCGCGGCCAACGCAGCCAGCACCTCGTCGTTTTCCTGTGGGGTACCCACGGTGATGCGTAGGCAGTCCGCGAGCCCCGGCGCATAGCTAAAGTCGCGCACCAAAATCGAATACTCGTCGCGCAGGCGCTCACGCACGCGCGTGGCATGCGGCGTGCGTACGAGCACAAAGTTCGCCGCGCTCGGCCATACCTCCACGGGCAGGCCCTCGGCAGCCATCGCGCGCAGGGCGCACAGCTCGCGCTCGCGCTCGGTTGCGACCTGCGCCACCACGGGCGCGTACGCATCGCGGGCACGCACGCAGGCAAGCGCGGCGGCCTGGCTCAGCACATTGACCGAATAGATCTGGCGAATCGCCGCGAACACGTCGATGACCTCGGGCGCCGCGATCACGTAACCCAGACGCGTACCGGCAGCGCCAAACGCCTTGGACAGTGTATGCAGAATCACCAGGTTGGAATGCTCGGCGATAAGCCCCTGCGCCGTGGTGGCCGCACCAAACGAATCGTCGGCAAACTCAACGTAGGCCTCGTCGACCATTACCATGCCGGGGCACGCATCGCACAGCGCCGCGACAAAGTCGAGCGGCGCCACGTCACCCGTGGGGTTATTGGGCGAGGTCACGATTGCCAGGTTGCACTCGGGTGCGGCTGCAAGCACGGCTGTCTGATCGAGCTCAAAGGTCGCCGGGTCGCGCCACACGTCGCGCACCTCGGTCTGGCACAGAGACGCAAAGAAGGCATACTCGCTAAAGCACGGCGGGCAGTTGAGCAGGGTCCGTCCCGCGCCGCCAAACGCCAACAGGTAGTTATAGAGCAGCTCGTCGCCGCCGTTGCCCACGCAGACATTCTCGCGCGCCACACCATGCCAAGCGGCAAGCTCGTCGCGCAGGTCGTTGGACATGGGATCGGGATAGCGGTTGAGCGGTGTGGCAGCCAAGGCCGCATCAACCGCCTCGCGCACGCCAGCCGGCACGGGATAGGTGTTCTCGTTGGCCGAAAGATTGATGCGCGTGGGCGTAAAGTTGGGATCGTAGGGCTCAATGCCGGCCAAGTAGGGCTGGACGAGCTCCTTCATACGGGGCGTGAGCTCGGCCATATTAGGCCTCCTTGCCAGTCGCGCCAACGCTATCCGCGCCCGCAGCCGCCAGGCCCACACCCTCGGCAACCGTCGCCACGGCGTCGCCCGGCCAGGCGACCTTGGTCAGGTCGGCCGCGGCCAGAGACTCGGCACTCACGGCATCCTCGCCCTGCTCCAACACACGGCGACGCAGAGCGGCGGAAAGCGCGTGTGCCCACAGGCCCTCGGCCTCGGCCAGGCGCTGCGTAGCGGGAGCGTCGGAGAGCAGGCCCTCGGGCGTATAGCAGATAACGCTCGAGCGCTTGACGAACTCTTCGACCGAAAGCGGGTTGGAGAACATGGCCGTGCCACCGGTCGGCAGTGTGTGGTTGGGGCCGGCGACGTAATCGCCGAGCGGCTCGGAGCTCCAAGCGCCCACAAAGATGGCGCCGGCGTTGCGAATACCGCCGAGCAGACCCATCGCGTCCTTGCAGTGCAGCTCAAGGTGCTCGGGCGCCACGGTGTTCACGACCTCGACAGCGGCAGCCATGTCGGCGGCCACTACGATGGTGCCCTCGTTATCGAGCGAAGCACGCGTGATCTCGGCACGCGGCGACTGCGCCACCAGGATATCGATGCCTGCCTCGACCTCGCGCGCAAACTGCTCGTCGCAGGTCACCAGATAGCAGGCTGCCAGCGGATCGTGCTCGGCCTGGGCCATCAGGTCGGCCGCGACCACCATGGGCTTGGCCGTGGCATCGGCCAGCACGCAGACTTCGGAGGGGCCAGCGACCATGTCGATACCCACGTCGCCCGAGACAATCTGCTTGGCCGCAGCGACAAAGGCGTTGCCCGGGCCGGTGATCTTGTCGACGCGCGGAATAGTCTCGGTGCCGTACGCCAGCGCGGCCACGGCCTGAGCGCCACCCACCATATAGATCTCGTCCACGCCGCCGAGCTTTGCCGCGGCGAGCGTATACGGGCTGATCAGGCCATCTTTCTGCGGCGGGGTCACCATGACCACGCGCTTGACGCCGGCAACCTTGGCGGGAATGGCATTCATGAGCACCGTGGAGGGATACTGCGCGCGACCGCCCGGCACGTAGATGCCGGCCGCCGCGAGCGGGGTCACCTTAACGCCGAGCATCGTGCCGTCCGCACGCGTGGTAAACCAGCTCTGCTCGACCTCGCGCTGGTGGAACTCACGAATCTGGCGTGCAGCCTTTTCGAGCGCCGCGGCAAAAGCGGGATCGAGGCCTTCGAGCGCGGCATCGATCTGCTCTTGCGGCAGACGGAAGCTCTGCAGCTCAACGCCGTCAAAACGCTGGCAGTAATCGCGCACCGCGGCATCGCCGTTGGCACGCACGTTGGCCACGATATCGCGGGCGGCGTCGACGATGTTTTGCGGCAGCACGCCCTTGCGGTTGAGCTGGTTGGTAACGAGGCGCTCACCGGGAGCAAGCTTGATGGTCTTCATATCGGTATCCCCTATCGGTCGAGGTTGTGTTCGAAAAACGAGCGACTGGGCAGCGGCACCAGTCGGCCCGCAGCCCGTACGTTGGGGCGCCCGTGCGCGCTCGCGCTATTGTGCCGAGCCCGCGACGGGCTCAAAATGCTTGTCCTTCACGGCAGCCGCCAAGCGATCTGCCAGATTGCGTACGCGCGGATCCAGACGTGCGGCGCCCGGATTGACAAAGAAGCGGGCCGTGCAGTCCATGATGCGGCCGGTGATGACCAGGTCGTTATCGCGCAGCGTGGCGCCCGTGGCGGCAATATCCACGATGCGATCGGTCATGCCGACGATGGGGCCCAGCTCGATGTTGCCGTGCAGTGAGACGATATCGGCGTTCACGCCGCGCTCGGCATACCAGGCACTCGCGATGCGCGGATACTTGGTGGCCACGCGAAGCGACCCGCGGCGGGCATAGTTGCGCTCGGCCTGGCCGGCGCGCCACGCGGGCTCTGCCTCGATAAACGTGCACAGGCCGTAGCCCAGATCGACCAGCTGCAGCAAGTTGAGGTCTGCCTCGATGAGCGAGTCCCAGCCACAGATGCCGCAATCGGCACCACCACAGCCCACAAAAGCGGGCGCGTCGCTGGGACGCACGATGACAAACTCGATATCGCCGACCGTGCCCTCGCCGGCACGCGTGTCGCGACCGCGCACAATCAGGTGACGGCCGGGGTCGCGCAGCTCAGAGACGTCCAGGCCCGCGGCCTCGAGCACGTCGAGCGTGTCGGCCTTAAGCGAGCCCTTGGGCACGGCGATGCGTAGCGGGCCTTCGGCGCCGCGGCCCACGGCGTGGTCACCATCGGAGGCGGCGTCCTCGGCAGAGGTGCACGCGGCCTCCAGACGCTCGAGCGAAAAGGCGAAGCCCGCCGCCGGCACCTCGATGCCGTCGCCGAACGCGCCGGTAAAGATAGAGTCGTAGCGACCGCCCGAGCCCACCGGATCGGGCAGGCCACCGGCATAGGCCTTAAAGACCAGGCCCGTGTAGTAATCGAAAGAGTTCATGATGGAGAAGTCGAACGACAGCACCTGGGCGTCCTCGGGAGCCAGACCATCAACCAGGGCACGGAGTTCGCGCGTCAGCGGCGCGACAATACCGGCAGCCGCCAGCAGCGCATCCACGCGGTCGAGCACCTCGGCACCGCCGTGCAGACGCGGCAGCTCGCTAATGGCGGCCTTGACGGCATCGGTCTCGGCGCTTGCCGCCACGCGGGCATCGAGGCCCACAAAGTCGTTGGCGTGCACGCAGCGCAGAGCCTCGGCAGCCAGCTCGCGATCCTCGCACGCCGCGAGCAGCTCCTTAAACGGGCGCACGCTACCTGCGATAATGCGCGCATCGGGCAGCGCCAACTTGCGAACGGCCTCGGCCACCAGCGAGACGATCTCGACATCGCCCGCGGTATCGCCCGCGCCGATGAGCTCAAAACCCAGCTGGGTAAATTGACGCGAACCGCCGGCATTGCGCTGGCATTCGCGAACCACCGGCGCCTCATAGCGCAGGCGCAGCGGCAAGTCGGCCGCGCGCATGCGGGTCGAGACCAAACGCACGATCGGCAACGTATTGTCGGGACGAACCACCAACAAGCGGCCGTCATCGTCAAAAAGCTTAAACGGCGTGTCCGCGATACGGCCGCCCTCCTCGAGCGAGCCCTTGTCCTCGAGCAGCGGCGTCTCAACCGGCAGATAATGATGCTCCCTAAAGCAGCCCTTCACCGTCAGCGCGATCTCCTCGCGCGCCTGAGCCTCCTCGGGCAATATGTCCCGGAATCCCCACGGTGTGGCCGTCATCTGGTGAGCCTCCTCATGCTGTGTTGCATACAGAACAAACGACCGGCATAGCTCCGCCGGTCTTTTGGGTACTTTAGCATACTAGAGTGCTTGCGGGGAAAATCCATCGCAGCCGCTCACGCCGTATTCATTTGGAAACATAGGGCAGATCGCCGCAACCCAAACCCGCCTAGGCGCCAATCGCACGACGATACTCTGCCATTACCTGCGCATCGGCAGCTGCGGGGTCGGCGAAATAGCGCCCGTCATAGGTCTCGGCCGAAACAACTCCGCGATAGCCGCGCGCCACCAGCCTATCCAGGTCGGCGCGCATATCGCGGTCGCCGTCACCCCAGGCAAGATGCGTCGTGCCATCTGCCGCAACATCGACAAAATGCACGTGGGCGACATCATCGCCAAGCAGATCGAAATAATCGTCGATGGTATCCCCTGCCACCGCCATAGCGCCCAAATCCAGACACGCCTTAAGTGCCGGATGATCAACTGCCTCGATCATGCGCTTCGTGTCGGCCGCCGAGTTCACGATCATCGACTCAACCGGCTGTAGGGCCTCGAGCACCAGTCGCACGCCGCGCTCTCCCGCATGCTCGGCAATCGCACGCAGCATCGAGGCGCTGCGACCCCACGCGTCCTCGATCGGCTCGTTCAAAAATGCCCAGCCGCTCGAGACCATGACCTGCTCGGCTCCAAGTTCCGCCGCGATATCCACAACGTTCTTAAAGTACGCGAGCGTGCGGGCACGCGCCTCATTCCCACGCGCCGCGATATTCCACGGCTTGGGGTTGTTCTGTTCGGGACAAAGCCCCACAATCCGAACCCCATACCGCTGCGACAGCTCCCGCACCTGCTCGAGCGAATCGTATCCATGGCAATCGACATACAGATGCATCGCCCCGGTCCAAAGCTCGCAACACGTGTAGCCCGAGGCCGCTGCCGAAGAAAAGAATTCCTCAAGGTCAAAATAACGATGGCTGATATTCATGACGGCAAGCTGCGGATACTCCATCTTGTCCACCTTTCGGCAAAAGGGCGCCGCAGCACAGTGCGCGCGACGCCCCCTCTTACATTATTCTCATTATGACGGATGCCCTACTGAACACCAAGCACTCCAAAGAACGCGCCGGCGATACTCACGAGCAGGATCACGAGCATGATGACCAGCGGATTCATCTTCTTCTTGAGCATGAGATAGACGATTCCAAACAGCCCCATCGTGACAAAGCCCGGGAAGATTCCGTTGAGCAGCTCGGCCAGCGTCTGAGCACCATCGCCCGCACCGACCATGAGCGGAATGTCCACGGTGACCATCTCCATGGTCATAGCGCCGATCACCATGGCGCCCATGATAGAGGCCATCTTGACGATCGTGTCCATAATGCCCGATTCCTGGACCTTGCTGATCATGTCCGAGCCAAAGCGATACCCCACAAACGTCAGCAGGTAACGGATGATGTAGTGAGGGACATTGAACACGAGCAGGAACAAAATCGGGCCAAGAATAGAGCCCTGTAGCGCCAGCGACGTGCCGACACCCGTTGCCAAAATTCGCAGCGTGCCCCAGTAGAAGGCATCGCCCACGCCGGACAGCGGCCCCATCAAAGCAAGCTTGACATTAGAGATCGCGCTCGTGTCAAAGCTATCGTCAGTAGCGTTGACCTCCTCCATTGCAGCGGCGATGGACATGGGGAGCGTCGAGATGTACGGCGTGACGTTATAGAGCTCCATATGGCGCTTGAGGGCGGCCTTAAAGTCCGCATCCTGCGGATACAGCTTGCGAAGGATCGGCATAAGGGCCCACATAAAGCCGATATGGCCCATACGCTCGTAGTTCCAGGAATGCTCATAGGGAATCGAGCGCCAGAACAGCTTCTTAAGGTCTGCGCGGGAAATCAGCCCGTCGTAAGAAGACTCAAACTTAAAACTCATCGAACCCACTCCCAATCGCAGGATCCTCGGTTGCCACTGCGGGCTGCTCCGCCTTTTTCTTGTCACCCAAAACCGTCATCGCGACGACGATGATCGCGGCAAAGATCGCCACGCCCGTCGTGCTAATGCCAAAGTAGGCGACGAGGAAGAAGCCAGCGAAGAAGAACGGCGCCACCGTCTTGTTCATAATCATCTGAGCCAGCATTGCAAAACCGAGTGCGGGCAAGAAGGCGGCGGCGACATCCATACCGGTCTGAACGAAATCGGGGATGATGTTGAGCAGGCTGGCGACGGCATCGGCGCCAAAGAAGAATGCCAGGGGAATAATCAGCAGGCCGCACCAGCTCTGCGCGTAACCGGCGATGAGCATGTTGCGCGTGATGGCCTTGGTGTCTCCGTCCTCGACGTTTTTGTCGATACGGTGCACCAGCAGCAGCATCACCGGCTGGCCCAGGGCAGTATCGAGCGCCAGGACGATCGTTGCGATGGGAATGCCCAGGGTCAGGGCCGCCGAAGCGTCCGCGCCGGCCTGCATGGCAAGAGATACGCCCAGGATAGTGCCGGAAATCGTATCGGGCGGGTTATAGGCGCCGACCGAGATGGCGCCGACCATGGCAAGCTCCATCGTGGCGCCCATGATCGTGCCGGTCACCATGTCGCCCATGACAAGGCCAACCAGAGGTCCGAGCACAATCGGGCGCTGGAGGTAGCTCGTGCCCGTCAGCCACTCGGAATAGCCCAAAAGGGCAATCAGGAAAATCAGGATTGTCTTGATAACCATGACAGCCCCTAACCGATGACCTTCGCGGCGTCAGTCTTCGCATCTGCCGGAATCATCTGAATGAACAGTTCATAGCCCTCGCCGAGCAGCTCTTTGACGTATGCCTCGTTTTCGGGCGTAAGGAACACGCTCGTCGAGACCTGGCGGGCATTCTCGCTAAAGGCAACATTGCCGAGGTTGATCTTCTTGACTCCCATCGCCTTGGCGACGGCACCGGCCTGCTGGATCGTCTCGCAAACCACGAAGAGCTTGTACTTATCGGTCACACCGCTCTGAAGCGCCTTGACGGCGTCCTCGGTGTTTTTGACGACGACTTTGCAGCCCTCCGGCTTTGCAAGGGACAGGGCCTGCAGACGAAGCTTGTCATTGAGAACCGTGTCGCTCACCAACAGGATGCAGTCGGCACCCAGAGCCGAGGTCCAGCTAACGGCAACCTGGCCATGAAGCAGTCGGTAGTCCACGCGAATCATCTGAATCATGATGTGCTCCCTAGTGATTAAAACTCATCGAGTTCGGCCTGCCCCAGCAGGTCGTTGACGTACTTGACCTTGGTGTCGTCCGCCTCGACGATCTGGCGAATGGCCTCATCGATCGGGGTGGATTCGGGCACGAACAGCAGCTGAATAAGGAGCGGCAGGTTCATATTGGTCACCAGATGCGTGTTGGGACGCGTCTGGACGATCTTGGTGAACTCGTTGTTGACACTGCCGCCAAAGAGGTCGGTGCAAACGACGACCTCATCGTCCGCGGCAAAGCCGTCCAGAATCGCTGCGGCCTCCTTGGTCAGGTCCTCGTTTCCGTCGACATACATAGAGAGCGCATGGACGTTTTCGCGCTCGCCGGAAAGCAGGCCGATGCTCTCGACGATTCCAGACGCAAAATGAGCATGGGACGCCACGATAAACTGCCTCATTCGATTCCCCTTCCTAGCGAATTTCGGCATAAAAATGCCCGGACGCATGCGCCCGGGCAGGGTGCTTCTTAAATGAGTGGTCAACTATTAGTAGTCGAACTGGTGATAGTAACGACGGTAGTTGAGGTTGTGCTTGGTGACCGTCTCGTAGTAAGCGGCAAGGCGATCGGTGATCAGCGAGGAGAGGATCCACGGAGACACGATGACGCGGAACTCGTCGTCAAGGCCGGGGATCGCGAACTCGGCGGTGTCGATGATGTTGATGTCGGTGTCGCCGGTCACGCCGCGGTTGAGGAACGCGCGGACGCGCTCGTCGAGCTTGCGGTTCTCGTCCTCGCCCATGAACAGGAACACGGGGACGCCGGGCTCCACGAGCTCGAGGGTGCCGTGGAAGAAGTCGGCCGAGGTGATGTAGCGGGTGCGTTTCCACTGCATCTCCTCGAGGATGCACATCGAGAACAGGATGGTCTCGCCCCACAGGGCGCCGGAGCCGATG
>DBGFTB010000022.1:0-1704 GCA_048532905.1 Collinsella aerofaciens
CGGCCGAAGAGGCGTCAGCAGGTCAGTGGGTCATCGTCCCGGCATTCAGCATCAGGGTAGCGCTGCGACGCGGAAATCGCGCGCCGTTGCCGCGCCCCGCAGTGCCCGCTTCCCCCGAGAACAATTATCAGTGCAGGTAGATGGCTTGCGGATTTTGCGAAAAGTCGGTTATGGTCGACCCGTGCGGGTTAAACGTAGTAGATAGGCCGTTTTTGTGGCGAAGCCTTGGCAGGATGCGGCAAAGGGGTTGTCCCTTTGCCGCATTGCCTAGTCTAGGCGGAGCGGATCGTGGGGGTAGGCGTTGAGAATCTCGACGCCGTTCTCGGTCACCAGGGCCAGGTCCTCGATGCGGACGCCGGTGCGGCCGGGGAGGTAGATGCCCGGCTCGATGGAGAACGTCATGCCCGGCTCTACGACCTGCTCGTTGACGAGTGAAACGTCGCCCGGCTCGTGGTCCTGCAAGCCGATCGAGTGTCCCAGGCGATGCGTAAAGTACTGCCCATAGCCCGCATCCTCAATCACGTCGCGTGCGGCGCGGTCCAGGTCGCACATGCGCACGCCCGGGGCGATGAGCGCCTCGGCGGCCTCGTTGGCGCGGCGCACGATGTCGTAGATATGTGCCGTCTCCTCGTCCGTCTCGCCCCAAAAGAACGTGCGTGTCATGTCCGAGCAGTAGTTGCGGCGACGTCCGCCAATGTCGAACAGCACCACGTCGCCTCGCTTGAGTACGGTGTCGTCGGGCTCGTGATGCGGGTCTCCAGCGTTGGCGCCAAAGCTCACGATGGGCGGAAAGCTAAAGCCCTCGCAGCCGTGATTACGGTACAGACCGAGCATCTGGTCGGCAATTTCGCGCTCCGTTACGCCCTCGTGGACGAGCTTGATGGCGTCGGCCATCACGGCGTCGTTGGCGGCCGAGGACGCGCGCATGAGCTCCTGCTCGGCGGCATCCTTGTAGGTGCGTGCGGCGGTGACGGCAAAGTCGCCCAGGAAAAACTCGCTGGCGGCATGGCGCTCCAGAAGGGGCATCAAAAAGCCGGAGCGCATGACGGTATCGATGCCAAGCGGCTTGGTCGGATCGATCTCGCGCGCGATGGCATCGGCCACGACATCGGTATCGGTGTGGTAGGCAACGCGGGCATTGTCGTACTCGGGCAGCTGATGCAGGGCGTTGACCAAGATTACGGGCTCGTCATCGCGCGCGAGCAGCACACCGCAAAAACGCTCGAACATATCGGCATAAAAGCCGGTCAGGTAATAGATCGACCACGGGTCGTTTACGAGCAGCTGTGCGCCGGGGTGCTGAGCCTCGAGCGCATCGAGCACGCGCGCCACGCGCCGGTCATCGACATGTGCCATGAAACATCCTTTCGCTAGGGTGCCACCATGGTATCCCCAATGCCAGGGTAGTCAATTTGCGACGGGTCTATTTTAGCTGTGTCCAACATGCAGAATGATCGGGCAAAAGTAGTCATAAGAGGGCCGTTCCAAATGGGCTGGTTTCAAAAGTATGGTGGATTACGGGGCTGGACCTGTATTACTTGACCATGAGAAGAATCGCGAAATTAAAACCGACGCTCCTATAAGTTGTCAAGAGGCAGTTTGCGGGAGCGCTCTCTCCAATTCGCACAGGAGCTCGTAATACCTCCTCTCCAGTTTCGTCGACCGCCGTTTCCCCCGTTCCAAGTGCCCGAGTGTGGCTGCGGA
>DBGFTB010000023.1:0-79443 GCA_048532905.1 Collinsella aerofaciens
AACCCCAAAACCAGAACAGGTCAGAAGCAAAAATAACTCCTGACCTGCGATTTTTCTGGTGCCCCCGGGCGGATTCGAACCGTCGACACCCGCTTTAGGAGAGCGGTGCTCTATCCCCTGAGCTACGGAGGCATGTTGTACTAGTGTAGCAGATTTACGCCGTTGTAATACAGCGTATAGCCACTCTTCGAAGTTGCGGTGGAACAGCCCTCCGGAAAGTGTGTCCCACTATCCAGGCAAATTCTGGGTCAAACTTTCCCAATGGGACCTCGCTGGAAACTGTGTCCCAGAATTTCGGCTCGAAACGGGACACGGTTTCCCAAACGACCCCGTTCCGGAAACTACATCCCGGAATCGGCGCTCGAACTGGGATGCACTTTCCCAATCGAGCCCCATGGGAAACTGCGTCCCACTTTGGGGGGCGCTCTTTAATGACTAGTTACCTTTGTGGAAGAGGTTTTTGATAACGGAGGGGATGCTCTTGGCACCCTTGGCCGTTACATCGATAAAGTCGGGCGAACGCACGAGCTTATCCTCGTCGACGTACTTGCGGACAGCACGAAGCGTCTCTTTGTCGTCGCGCGTCGAAAACGTAAAGTGACCGTTGTCCTTGGTGAAGATGGCAAAACGCGTGATCTTCTTGGTGCCGCGTAAAACCTCGGCGGCAATATAGTCGACCTCGTCCCACGGGATTTGAATATAATCCTCGGGATTGCGCTCGTTGTAATACTCGAACGCCTTATTGCCCACCATCACGTTACCGTGGCTGGTAAGCCCCATCAGGCAGGTTGCCGGCGTTGCCAGATCGACCGTGCTGTTCTGAGATTGCGCCATGCGCGCCTCGCCCTCCAAATAAAACAATCGAACCGCATCCAGTGTACCCACCGGGTGCGGTCCGTTTCAATGGCTCAAAAGCCCTTGCCTAGCAATTCTCGGTCTTAAGCCGAAGCGTGCTTACATGAAGCCGCAGAAGCGACCGATGATGCCGACGGCGAAAAGAGCCAGGATGATGACGATCGGACTGACCTTCTTCTTGAGGAGCTTGCAGACCAGCAGGGTCAGGCACACGGCGGCAAGGCCGGGGATGAGCTGATCGAGGTTGGCCTGAAGCGTGGTGACCTTCATCTGATCAAGGGCGGTAGCACCGACGGAGTTGTACATCGTCAGCGCTTCCTTGATACCCTCGGAACCGGAGGGCAGGCTAGCCCAGTCGATAAAGGCGCCAGCAGACTGCTTGACCGTGGAGACGATCGGGGTGAAGGAAATGGACACCCAGCGCTCGACCAGGGCACCGATGATGAACATACCCAAGATGGAAGCGCCCTCGGTGACCTTGCCCATCAGACCACCGGAGAGGTCCTTGGCGATGGAGGAGCCGACCTTGTAGCCAAACTCCTGCGTGTACCACAGGAAAGCGTAACGGATGATGTTCCACGCGAAGAAGAACAGCAGCGGACCGACGATGCTGCCGGACATGGCCAGGGAAGCGCCCAGAGCGCCCAGAATCGGGCGAAGGGTGAACCAGAAGACGGGGTCACCGACGCCGGCGAGCGGGCCCATCATACCGACCTTGACGCCCTGGATGGCGACGTCATCGATCGGAGCACCGTTGGCGCGCTCCTCCTCGAGGGCGAGGGTAACGCCAATGACGGGGGCGGAAACATAGGGGTGGGTGTTATAGAACTCCAGGTGGCGCTTAAGAGCGGCAATCTGGTCATCCTTGCTGGTGTAGAGCTTCTTGATCGCAGGGATCATTGCGAAGCACCAGCCGCCGTTCTGCATACGCTCGTAGTTCCACGAGCCCTGAAGGAACTGATGACGGAAGCAAACCTTCTTACGGTCAGCCTTGGTGAGCTGAATCTTGTTCTCTGCCATATGTATCACTCCCCTCCTACTCGTAATCGTTCAGAATGTCGCCGAGCGGGTCGCCGGAGCCACCGCCCGTGCCGCCACCCTGCTTGGCCAGATCCTTAAGACCAAGGTAGATGAGGGCAAGGGAGATGCCGATGAGGCCAAGGGCGATCAGCGTGAGCTGAGGGATGGCAGCAAGGACAAAGCCGAGGATGAAGAACGGCCAGGTCTCCTTGGTGGCCATCATGTTGATGACCATGGCGTAACCGACGGAAGCGACCATGCCGCCGCCGACGGCCATGCCGCCGGACAGCCAGTCGGGCATAGCGTTAAGCGCGTTGGTAACAGCCTCGGCCGGGATAACGCACAGAAGTACTGCCGGGATGGCGATACGAAGGCCCTGCATGAGGATGGCAGCGTACTGCCAGCGCTCGATGCCGGAGAAGTCGCCCTTCTCGGCGCAACCGTCCATGGCGTGAGCGATAGCGGTAGCAATGGTACGGCAGATCATGGTCAGGAACAGACCAGCGACCGACAGCGGGACGGCGACGGCGATGGCCGCGGTAACGGCCTTGGCCGAATCAGTGGCGCCGCCGTTGAGGGCGAGCACCATGATGATCGAAGAAGCGACCGAGGCCAGAGCGGCGTCAGGCGCGACGGCGGCGCCGACGTTAGCCCAGCCAAGGGCCATCATCTGGAGCGAACCGCCCAGGAGGATGCCCTCCTGAAGGTGACCGGTTACGAGACCGATAAGCGTGCATGCCACGAGCGGCTGATGGAACTGGAACTCATCCAGAATGCCTTCCATACCGGCAAGCAACGCGACAATCGCAACAAGCAGAATAGTGATTGCAGACATGTATCGGACCCTCCTTTACTATGCTTGAGCGGCCAGTTCGGCCTTAGCTTTCTTCAACATGGCGTCGAGATCCTCGGAGGCATCCGAAGGAACCTTGCGGACCTCGAACTTGACGCCCTTGGCCTTGAGGGCCTCGAGGGTCTTAACGTCGTCATCGCCCATAGCGACGGCGTTGGTGACGACGACCTTGCCCTTGGAGTGAGCCATGGAACCGATGTTGACTTCCTTGATGTCGACGCCGGCCTCGATGGCCTTGAGCAGATCCTGCGGGTTCTCGAAGAGCAGCATGGCCTTGGTGTCACCAAAACGCGTGTCCTTGACGACCTCGGCCATCTTCTTGATGGGAACGACGTTGGCATGGACTCCCGGAGGGGCAGCCTGCTCGATCATGGTCTTGCGGAGCTCGTCGTGAGCAACGCCGTCGGAAACCACGATGATGCGGTTGGGGTTGATCTGCTTGGTCCACGTGGTGGCCACCTGACCATGAAGCAGACGGGTGTCGATACGGACGTGGGCGATCTTGATGTGCCCATCGCCGATGACCGTTCCCGGAGGGATGGCACCTGCAGGAGCAGCGGCGGCTGCAGCCGGCTTCTTCTCCTCGGGCTCCAGAGACTCGGGCTTGACGCGCACGCCAGCCTTAGCCTCAGTCACGAGATGTTTTGCGATCGCATGTGCAGTGTTCTTTGCGTCAAAGCGCTGCGAATATGCCTCGATGAGCATAGGCAGGTTGACACCGGTGACGATAGCCCAGGAATCGTGGCCCTCGATGAGCCCGCTGATCTGGTTGAACGGCGTGCCGCCCCACAGATCAACGAGGAAGAGCACCTGCTCCTGGTCCTCGAAGGAAGCGACTGCTTCCTCGACCTTGGCACGGAAGTCGTCGGGGCCCATGCTCGGCTCGAGCGAGACCACGGCAACAGACGGCTGATCGCCAAAGACCATCGAGCCCGTCTGCTTGATTCCAGCTGCCAAGTCCCCGTGGCTAGCAAGAACAATACCTACCATCACATAACCTCCTTTTTGTCTACGTATTTCCTACACGACATGAAAGGAGTATAGCTGTTTGGTTTGTGGAATTATAGCTAAATCCGCAAAAGGTTGGATTATTTGTTTAAATGTCTAGGTTTGTTACAAGTTGATTACGTTACTGCTTTTTGACTCATTACACGACAAGGCGTCGCTCATCAAGCCATGCATTTTACAGATACAAGCAGGCTGTTCATTAATATTGATTTTAGGCAAGCGCGAATGCGCTTGTACTGCCGCTATTTTGTTTAAACAGACATGGCTTGACTATTTTCGTGACTTATGGTCTATGAAACCACTCAAAATAGTTGCGGTGGAATAGTTCTTGTTTAAGAGCCAGAAGGCTGAATCTAGGAACTATTTCACCGCAACTTATAGGGAATCCTAGGCGATGTGGAGGGGGTTGGCGGCGTCGACGGCATCGGGGGCGTCGGAGAGGCCGTCAGGAGCAGCGTCTGCCGGATCCTCTTCGGGGGTCTCGATCTGTTTGATCATGACCTCTTGGCCCTGCAGCAGGTATGTCTCGCCGCTACCGCAATGAGGACAGGTCTTGCCGTGCTCGACCGTCGCGTAGTCGCGGCCACATGCCTCGCAATGCGTCACAGCCTCGACGGGCTCCACAACAAGCTCCGCGCCCTGCGCGATAGGCTTTTTATCTGCTGCCCAGCGCCAAGCGTCGAGCAGCAAGTCGGGAACGACGCCCGAGACCTCGCCCAACAGCAACGTTACGCTCGAAACGCGACGCACGCCATGAGCGCGCGCCACATTCTCGACATCGCGAATGATGTGGTAAACGATCCCCAATTCATGCACTTTTTCTTCCGCCGTTCCCGTTATGGCTACTTACTTGCGACCGAACTTAATCTTGATGGCGCGCTTGAGCGCGTACTTGCCCAGGCTTGGGAGCTTTTGCTCGTATTTGACCATCGTGGAGCACTCGGGGCGGTCGCGATCCAGATGGATAGCGTCAAACGCGCACTTGGTGGTGCACAGGCCGCAGCCGATGCACTTGTTGGGGTCGACGATCGAGGCGCCGCAGCCCAGGCAGCGGGCGGTCTCGGCGCGCACCTGCTCCTCGGTAAAGGTCTCAACATACTCGCTAAACGGCGCAGCCTTCTCGCGTTCGCGGTCCACGTGGGCAACCTCGCGGCTCGCGTTGTCGTAGCTCTCGAGCACAACGTCGTCGCGGTCGAGCGCGGTGTAGCGGCGCTGATTGCGGCCGATGGTGAGCGTGGAGCCCGGCTGCACAAAGCGATGGATGGACACCGCGGCCTCGTGGCCGGCGGCGATAGCGTCGATGGCAAAGCTGGGGCCAGTGTAGACGTCACCACCCACAAAGATGTCGGGTTCGGCGGTCTGGTAGGTCTGGGGATCGGCAAGGGCACCCTGGCCGCGGCCGAGCTCCACCTTGGAGCCAGCCAGCAGGTCGCCCCACACAATGGACTGGCCAATCGACATGACGACACGGTCGGCATCGACACGGCGCAGATCGCTCTCGTCGTACTCGGGCGCAAAACGGCCCTCGTCGTCAAAGACACGCGTGCAGCGCTTGAAGGTGATACCGCACACATGACCGGCCTCGTCTAGGTGAATCTCCTTGGGGCCCCAGCCGCAGCTGATGTGAGCGCCGTCCTCAACGGCCTCGCGACGCTCCTCCTCGCTGGCGGGCATCTGAGCCTCGCTCTCCAGGCAGAACATCTCAACGTGCTCGGAACCCAAACGGCAGGCGTTGCGGGCAACGTCGATGGCCACGTTGCCGCCGCCCACTACAATGGTGCGGCCGGACAGGGTATCGATCTTGCCGCTGTTAACCTCGCGAAGGAAGTCGACGGCCACGGTCACGTCCTCGGCATCCTCGCCCGGAATGCCGGCAAGGCGGCCGCCCTGGCAGCCAATGGCAACGTAGAAGGCCTTAAAGCCCTGCGCGCGCAGCTCGTCGAGCGTCACGTCGCGACCGACTTCCACGCCATAGCGGAACTCGGCGCCCATCAGGCGAATGACCTCGACCTCGGCCTCAATGACGTCCTTCTGCAGCTTAAAGCTGGGAATGCCGTAGGTGAGCATGCCGCCCGGGCGCTCGTTCTTCTCGAACACGACAGGTTTGTAGCCCTTCTCGGCCAGGTAGAAAGCGCAGGACAGGCCGGCCGGACCGGCACCGATGATGGCGATCTTCTGGTCGAAGCCGCCGGCACGCGTCGGGGTCACCACGGGCGGGACGTAGCGGGTCGCGGCATCCAGATCGCGCTGGGCGATGAACTTCTTGACCTCGTCGATAGCCACGGCGGCATCCACACGGCCGCGGGTGCAGGCATCCTCACAGCGGCGGTTGCACACACGGCCGCAGATAGCGGGCAGCGGGTTCTCGCGCTTGATGAGCGCCAGCGCCTCGTCATAGCGACCCTGAGCCGCGAGCTTCAAATAGCCCTGAACGGCAACGTGCGCGGGGCAGGCCGTCTTGCAGGGAGCGGTGCCGGACTCATGCGTCTCGATACGGTTGTCGTTGCGGTAGTTGGGCGACCACTTGGTGTGATCCCATTTGGTGGCGTCGGGCAGCTCCTGGCGCGGATACTCGGGCACCTGTCCGCCGGCCTTTTTGCTGCAGAGCTTCTGGCCGAGCTTGGCGGCGCCGGCCGGGCACACCTCAACGCAGCGACCGCAGGCAACGCACTTGTCCTTCTCGACCTTGGCGACATAGGCCGAGCGCGACAGGTTGGGCGTGTTGAACAGCTGAGAGGTGCGCAGGGCATAACACACGTTGACGTTGCAGTTGCAGATAGCGAAGATCTTGTTCTCGCCGTCGATATTGGTGATCTGGTGCACAAAGCCGTTGTCCTCGGCCTGGCGCAGGATGTCGTAGACCTCGTCGCGCGTCACGTAATGGCCGCGGTCGGTCTCAACCACATAGTCGGCCATATCGCCCACGGCAATGCACCAGTCGGCGGGATCGTCGGCGCAGCCCTCACCCATCACGCGACGGCTCGCGCGGCAGCTGCAGGTGCTAGCGGCATATTTGCCATCGTATTTGTCGAGCCAGTGCTCGATATGCTCGATCGGCACCGAGGTGCTCGCGGCGTCGATGGCCTTCTCGACCGGAATGACGTGCATGCCGATGCCGGCGCCTCCGGGCGGCACCATCGGCGTGGCCTTGGACAGCGGTCCCTTGGACGCCTGCTCAAAGAACTTGGCATAGACCGGGTGCTCCTCGAGCTGGCTCACGCGCATGTTGAGGAACTCGGCAGAACCCGGCACCAGCATGGGCAACACCCATTGCTTGGCGCGCTCGGGGTTTTCCCAGTTGTACTCGAGCAGACCCGTGTAGCTCATGTCGTCGAGCATCTTCTCGATCTGGGTCTCGGGCATGCCGGTGAGCTTGGCCATCTCGGGCAGCGTATAGGGACGGCGCATCTTCATCTTGCAGAGCACTTCGGCCTGCTCGTCGGTCGCGGCCTCGGCAAACGACCAGTACTCGTAGCCCAACAGCTCGTCGCGATGCAGCAGACGGTTGGTGCAGTGCTCGCACAGCTTGACGATGGCCTCGCGCGGATGCTCCGGCAGCGGCGGCACGAACTCCGAACCGATGTCGGGCTCGGTGTAGCTAATCCCCGGTCCGTTGAGAATCATGGTTGTCCCTTCTCTTGCCACAGCCCGGCGAGACCGCGGCACCCCTCTTTTTTGCAGGCCGGGCATGCCCCCATGCCGTTCACCCGCCATTAGTTGACATTGTGTCAAAAATAGTATTGACGAACCGTCAACAATATTCAAGACTGTTAGGCGAACGGTCAGGCAAAAGAGGATGAAAGGCGGCAAAACATGAGCAACAACACAGCAGATACCTCTGTGGTCGATGCCGTCCCCGCATCCGATAGCGCGGCAAAGCGCTTGACGGGCGACGAACGCCGTCGCGAGATCCTCGCCGCCGTGCGCACCGTGAGCTCTGAGCTAGGCGTGTCGCATCTATCCGTCTCGGCCGTGACCAAGCGAGCCGGCTGCACGCGCTCATTGTTCTACCACTACTTTGCCGACATGGACGCCGCTGTCACCGCCGTCATGGACGAGGCGATCGACGGTTTTATCTCCGAGCTCGAGCAGTGGAATGCCAACCGCACCGTCGGTGATATCGAGGGCGCACTCGACACCGTCGCCCCGCTCTTTAAGCGCCTGGTCGTCAGCGGCCACGAGCTGCCGAGTACGCTCACCTCAAGCAGCGGCGCGCTCTACGGCGGCTTTTTGCACAACGTGGTCCAGCGTGTGGCGCAGTATATCTGCGACACCACCGTGGTGGATTTTGCCGCCCATCATGAGCTACGCATCGACCATGTCTACGAGACGTTCTACACCCTCATCATGGGGTTGTTGATGTATATCCGCACGCACCCCGATGTGCCCGACGAGACGGTCAAGGAAATCATCGCCTCGACACTCCACATCGAGGGCTATACCGCCAAGTATCCGGAGCGCAAGCCCCAGAACTGACGACATTTGGCCAAACTGCCCGCGATCAGAAGAGGGGCCGCGGGCGTGTGAAAGGAGAGCAGCATGCTGTTCGATGTTTGGGGTAGCGATACCCTTATCCACTGGGCCGGCTGGGCCATGGTCTTTATTGGCCTGATCGTGCTCAACGAAGTCGGCCGCCGCACCAAGCTGGGCGCGGCAATCATCTTTGGCGTGGCTCCGCTGGCCATGACCATCTACTGCGTCGCCATCGCCGTGGGCGTTTCGCAGGGCGCCGAGTGGGCGCTCACCAACCCCACCCATGTGTACCAGAACAGCTGGTTCCACTACGCCAAGGTATACGCGGCGCTCGCCGGTTGCTGGGGCTTCATTGCCATTAAGTACCAGTGGGGAAAGATCGGCAAGGCGCATTGGTTCCGCGCATGGCCGTTTGTGATCGTCGCCATCAACATCATGATCGCCGTCGTATCCGACTTTGAGAGCGCCTATCACTTCTTTGTCCTGGGCGAGTCCACCTGGGTCACCTCCGAAGGTGCTACGCAGCTGGCCGGCTGGAACAACGTGTTCAACGGCATCGCCGGTATCATCAACATCTTCTGCATGACCGGTTGGTGGAGCGTCTACGCCTCCGAGGATCAGACCGATATGCTGTGGCCCGACATGACCTGGGTCTACATCATCGCCTACGATATCTGGAACTTCTGCTACACCTACAACTGCCTGCCCACCCACTCCTGGTTCTGCGGCTTTGCGCTGCTGCTGGCGCCCACCGTCGCCGCCTTTATCTGGAACAAGGGCGGCTGGATCCAGAACCGCGCCTTTACGCTTGCTATTTGGTGCATGTTTGCCCAGGTGTTCCCGTACTTCCAGGAGGAGTCCATCTTTGTGACCCACTCCACGCTCGACCCCGGCGCCGCCACCGCGGTCTCGATCGCCGCACTGGTCGCCAACGTCGCCGCGATCATCTACATCGCCTACCGTGCCAAGAAGCTCGGCCGCAATCCCTACAAGCAGGATGTCTTTGAGGGCACCAGCGATTGGGAGAAGGCTACCGCTCGCCGCGCCAAGGTGGATTACGCACACGCCGAGTAACGCGCCTGGCGCAGACATCGCTTGAGCACGAAGCAGCATAGCCGGCTCCGCGCAACTCAACGCATTGTAGAGCCCCCGGAATGTGATTCGTTCGCGTTCCGGGGGCCTTTTGCCGCCGCGAGGATGCGGCCGAACGATGCGCTCGAGTTAAATCGGATCTTATATTTCGCACGCGCTTTATATGGCTCCATTTTTGGGTACAGTGTTGTCCCGATATTGAGCTTGGGGGAAATATGAAAGATGAGACGATGGGCCAAGAGGATGCGGCCCAAGATGCAGAAGCTTGCGCTGAGGCCTTGGAGAGCTTAGACCGGATTTCACTCGATGAGATTGCGTTTGACGATTCGGGCGTTGATGTGCAGGATGAGCCGGAAACCGAGGCGCAATCCGATGATCAGGATGCAGGCGACGTTGAGCCTGCCGAGGATGAGGCAGATCACGAAGACACCGAAAGCGAGGCCGGCAACCAGCCCGAATCCGACACGGGCGAGGAAACCGTCTTGCTCGACAGCTTACCGGCCGAGGATTCGCTGACCCGCGAGCTTCCTGGCCTGGGTTCCGCACCAGCCGTGGACGAGACCATCGCCATGGGCGATATTCCCCTACCATCCGTTCCCTCGGCACGCGAGGCCGAAGTTCGCCATCGCAAGATGTCGCCCAAGCGCCGCAACCTGATGGTTGCCGGCGTTGTGGCCGTCGCGCTCGTCGCCGGCGGCGCAGGCTATGCTGCCTGGAACGGATATCAGCAAGAGCAGGCTGCCGTGCTTGCCGCAAACGCCCATACCATGATGTCGGTGCAGATTGGCGTGCATGCCGCGGGCCTCGACTGCTCAACTGGCTCCAAGATTCCCGTGCAGGTGAGCGGACAAGATTCCGACGGTTCTTCCGTGAGCGAAACGCTCTACGTTGACGAGCACGGCCGCGGCATCAAACTGCTGCCCGGCGATTACACGCTCTCCATCGCTGCCTCCCCCATCGCGGCCGACGGCACCATCTATACCGTCCCGACCACCAAGACGCAGGTCACCGTTAAGAGCGATGGACAGGATTTAAGTGCCCAGGCCACCTTTAAGCTCAAGGTGCCTTCGGCCGACACGGTGACTGACGACCAGATCGATGCCGCCGCCAAGTATGCCGAGGAGGGCGGTGCGAGCTCCGCCGCGGCTGCCAAAGTGCTCCAGCAGGCAGCAACCGCGCGGCGCGACGCCGCCGTCAATGCCGTGAGCGCGCAAAAGGCACAGGCGTCCCGTGATGCTGACGCTCGCCACAAGGCAACCGACCTCTACCAGCTCGATATTCCCGTCGAGTGGTACGGCAAGGTCGCAACTTGGCAAAACGGAAGCACGCTATGCATCTATCTGGGCGACGACGCCAATACGCCGCTCGTGACGCTCGTCGCGGTGCGCGAGGGCGAGAGCTTTACGCCCGATGAAGGCGATACGGTTTTGGGCGCGGCCAATCTAGGCAACGGTTATACCGTCTACGCCAGCGGCCCCGTCTATCCGTACGTGGTGCCCCAGACCATCAACGGACAGACGCAGAACCCCGTGTCAACCTACCCCATGGACACGGCCATTGAGCTTGTCGAGCTTACGACCGGCAACCGCTATACCTATAGCCAGATCAAGAACGTGCTGGTCGGCAAAGACGGCAAGGCCGACGCCGCCGCCAAACTCGAGACCGACTACCTCGCCCAGATTCTCCTGCCGAGCATCAAAGCCCAGGACTAGCCAGCCCGAAGACAGCCGCCCAACACCCACATCCCCAACGCAGTTGCGGTGAAATAGGGACTGTTTTTGCTGGTCAAACCGCAAAACAGTCCCTATTTCACCGCAACTTATTCGTGGCCTTTTGGGTGGTACTTAGCGCCAGGGGTCGGCTTCGAACAGCGGCTCGCGCTCGGGGCGGCGATCGCTGTAGGGATCGTAACCGTCATCGTCCTCGTTCTCGGCGCGGATATAGGGGTCGCGCGGCTTGGGCGCGGGTTTGGGAGAAGCCTTCGGTGCGACCGGCGCGACGGGCGCCGCCTCAGCCGCCGGTGCGTTCGTCTTGTTCTCGTCTTTCATCTGCATAGCTCCTTGCCATGTGCTCATGTTCAACACCATCGATTGTCGCACGAAAAAGGGCGGCGGACCCAATCGGATCCGCCGCCCTTGGCGTTCGGCTCAAAAGGCAGATTTTAAGGCATGGCCCAAAACCTACTCGGCGTCGGGGACCTCGTAGGTGGCCGCCGGCGTGTTGTCGCACACGACGGTAAAGCCGCCGTCCTTGTCGACATCGACCGTCACCTGATCGCCCTCACGCACCGTGCCATCGATGATAGCGGCGGCGATGGCATCCACGACCTCGCGCTGAACCAGACGCTTGAGCGGACGGGCGCCAAAGACCGGGTCCAAGCCGCCCACGGCGAGCATCTGCTTGGCCGCCGGGGTGATGGCAAGCGTCATGCGCTCCTTGGCCAGACGCGCGCGGACGTCGGCGAGCTGGATGTCGACGATCTTCTCGATCTGCGCCATGCCGAGCGGATGGAACACCACGATATCGTCGATACGGTTGAGAAACTCGGGGCGGAAGGTCTGAGCCATGGCCGCGTCGACCTGATGGCGCATCTCCTCCTCGTCCTTGCCGGAAAACTCAGCGATAGCCTTGGAGCCCACGTTAGACGTCATGATGATAATCGTGTTCTTGAAGGACACCTGACGACCCTGGCCATCGGTCAGACGGCCGTCGTCGAGCACCTGCAACAGCACGTTGAAGACATCAGGATG
Source organism: Collinsella aerofaciens (assembly GCA_048532905.1). Lineage (GTDB taxonomy): Bacteria > Actinomycetota > Coriobacteriia > Coriobacteriales > Coriobacteriaceae > Collinsella > Collinsella aerofaciens_CB. Next base: position 12,052 of record DBGFTB010000023.1, read on the forward strand.
AGCCTTCTCCATCTCGTCGAGCAAGATTACGGAGTACGGGCGACGGCGCACGGCCTCGGTGAGCTGGCCGCCCTCGTCGTAGCCCACGTATCCCGGGGGCGCACCGATCAGACGCTGGACGCTGAACTTCTCCATGTATTCGGACATGTCGATACGCACGAGCGCGCGCTCGTCATCGAACAGGCACTCGGCCAGCGCCTTGGCGAGCTCGGTCTTGCCCACGCCGGTGGGACCCAGGAAGAAGAAGCTTCCGATGGGCTTGTCCGGATCGGAGAGGCCCGCACGGCTGCGGCGCACAGCTGCGGCGACGGCGGAGACGGCCTCGTCCTGGCCGATGACGCGCTTATGCAGCTCGCCCTCCAAGCCCTTGAGCTTGTCGAGTTCGCCCTGCATCATCTTGGACACGGGCACGCCGGTCCAGGCGCTCACGACCTCGGCGATCTCATCGGAGGTCACCTGTTCGTTGAGGCCCTCGCCGTCCTGCTGCTTTTGCGCCTCGAGCGCGGCCTCGGAATCCTGAATCTGCTGCTGCAGGCCCGGAATCACGGAGTAGCGCAGCTCGGACGCACGACCCAAATCGCCATTGCGCGTCGCGCGCTCCTCTTCGCTCTTGGCCTCGTCGAGCTGCCCCTTGAGCTCTTGCACGTGGTCGATGGCGTTCTTCTGGTTGAGCCAGCCGGCCTTTTGCACGTTAAGCTTTTCCTGGACCTCGGCAATCTCCTGGCGCAGGGCCTCCAGACGCTCCTTGGAGGCGTCATCGGTCTCTTTCATGAGCGCCTGTTCCTCGATCTGCAGCTGGGTGAGCTGACGCGTGGTGGCGTCGATCTCGACCGGCATGCTGTCGAGTTCCATGCGCAGGCGGCTCGCGGCCTCATCGACCAAATCGATGGCCTTGTCGGGCAGGAAGCGGTCGGCGATGTAGCGATCGGAGAGGTCGGCAGCTGCCACGAGCGCGCTATCGGTGATATGCACACCGTGGAAGATCTCGTACTTCTCCTTCAGACCACGTAGGATCGAAATGGTGTCCTCGACGGTAGGCTCGCTCACCATAACGGTCTGGAAACGACGGGCGAGCGCCGCGTCCTTCTCGATGTACTTGCGGTATTCGTCGAGCGTGGTCGCGCCGATCGCGTGCAGGTCGCCACGGGCGAGCGCCGGCTTGAGGATGTTGCCGGCGTCCATGGAGCCCTCGGTGGCACCCGCGCCCACGATGGTGTGGAGCTCATCGATGAACAGGATGACCTTGCCCTCGGACTTTTGCACTTCCTTGAGCACGGCCTTCAAGCGGTCCTCGAACTCGCCGCGGTACTTGGCGCCGGCGACCAGCGCGCTCATGTCGAGCTCGATAAGGTCGCGGTCGCGCAGGGTGCTCGGTACGTCGCCGGCCACGATTCGCTGGGCGATACCTTCGACGATGGCTGTCTTGCCTACGCCCGGCTCGCCAATGAGCACGGGATTGTTCTTGGTGCGGCGGGACAGGACCTGGATGGTACGGCGAATCTCGTCGGTACGACCGATGACCGGGTCGAGCTTGCCGGCACGGGCGAGGTCGCAGATGTTGCGACCGTACTGCTCCAAGGCCTCAAACTGGGTTTTGTCTTCGGCAGACGTCACGCGGTCATCGCCGCGCAGCTCCTCGTAGACCTGCTCGATGCGCTCCTTGGTGACGCCGGCATCGCGCAGCACGCGGCCCGCCTCGCCCTTGTCCTCGGCAAGTGCCATCAGCAGATGCTCGGTCACCACAAAGCTGTCGCCCATCTTGGTGGCCTTCTTCTCGGCCTTCTCGATGACGCGGACGAGCTCGTTGGACAGGCCCATCTGCTGACCCTCGCCCGAAACCTTGGGCGCATGGTCGATGGCATCCTGCGTGGAGCGTGCGAGCTGAGCCGGGTCGGCACCGATGCGCTCGATAATCACGGAGATATTGCGCTCACCGGCACCGAGCAGGGCAGACAGCAGGTGAATCGGCTCCACCGCGCCGGCCTGCGCGTCGGCAGCCGTGCTCATGGCGGTCTGCAGTGCCTCGCGCGACGTCATTGCTAGCTTATCGATTCTCATGGAATCACCTCTCTTGGGGCGGCCGCCCTACGGGGCGGCTTCACGTTGTTCGAGAAGTATTGTTGCCAGCTTTGTGCGATCTTATACACAAATCTAAGTCTCTATATATAAGATTTTCTGAGTGATTGATGGATAGGGTACTGAGATGTCAGCCCGCCGCTGCCCGGGCGCACTACCATCTCGATCTGTAACATCTAGCAGCCATTTTTGATCCTAGATGTTACAGATCGAGATGAAATGCTCAGCAACGCCCGTTTATCTCAATCTGTAACAACTACTCGGCAAATAGGGCTCTATCTGTTACAGATCGAGACGAACAGAAGACGCCTGAATCGAAAATCTCAATCTGTAACACCAAGCCCACTTTTAGCGGCCAAGATGTTACAAATCGAGACAAACCAAGAACTACTACAAAGGGGACGGGTACCTTTGTGGTGGTCGCGGTCTCTACTCCTTCGCCGAACCCGTACTTCCCGATTCGCCGCTCCAGGGCATCTCGTCTTCGAGCAGCCATGTACGGGCAGACCCACTATCGCGTGCAGTCTGCGGGTCAGGCAAGCAGGTCTGTTTATAGGCATCTTGGATACACTGGCCCATAAAATCGTTGAGCTCGGTCTGGTCGCCCTCCATGACATAAGCGACATCGCCGTCCATGATGTAGATGCCCGGACCCTCATTGCCCTCGTAGCCCGGATCGTACGAGACATCACATAACTTTGCGCCCTTCGCAGTGTCCAGCTCGATGGAAGAGTGGCATCCGCCAACCATGTCGTTCGCTTTTGCCCGATAGGACGCATATCCATACCAACGCTTAAATGTTTTGCCCTTGAGTAGCTCGAACGCCCTATCGATCAGGCTTGTATCCGTGGTATAGCGCATGGCCCCAAGCTGAATACACGGATAATTGCTAATACCCAGCACAGCCGGCTGCTCATCAAAATCAACGGTAATGGTCTCGGGCTTGTCGTCGCCGGTAAGAAGTTCGACAGATTGAGCCACAGGCTTGACCAACGGCTCCGTCACCGCAGCAGGTAGAAATGCCATACCGACAGCGCCCGCGCCAACCACAGCGATCGCAAGCGCCAAGACAATCAATCCAATACGGGCAGAACGGCTCACGGCAAAACACCCCACAATGCAAACCTTCGCCACCTGCACTAATGATATCGCCAGCTAACACTATTACCAAAAGAAGCCGCGCGCTCCTCACCACCACAAAGGGGACAGGCACCTTTGTGGTGGTTTTCAACGCTAACGGTCGACCATCTCGCGCCATGAGATTAAACTTGAATTGTTCTCTGAACATATCCATTTCTGCCTATCCTCAACAGATCTTTGTCTCGAGGAGCGCATATGAAGCCGTCTCATTCCACCGGTCGCAACGTCATCGCCATTCTCGCCATACCCATCGTGATGCTCGTCCTTATCGTCATCACGCCCTTTTCTTTTGGTATCGCCTCGCCCTTCGATCTTTGCGGGATGATCGACGCCGGCTCGCGTGCCACCTCGCTCTCCTTTGTCTGCCGTGGCGTGTTCTACGAATATGCAATTCCCACCGGAAGTTGGCAGTCCAAGTTACCGTTGCTCGGCAAGGTCGACGGATGCTCCCCCTATTTCTGCCTTGAACCTCAGGCGCTAAACTATCTGATCGACGACCAGCCACTCGACTCCATCACCCTCGCCTACGACTACGCACCAAACACCGATGAGCGCCACATGAACCAAGTCCTCGACAAGATGCTTGGACAGTGCGGGCTCACCGAGGAGGCCGGTCGAACCATCTATAGCAACCAGCAATTAAAGCGAACAGAACTCCGCCGTGTCGGAAAAATCAAAGGGCGAAACGGGGCTGCCTACTGGCAGGCCTGGGCGACACGCGACAAGAGCGAATTCGGGCACAGCACCTATACGGTCACTGTCTACACCAAAGATGGAATCAAGAACGATGTTGACGATTTCGCGTCATCCAAACTCGGCATCCCCAAAACAACCAAACCCGCCGGCCCAGATGAAATTCTGTAGAGACGCTCATTAGAATGTCGTTCAACGAGCACGGCAACATCGAGCTCGCCCCCCACCACCACGAAAGGGACAGGCCCCTTTGTGGTGGTTTCGGCTCCGATGTTCCACTGTCTCGATCTGTAACATCTAGCGGCCCTTTTCGATCCTAGATGTTACAGATTGAGATGAAATGATCGGCGGCGATCGTTTGTCTCAATCTGTAACAACCGCTCGTCAAATAGGGGCCCAGATGTTACAGGTCGAGACAAACGGGACCACCACAAAGGTGCCTGTCCCCTTTGTGGTGGTTTTCGACAAAAAGAAGCCGCCCGATAACAGGGGCGGCTTCAAGCAAGTCTATTTTTAGCGCCCCTCAAGACCCAGCGAGAACGTCGCGGTAGCCCCGGCCACACCTTTCCCTCGGGCGACCCTCGCGAAGCGCGTGAGCACGAGGGAAAGGTGTGTCCGGGGCGTACAGCAGAGTTACTCGGCAGCGGCCTTGAACTTGTTGTAGTTGATCAGGCAGCCAGCCTTAACGATGGCACGCTCCTCGGCCGTCATATCGGCAATGTAGAGCTCAATCTGCTCAACCGCACCGTCGGCACGCACCACGTAGGCGGCGATGTCCTTTAGGTCACCATCGAGCGCGGCGCGGATACCCGGCACGAAGACATAGTCGCCCACCTCAAAGTTGGGCTCGGCCTCCATCTGGAAGGGCACCATACCCCAGTTCATCACGTTGGAGCGATAGCGCTTGGTGGCGTACTCGTGGACGATGTTTGCCAGACCGCCAATTACGCGCTGGCAGCTCGCAGCCTGCTCGCGGGCAGAACCGTCGCCCGGCTTCTTGGCATAAATCATGGAACCAAACTCGGTGGCCTTGGCATCGGCAGCGACACCCGCGCCGGCCAGTGCCTCAAAAACACCGGCAAGCTCGGCATCGAGCGCCGCCAGGTCGCCCGCGGCCTCGCCGGCCACGCGACGCTTCTCCACGGCGTCGACTTCCTTGGAGCGGCCCACGTAGGCCGGGTCACGGCGGCTGAGCGTAAACTCGGCCAGGCCCAGCGGATTGGAGCGGAAGGAGCTCGTCTCACCCGAGGGAATGAGCTCGTCAGTCGTGGTGACCGGGTCCATGATCTTGGAGCACACCTTGAGCAGGATATCGTCGCCGAGCGGCTCCATCGCGGGCCACGGCTTGATATTGGGGCCTTCGACCAACTCGTCGGCAGGCTCGGCCTTGCCAAAGCCCCAGTACACGCGCTTTTTGTACGGCGCGTCGTCAAAGGTGTACTCGCAGGCCTCGTCCCAAGTCTCCTCGGGCAGGTCGGTCGCCGGCGTCAGAACGCCGCCGTTGGCCGCCGTCGCCGCAATGGAGCGGGCGTCCATCAGGGCCACGGCGCTCAGCTGGCCATTACCCGGCTTGGAACCCTCGCGATTGGGGAAGTTGCGCGTAGTGTGGCGGATCGAAAGGCCGTTGTTGGCAGGCGTGTCGCCGGCGCCAAAGCACGGGCCGCAGAATGCCGTGCGCACGATCGCGCCGGCCTCCATAAGGTCGTAGATATAGCCGCGGCGTGTAAGCTCGAGTGCCACGGGCTGGCTCGTGGGATAGACCGACAGCGAGAACTCGCCGCAGCCGGTGTTGGCGCCCTTGAGCACGCGGGCGGCCTGGACCACGGAGTCGTAGTTGCCGCCCGAGCAGCCGGCGATAACGCCCTGCTGCACGTGCAGCTTTCCGTCGACGATCTTATCGAGCAGGCTAAAGTGCGTCTTGCCTTCGCCGATCTTGGCAGCCTCGAGCTCCACCTCGTGAAGGATGTCCTCGAGGTTCTCGTTGAGCTCGTCGATCTCAAAGCCGTTGGAAGGATGGAATGGCAGCGCGATCATGGGCTTGATGCTCGACAGATCGACCTCGACGCAGCCGTCGTAGTAGGCAACATCGGCGGGCTTGAGCTCGCGGTAGTCGTCGCCGCGGCCGTGCATGGTCAAAAACGCGTGTGTGTCCTCGTCGGTGGCCCAGATGCTCGACAGGCAGGTGGTCTCGGTGGTCATGACGTCGACGCCATTGCGGTAATCGGTCGTCATGCTCGCGATGCCCGGGCCCACAAACTCCATGACCTTGTTCTTGACGTAGCCCTTGGCAAAGACCGCCTTGATGATAGCGAGCGCCACATCGTGCGGGCCGACGCCGGGGCGCGGGGCGCCCGTGAGGTAGATTGCCACGACGCCGGGGTAGGCGACATCGTAGGTATCGCGCAGCAGCTGCTTGGCCAGCTCGCCGCCGCCCTCGCCCACGGCCATGGTGCCCAGGGCACCGTAGCGGGTGTGCGAGTCGGAGCCCAAGATCATCTTGCCGCAACCGGCGAAGTTCTCGCGCATAAAGGAGTGAATGACGGCGATGTGCGGCGGAACGAAGATGCCGCCGTACTTCTTAGCCGCGGAAAGGCCAAAGACGTGGTCGTCCTCGTTGATGGTGCCGCCCACGGCGCACAGCGAGTTATGGCAGTTGGTGAGCACGTAGGGCAGCGGGAACTGCTCCATACCCGAGGCACGAGCCGTTTGGATGATGCCGACAAAGGTGATGTCGTGGCTAGCCATGGCGTCGAAGCGAATCTTGAGCGCCTCGGGATCTCCGGACGTATTGTGTGCCTGGAGAATCGAATACGCGATGGTGCCGCGCTTGGCATCCTCGGGCGTCTGCGTAATACCGCGCTCGGCAGCCTCGGCCGCAGGCACAACCTCGCTGCCGCCGCGCAGGTAGATGCCGTCCTCGTACAGCTTGACCATACTGTCTCCCACTCTGCCCAAAAGATTTGGGCGCATAGCATACATTCGTTCAATATCGTGCCATAGAACGGTTGCGAGTGGGTTACGAATCTGCACGTTCACTTTATCTCAGTAAAGTAAAGGACGAGCACCTTGCATCACTCTTCTGACAAGGAGTGTCCCAAAGTGCCGGCACAAAAGGAACGTCCCCAACTGCCAAGTGCCGCAAGAATGTCCCCTTTGACCAGTCATTTAAGAACGTCCCCAATGACCACCGCATCCGGAGCAAGGCAACGCCGCAGGTAGAGGACGGACAGCGAGCGACGTCCAGTGCGAACAAGTTGGCATGAAAAAGGCAAGGCATAGACCTTCTGGTCATGCCTTGCCTTTTGAATGGCAAATTGTCGCTCTGGGCGGCGCGCAGCGTCGAGCCGTTACGCCGTTCGGCAGAACGGCGTAACCTAGAGATCTCCGCCTGCGCCCAAAAGCTTGCGCATGACTTGCTCGGGGTTGACTGAGCCGTCGCGCGGGGCCAGGGCGGTAATCTTCTTCTGCATCTTGTACTCGTGCAGCTCATCTTCGAGCTGGCGTACGCGGGCGCGGAGCTTCTCGTTCTCGCGCTCGCGCTCCTCGGCACGCTCCTTCATATCGAGGATGCGCACCACGCCGGCAAGGTTGATGCCCTCGTCGGTCAGCTGGTTGATGAGCTCCAGGCGCTCGATATCGGCGCGCGAATACAGGCGCGTGTTGCCGCCCGAGCGCTGGGGGTTCACCAGGCCCTTGGACTCGTAGACGCGCAGAGTCTGCGGGTGCATGCCGGTCAGCTCGGCCGCCACGCTGATCATGTACAGCGGTTTGTTCCTATTGTCCTCGGCCATGCTACCTGACCCCTTTCCGTCTCGTTATCGTCCATCATAAGCCCGCGGGCGTGGGCGTGCGCCGCGACCGCCCTAGTACGTCGCCTTGTAACGGTTGACCTTCTCGCGATAGTCGCGCGTGTCGGCCTCGCGCAGCTTGGCCATGGCGTCGCGTTCCTCGTCGGACAGGTTCGTGGGAACCTGCACCTTGATCTCGACGAGCAGCGCACCGGTGCGCCCGCGATGCTTAACGTCGGGCGCGCCCATCTCTTTAAAGCGGAACTTCTTGCCCGTCTGGGTGCCCGCGGGCACCTTCAGACGAACCGTCGCACCGCCGGGCGTCGGCACGTCCACCGTGCAGCCGAGCGCCGCCTCATAGACCGAGACCGGTACCTCCATGGTCACGTCGGCGCCCTTGCGCTTAAACAGCGGGTGCTCCTCCACGTGCGTGGTCACGACCAGATCGCCGCGCTCGCCACCCGCAACGCCATACTCGCCGCGACGCTTGTAGCGCAGCTTGCCGCCGTCGACCGCGCCCGCAGGCACCGAGACCGTAATGGTCTGCTGCTCGCCCGTCGAGGGAATGCGGTAGGTAACCTTGTGCGTCACGCCGCGAAACGCGTCCTCGGCCGTCACATCGACGGTCAGCGACAGGTCGCCGCCCTTGCGAGCACGGCTGCGACCCGCGCCGGCACCGGCATTACCCGCAGCCCCGGCAAAGCCCGAGCCCCAATCGCTGCCCCAGGCGCCGTTGCCGCTAAAGATGCTGTCGAAGATATCGCCCCAGCCGCTGGCGCCCGCGCCGGCACCGTAGCCGCCGCCATACGCGCCGCCCGCGCCCGGCATACCGCCAAACATGAGCATCTGGTCATACTCTTTGCGCTTCTTCTCGTCCGAAAGCGTCTCGTAGGCCTCGCTGATCTCCTTGAACTTGGCCTCGTCGCCGCCGGCATCGGGGTGATATTTTTGCGCGAGCTTGCGAAACGCGCTCTTGATCTCTTTGTCGGAGGCGCTCTTGGATACGCCCAGGATGTCATAGAAGGTTTTGCCTGCAGCCATCGTAGCTCCTCTCCTGTTACATCCGCCGCCCCTGCGGACGGCGGCTCATGCTGTCATATGGCACTAGGCCAGAAAGGGCCCCGGGTATTGCCCCGGGGCCCTTCTCAATTACTCCTCGGTGCTCTCGGCCGTATCGGCCGTAGCATCCTCGGGCGCCGCTTCGGGCTCCGGTGCGGGGCGCTTCTCGCCACCGTAGGTCACCGTCACCATCGCGGAACGCAGAATGCGATCCGCCATGCGGTAGCCCTTCTGGTACACGTCGTTGACGGTCTCGTCGTACTGCGATGCGTCCTCGACGCGACCCACAGCCTGGTGCTCGAGCGGATCGAACGCCTCGCCCTTGGGATCGATGGGCTCAACGCCCTCGTGCGCAAACACATCGAGCAGCTTGGCATGTACCGCGTCAACGCCATCGACGAACTGCTTAAAGTCGTCGGAAAGCTCTTGGCTGCGGGCATGGTCGATCGCGCGCTCGATATCGTCGATCACCGGCAACAGCGCGGTGACGAGCTTCTCGGTCGCGCGCTCGCGCTCGGCGATGCGCTCGTTGGCGGTGCGGCGACGGAAGTTCTCCCAGTCGGCCTGCAGACGAGCGGTGCGCTCGGTAGCGTCCTTCGCCTTGTCCTCGGCGGCCTTCTGAGCCTCTGCCGCAGCATCGAGCTCATTGCGCACGTCGGCAAGCTCCTTTTGGGCCTGCTCGAACTTGAGCTTAAAGTCGTTGTCGGCGGCTTCCTCACCGGCGCGGATAGCGGCTTCCACCATCTCGTCCTCGGTCATCGTCGCCTCCTTGTTGGAATCCTCTACCTGGTTCTCGGCAGCCTCGGCGGCCGGGGCCTCATTGACCTCGGTATCGTCTGCGGCCTCTACGGGAATCTTCACGTCCTTCTCCTCAGAGTCAACGGGGGCGGCGCCGGCGGCAGCCGCCTCCGTGCGAGCTTTACGGGCGGACATGATTACTTGTCCTCGTCGTCCACAACCTCGTAGTCGGCGTCGACTACGTCATCGTCGGCAGGCTGGGCACCAGCGGCACCGTCGGTCTGCTGCTGAGCGTCGGCGTAGACAACCTGGGCCAGCTCGTAGGCCACGGACTGCAGGGACTCGCCGGCGGCCTTGATGGCCTCGACGTCAGAGCCCTCGAGCGCCTTCTTGGCGTCGGCGATAGCGGCCTCGGCCTTGGACTTCACGTCAGCGGAAACCTTGTCGCCCAGCTCGTTGAGGGTCTGCTCGGTGGAGTAGCACAGGCTGTCGGTCTGGTTGCGGACCTCGACCTCTTCCTTCTGCTTCTTGTCCTCCTCGGCATGAGCCTCGGCGTCCTTGACCATACGATCGACTTCGTCGTCGGACAGAGCGGTGGAGCCGGAAATGGTAATCTGCTGCTCCTTGCCGGTGCCCTTGTCCTTAGCGGAGACCTTGACGATGCCGTTGGCGTCGATGTCGAAGGTGACCTCGATCTGCGGCACGCCGCGGCGGGCAGCCGGGATACCGGTCAGCTGGAACTTACCGAGCGACTTGTTGTCGCGGGCAAGCTCGCGCTCGCCCTGGAGCACGTTGATCTCGACGCTGGTCTGGTTGTCGGCAGCGGTGGAGTAGACCTCGGTCTTGGAGGTCGGGATCGTGGTGTTGCGGTCGATCATCTTGGTCATGATGCCGCCCATGGTCTCGACGCCCAGCGACAGCGGGGTAACGTCGAGCAGCAGGATGCCCTCGACGTCGCCGGTGAGCACGCCGCCCTGGACGGCAGCGCCGTCGGCAACGACCTCATCGGGGTTCACGGACATGTTGGGCTGTTTGCCGGTCATGGTCTTGACGAGCTCCTGGACAGCGGGCATACGGGTGGAGCCGCCGACGAGGATGACCTCGGTCAGATCGGAGAGCTTGAGCTTGGCGTCGCGCAGGGCGTTGGTGACAGGCTGCTTGCAACGCTCGAGCAGGTCGCGGGTGATCTTCTCGAACTCGGCGCGGGTCAGCGTGTAGTTGAGGTGCAGCGGGCCGGACTGGTTCATGGTAATGAACGGCAGGTTAATGGTGGTCTGCTGGGCGGCGGAGAGCTCCTTCTTGGCGTTCTCGGCGGCCTCCTTCAGACGCTGCAGGGCCATGGGGTCCTGGCGCAGGTCGACACCGTTCTCCTGCTGGAACTTATCGGCCATCCAGTCGATGACGCGCTGATCCCAGTCGTCGCCGCCCAGGTGGTTGTCGCCCGAGGTGGACAGAACCTCAAACACGCCGTCGGCGAGGTCGAGGATGGAGACATCGAAGGTGCCGCCGCCCAGGTCGAAGACCAGGATGCGCTGGTCGGTGCCCTGCTTGTCCAGGCCATAGGCCAAAGCAGCAGCGGTCGGCTCGTTCACGATACGCTTGACGTTGAGGCCGGCGATCTTACCGGCGTCCTTGGTGGCCTGACGCTGGGCGTCGTTGAAGTAGGCCGGGACGGTGATGACGGCGTCGGTGACGGTCTCGCCCAGATACTTCTCGGCGTCGGCCTTCATCTTTGCGAGCGTCATGGCGCTCACCTGCTCGGCGGTGTAATCCTTGCCCTCGATGTCGACGACGGCGCGGCCACCCTGGCCCTCCTTGACCTCATACGGCACGGTCTTGATCTCGGAGGTGCACTCGGAGTACTTGCGGCCCATGAAGCGCTTGATGGAGAACACGGTGTTCTTGGGGTTGGTGACAGCCTGGTTCTTAGCGGCCTTACCCACGACGCGGTCGCCGTCGGCACGGAAGCCCACGACGGACGGGGTGGTGCGGTCGCCCTCGGCGTTCACGATAATGGTCGGAGAACCGCCCTCGAGAACGGCCATTGCGGAGTTAGTAGTACCAAGGTCGATACCAAGAATCTTGCCCATTAGAAATTCCCTCTCTCTTGTGCGTTTGCACCGGCTCGGCGGTCTGCCGCGCGGTGTTTCGGCTTGTCTTTCAGGATGTAGTGTATCCCCTTATGGGCCGGAATATACAAAATCTAAGTCAATTCATATAAGATTTCTTATTGCTGAGAGTTTAGGTTCACAAATGCGCAGGTAGACGCACTGATTGAGTTCTCGGCAAATCTATCGAGATCTATGTAGAGATGGCTGAGGTTTGGGCCCGAGGCCGCATGGGGTGGCTTGAGGCGACCCCGGGGGAAAGCGCGACCCGTTTCACGGCTAAATAACGGGATGCGCTTTCCAAAAGCTCGCTCAATAGCTCAATATTTCAAGTCACCTTTAGCTAACATTTGCGCAGCTCAACGGCCCCACCTGCGCGTTTTTTAGTAAACCTTGGCATACTCGGCGAACGGTATGAAGATGCCGGCCAGAGGGTATTGCAAACGGTCGCTCCCGTGGTATGTTTTTGCCCGAATCAAACCGGCGCGCATCGTCTGTAGCGTCGGTCAACAGAGAGGAAACTACCATGGCTCATCCCGTAATTGATGCCGACGAGTGCATCGCTTGTGGCGTTTGCGTCGACACCTGCCCCGCTGGCGTTCTGGAGCTCCAGGACGTCGCCACCGTCGCTGACGAGGACTCCTGCGTCGCCTGTGGCGCTTGCCAGGACGCTTGCCCCGCTGGCGCGATCACCGAGATCGTCGAGGAGTAACAACTCCCCACTTGCACACTCAAAAGTACACCGTGCACAAAAAGGAGGCCTCCGCATCGCCGCGGAGGCCTCCTTTTCTTTGTATGGGCAGCTAATATGGCACCGCCGCCGGTTAAACTCGCGCCAGCGAAAACGCCCCATTTGAGGCAAGGTGGCTTGAAAGAGGAGGGAAACGTACTTTGGTACGCGACCGACGATTGAAGGCCAGATTGTCCAAATGGGGCGCTTCCAGCGTCGGCTAAGAGAGATCGTCTTCGTAGGGCATCAGATCCGCCAGATAGCCCTTTTCCTTGAGTGTGGTCTCGATCTCGTCGAGGGTCTGCTCATCCTCTGCCGCAATGCGATGGAAGTGGTAGCCGCTCGTCACCGTCAGCAGCGGAAAACTCTTGCCGCTGGCAATACCTTCCAGATAGCGCTCGATATCGCGACGATTGCGAATGTCCAGATCGGCTGTGATCTTGCCATACACGCGATGGTTGACGATTACATTGAGCACGGCACCACCCGCGTCGACGATGCTCGTGAGCTCGTCACCTGCCTGCTCCACGCCATGGTGCACCTTGACCAGGCGCGTGGGCACGGCGGGGCTGCTGGGGGCCTCCTGCAGCACATAACCACGGTTGGTCGCCACGATATCGTGCCCATCGGCGCGCAGCAGGGCGATGTCTTGCACGACAATCTGGCGGCTCACGCCCACCTCACGAGCAAGCGCACTGCCCGAGACGGGGTCTTTGGCTCGCTCGAGCACGCCCATGATGGCACGGCGACGCTCGCGGGCGTCCATTATTTACCGTCCAGCAGACGCAGGTGCTTAAGCGAGAGGTCGAGAATCGGCGCAGAGTGCGTCAATGCCCCCGAGCTAATAAAGTCAACGCCCAGGTCGGCGAGCGCACGGATATTGCTGGCGTCCACGTTGCCCGAGCACTCGGTCTTGGCGCGACCGGCGATAAGCTCAATCGCGGCAGCCATGTCGTCGTGGGTCATGTTGTCGAGCATGATGATGTCGGCACCGGCCTCCACGGCCTCGCGTACCATGTCCAGGTTCTCGCACTCGATCTCGACCGTCGCGGTAAACGACGCATGGGCGCGTGCCATCTCGATCGCGCGTGCCACGCCACCGGCGGCGTCGATGTGGTTGTCCTTGAGCATGACAGCCGTCGACAGGTTATAGCGGTGGTTGCTGCCGCCGCCGATCTCGACCGCGGCCTTCTCAAAGACGCGCATGCCCGGCGTGGTCTTGCGTGTGTCGACGAGCACGGTCTTGGTGTCCTCGAGCGCAGCTGCCATCCGATGCGTGTAAGTAGCGATGCCGCTCATGCGCTGCAGGTAGTTGAGCGCCACGCGCTCGCCCGAAAGCAGTACGCGCGCGTCGCCGCGCACTTGGCCCACGTGGTCGCCGGCGTGCACCTCATCGCCATCGACGACATCAAACAGCACCGAGCTCTGCGGATCCAGCAGCTCAAAGGTGCGAGCGAACACGTCCAGGCCGGCGATGATGCCATCGGCCTTGGCGATGAGCTCCACCGTGGCGGGACGCGCCGTGGGGCACACGCTCGCCGTGCTCACGTCCTCAAACGTAATATCCTCGCGCAGGGCCTGCAGGATCAGATCATCGACGACGAGCTTCATGGTAATGGGATTCATGGTCTACTCCTCCACGGCCTGCGTGCCGGCGGCACGGGCCAAATCATCGATTGCCAGGGTGTCGGCGCTCAGGGCGCGATGACGGCCATCGAGCGCGGGATCGCCCGCCTGCTCTACGACCAGTGACTCGCCGGTACGCATGTACCACGCGGCGCGGCGGCCCCAAACCAGAGACTCGAGCAGGCTGTTAGAAGCCAGGCGGTTCTTGCCGTGCACGCCATTGCAGGCCGTCTCGCCGGCGGCGTAGAGCTCGGGCATCGAGGTGCGGCCGTCCTTGTCGACCCATACGCCGCCCATAAAGTAGTGCTGCGTGGGCGTAACGGGAATGGGCTCGTCCAAGATATCGCGGCCGTCCTCCAGGCAGCGCGCGCGGATATTGGCAAAGTGCCCGGTCACCACGTCGCGCTCGACGGGGGCAAAGCTCAGCCACTCGTGCTCGGTGCCGTCCTGCTTCATCTGCTCGCGGATGGCGGCGGCGACAACGTCGCGCGGCTGCAGCTCGTCGGTAAAACGCTTGCCGGCGGCATTGAGCAGAATCGCGCCCTCACCGCGGCAGCTCTCGCTGATCAGGAAGGTGCGGCCCGGCTGCGGCGAGAACAGACCCGTGGGGTGAATCTGCACGTAGTCAAGGTGCTCCATCGTGATGCCGTGCTCCTGCGCGATGTAGCAGGCATCGCCCGTGAGCTGCGGGTAGTTAGTCGAATGGTCGTACACGCCGCCGATACCGCCCGTAGCCCACAGCGTGTGGCGGGCATGGATCTTAAACGGCTCGCCGGCATGCACGCCCTCGGCGGCGTTTGCCAGCTCGTCGGCGGGACGAACCGAGTTGTCCTCATCCACGGCGACGGCGACGACGCCGGTGCACACCGTGGCGTCATCGCGCTCGGCGGTCAGGATGTCGGTCATGGCAACGTGTTCGAGAATCTGCACGTTGTCCAGCTTGCGGACAGCCTGGAGCAACTTGGTCGTAATCTCCTTGCCCGTAATATCGGCATGGAAGGCAATGCGCGGGCGGCTGTGCGCGCCCTCGCGGGTAAAGTCGAGGCTGCCGTCGGCCTTGCGCTCAAAGTCCACGCCCATGGCCAGCAGGTCGTTGATGACCGAGCGGCTCGAGCGAATCATGATGTCAACACTCTCGCGGCGGTTCTCGTAATGGCCGGCGTGCATGGTGTCCTCAAAGAAGGCATCGTAGTCAGAACCCTCGGGCAGCACGCAGATGCCGCCCTGCGCGAGCATCGAATCGCACTCATCGACGGCGCCCTTGGAGAGCATGATTACGCGCGTGCTCGTCGGCAGATTGAGAGCCGCATACAGGCCCGCCACGCCGCAACCGGCAATGACGACGTCACACTCCATATCGGGGTATTGTTTGGTTTCCACAGGAATCCTCTCCCTTGTAATGTGGCATAAGGGATGGTCCCTCATGTCACATTGGCTTAGCGCGCCGCGTACTCGAGCATGCGGTCGAGCGTGAGCTTGGCCTGATCGGCGGCCTCGTCCGACACGCCAATCTGCACCTCGCCCTCGCCCGTCTCCAGGCAGTGCACGAGCTTTTCGAGCGTGATGAGATCCATGTTGACGCAGGTGGGCTGCACCGCAGGGAAGTAGAACTTCTTGCCGGTGCCCTGGCAGCGGCGCTCGAGTTCGTAGAGCACGCCGCGGACCGTCACGATGATGAACTCGCTCGCGTCCGACTCCTCGGCATACTTGATGATGCCGGCGGTGGAGCCGATGTAGTCAGCCTCGGCCAGGACGTCGGCCTTGCACTCGGGGTGAGCCAGCACGAGCGCGTCGGGGTGCGCCTCCTGCACGTCGACGATCTGCTCGACGGTGATGATGTGATGACGCGGGCAGTAGCCGTTGTTGAGGATGACGTGCTTTTGGGGCACCTGCTCGGCCACAAAGCGGCCCAGGTTCTGGTCGGGAATGAACAAGATGTGCTGCTGCGGCAGCTCGGAGACGATCTTGACGGCGTTAGAGCTGGTAACGCACACATCACTCCAGCTCTTGATCTCGACCGTGGAGTTGACGTAGCACACCACGGCCAGGTCGTCGCCATACTCGGCGCGCGCCGCGTCGACCGTCTCGCGCTTGACCATGTGCGCCATGGGACAGTCCGCGCCCGGCTCGGGCAGCAGCACGGTCTTGGTGGGATTGAGCAGCTTGGCGCTCTCGCCCATAAACTCCACGCCGCACAGCACGATAGTCTGCTGCGGCAGGCTCTTGGCGAGCTTTGCCAAGTAGAAGCTGTCGCCGACGTAATCGGCAACGGCCTGGACCTCGGGCGCCACGTAATAGTGCGCCAGGATCACTGCGTCACGTTGGGTTTTTAGTTGCTGGATGGCCTCGACGAGCTCTGCGGGCACCAGTGCCGCGCGCTCCGTTGCCGTCGTTACCGATGCCAGGCCGGCCGCGATATCGCGTGCAAGCTCCGATGCATCCATGTTCGCGCTCTGTGCCATCAAGGCCCCTCTCTTTTGGCGAATCTTGGGGCTTTAGTATGACACCTGGCTTTACAGCTGACAAGACAGCTGTAAAGCCAGGTGTAAAGTTGAAATAAAGATTCAATCATGCGGCAGGTCCATTTTCGAACTGGCAAGCTGAGGATAGTTGAGCTCTCGATGGCGCAGGAGGCATCTTTCGCCACCGCAATACCGCTTGGCGCGAGTTGCACGCCGTGGGGCGCAAACGGTCCGCACCCCCGCAAGCGGCGCGTACCCGATGTGGCAAAATCGAACTACTTAAGGGGGCCGAATGCTCAAGATTATTGCCTGCGACGATGATGTCGCTTTTCTAGATAGACTGCACCGGATGATCGACCGTTGGTCGACCGAGACGGGCACGGCGGTCGATGTTGCGCTCGTCACACGCGGCGAGGACCTGCTGGCCCGCCATGCCGCATCGCGCGCCGACATCATTCTGCTCGACATGATCATGCCGCTCGTCAACGGCATGGACACCGCACGCGAACTGCGCCAGGCCGACACCGCCGTGCGCCTGGTGTTCCTCACCTCGTCGCCCGAGTTCGCGCTGGAATCCTACGAGGTCCGCGCCTTCGACTATCTGCTCAAGCCCGTGACTTACGAACGCCTGGCGCAGTTACTCGACGAGCTTTCGAGCATGCGCCCGGCGGCAACCGACGAGCTCGTGATCAAAACTTCCTTTGGCTACCACGCCCTGCGCCTGTCCGACATCGAATATGCCGAGGCGCGCAACAAGCACGTGGTCTTCCACCTGCGCGACGGACGCGATATCGAGGCACTCGAGTCGTTCCGCAGCGTCGAGGACCGCTTGGGGCAAAACGCAGTCTTCTTTAAATGCCACCGCAGCTACCAGGTCAACCTGCGCAATATCGATCACTTTGACCGCACGGACATCGTCATGCGCTCGGGCGCGTGCATCCCGCTTTCGCGCAGTTGCAAGCAGGGATTCCAAGACGCCTACTTTGCGGCGCGCTTTGAGGGTGGGAGACACTGATGGTCTCCTCGGTCGAAATGGTCCTTTGGGCAATCCACCACGCCACGACGCTGCTCTTTGGCGTCTTTGCCTCGGCGGCGCTGTGCGGTATCGAGATCAACCGGCGTCATGCGCTTGAACTGGTGCTGGTCGGTGCCGTAACCGGATGCGCATTTGGCCTCGCCAATGCCGTCGGCGGAGAGCTTTTCGCCCGCCAGGTATATCCGCTCGTCGTGCATCTGCCGCTCATCATCTATTTGTGTGCGCGCTACCGCCTGAGCCCGCTGCTTGCCGCGCTCGGCATTACGAGTGCTTATCTGAGCTGCCAGTTCAGCAATTGGATGGGCATCGCCGCCTTTGCCGCAACCGATTCGCAGATCGCGTACTATCTGGCGCGCATCGCGACCACACTCGCCGTCTTTGCCGTCCTGTTGCATTGGGCCGGCGACATCGGTCCACGCTTGGCGATTAAAAGCACCACCGAGCTGGGCATCCTTTTAATCCTGTCGCTCGTCTATTACGTCTTTGACTATGCCACCAACGTCTACACCACACTGTTCCACTCGGGCTCGGTGGTGACGGTTGAGTTTTTGGCATTTGCGCTCTGTGCCTTCTATCTTATGTTCCTTGCCGTTTACCTGCGCGAATACGAAGAAAAGGAAACCGCCGAGCGAGAGCGCTGGATGCTCGAAACCCGCGACAGCGCCGCCATCAAAGAGCTCGAGGCCTGGCGTCAATCTGGGCGCGAGCTGTCAATTCTTCGCCACGACATGCGCCACTTCCTACGCGGCCTGGCCGCTTTAATTGAGGAGGGGCACACCGACGAGGCACTCAAACGCATCGACGAACTCTGCGAAGCCGGCGACCGCACCGCCGTACGCCGCTTCTGCGCCAACGAGACCGTAAACATCGCGCTTTCGTCATTTAACTCCGATATCAATAGAAACGGCATTACCGCCAACCTGCGCGCCGCCGTACCCGAAACCATCCACGTAGGTGACGCCGACCTGTTTAGCGTGCTCTCAAATGCCTTGGAAAACGCTATCACCGCCGCAAGCGCCGCACCCCAAGGAAAGCGATTCGTTGACTTTGACCTGCGATTAGAGGACGGCCAGCTGCTGCTGTTAGTTTCCAACACGTTTGACCGCGCGCCGCGCATGGTCGACGGCATGCCCGTGACCCGGCATGCGGGCCACGGCTTTGGCACCAGGAGCATCAAACTTGCCGTGGAGCGCATGAACGGCAACTGCCAGTTCCGCATTAACGGCGATCGGTTTGAGCTGCGCGCTGTGATGTAGAAGTGCGGCGCCGATCTCGCGGCGTGTCTTGCCCGCCGGGCAATCGCTCACCGGCGCCAATCCGCTACAGCGGTGCAGCCGCCGGGGGCAGCTGCTTAATGTAGGCCCACATACGCTGCTTGGCGGCCTTGTCGGTGAGCGCCGCCTCAAAACCGTCGAGCGCCAGCACGCGGCGCCCCTGCACATGGGCGACCAGGCCGGGCTTAAGCATGGCGGTGTCAAAGTCATCAATTGCCACAAGCATATCGGCATAGGTCTCGCGCATAACATCGGCCGCACTGTTGTCCAGCAGCAGCACCGCCTCGGGGTCCAAGGTCTCCAGCGCCTCGCGGAACAGGTCGCACGTCAGGGCCTCGCCTGCCGCAACCGCCCCATCGCCCGCGCCGGCGACGCTTGCCAGCACGCAAAAATCCTCGGGGGCGTATCCGATGGCGCCGAGCGCCTTGCGCAACGCGGCGCCATCCGCGCCGGCAGCCAGCTCGCCGCCCGAGCACTCGGCTTCATCCAAATCGCCTTTGACCAGCACAATCGGCGAGCACGCGTTGCCCGAGATACGCACGCCGCGATCTGCAAGCGACGCGAGCTCCTGCTCGGTCGCCTGAGCGATGGCTTCTTTTTTCTGGCTTTGTGACGTGGACATGCGCTCTCCAATCGTTTGCGTGCCCACCATTATATAAAAGAGCCGCCCGCGAGTGGTTGCTTTGCGGGCGGCTGGGTATAAGCACGGTCGTACTGAGTTTTACGCGGCCGAGCCGCGTCGCATTATGGAGGTCACCATGGCTGACATTAATCAGATTACCCCCGAGAACTTCGATTCCATCGTTAACGACAGTCTGCCCGTGCTGGTCGATTTTTGGGCACCGTGGTGCGGGCCCTGTCGATCCCTCTCGCCCATCGTTGACGAGGTTGCCGATGAGCTGGCGGGCAAGCTTGCCGTTGCCAAATGCAACGTCGACGACAACCAGGACCTGGCCATGAAGTATGGCGTCATGAGCATCCCCACGCTGGTTGTGTTTAAGAACGGCGAGGAGATTGACCGATCGGTTGGCGCTCTGCCCAAGGCGAGGCTGCAGGCGCTGCTGGAGAAGCATCTGTAATACGCTTGTTACATGTTGCCGTCTGCCTGCCGTCCATGAGCGCTTTTGCACCGCTCGCCGGACTTCTGGATGCACCGAGTGCAACCACGGATAGTATGGTAGTCACAAACAGCCCCCAGTGAACGGGTGCGGGTCGCACAGACTCGCACCCGTTTTCTTATGCAGCTGCGCACAGAGCGGGCGTAGTAAAATCTGAACCACTGAACTGCCCCATACAAAAGGAGATTTTCCATGCATGACGTCGGAATGAACATGAGCCAGCTTGCCATGAGCGTCAAGCAGGTCGACGACACCATCGAGCTCGCTCACGAGTGGAGCCATCAGCTGCTGCATGCGACCGAGAATTTTGACATGGAGCGCATCGGCGCCAAGCTCGAGGCCGCCATGGCCGCGCTCCACGAGGCCCACGACGCACTCGAGGGCTACGAGGAAGCCATCGAGGCCGACCACAACTCCGTCGGCTCCGTGAAGCTGGTGTAAGGTGGCCGAACACGAGCACTGCTGCGGGTACGAGCACGAGCATCCGCACGGGGCGGACGGTGACGCGGGCTGCCACTGTAGTGGCTCCGGCTCCGAGCTGGTCCGTTTTTCGGTTACCGCACCCGACGACCTGCTGCGCCGTTTTGACGAGCAGATCGCGCGCCGCGGCGACGTGGCCAACCGCTCCGAGGCCGTGCGCGATTTGATTCGCGCCTCGATCGCCAAAGAGCAGATGCGCACGCCCGATGAGCACGTTATCGGGTCGCTCACCATGATCTACGACCATCACACCGGCGATCTGACGCGCCGCCTGGACGAAGTGCAGCACGACTACACCGACGAGATCGTATCGACCATGCACGTGCATCTGGATCACCACAACTGTTTGGAGATTCTGGCGCTCAAGGGTCGTGGCGAGCGCGTCTACGAACTAGCCGACCGTCTGCTGGGCCTGCGCGGCGTTAAGCACGGCGAGCTCACCTGCGCCGCCACCAAGCAGAGCCTGGGGCTATAGCGGGATTTCCCGCAGCGCACCTGCCAAAAAGGGACAGGTTTGTTTTGGCAGGTTTAGAAGTTTTACCTACCAAAATAAACCTGTCCCTTTTTGGTCGGTTTTGATGAGGGGTGTCGCATGCGGCATGCGCATATTCATGTGACGGGCATTGTGCAGGGCGTTGGCATGCGACCGTTTGTGTATCGCGAGGCCATGGCACATGGCATTTGTGGATGGGTGCTCAATGCGGGCGACGGCGTGCATATCGAGGCGCACGCTCCGGCCGATGCGCTCGATGCTTTTGTTGCCGCGCTTTCTGAGCATGCGCCTGCGGCAGCCCGCGTAGAGCATGTCGAGGTTGTGGACTTGGCAGCCAACGGTTGGGATGCCGCCAACGAACAGGGCTTTCGCATCGTAGCATCGCAGGACCAGACCGCGCACACGACGCTCGTCTCGCCCGATATCGCCACCTGCAACGATTGCTTGCGCGAATTGTTCGATCCCGCCGACCGACGCTATCACTACCCCTTTATCAACTGCACTAACTGCGGCCCACGCTTTACCATCATCCGCTCGCTGCCTTACGATCGAGCGGCCACCTCGATGGATTGTTTTCCCATGTGTCCCAAGTGCGCCGCGGAGTATGCCGACCCACTCGACCGGCGTTTTCACGCGCAACCCGATGCCTGCTTTGATTGCGGGCCGCATATTACGTGGCGCGAGGCTGTAAACGGCAATGCGTGCGGGAATTCGTCCGCGACACCGACCGTCGGCACCACACGCGAGGCCAGCGACGCTATCATCGAGCGCTGCGTTGAGCTGCTGGCCAGCGGTGGCATCGTCGCCATCAAGGGCCTGGGCGGATTCCACCTGGCCTGCGATGCTGCCAACGAACAAGCGGTGCGCGAGCTGCGCCGTCGCAAGCGTCGCAGCAACAAGCCACTTGCCGTCATGGTTCGCAGTCTTGCCGATGCCGGGCGCCTGTGTCATATCGACGATGCTGAACGCGATCTGCTCGCTGGCAGTATCCGCCCCATTGTGCTGCTGCGCCGGCGCACTGTTGGCGAGGGCAACGGCGGTTCCCCCGACATCCTCGCTCTCGCGCCATCTGTCGCGCACGACCTTCCTGAGCTCGGCGTCATGCTCCCCTATACGCCGCTTCAACATCTGTTGCTTGCCGCGGCAGAAGCCTGCGGTATGCACGCGCTCGTCATGACCAGCGGAAACCTGAGCGAAGAACCCATCGAGACCGACGACGACCTTGCCTGGGAACACCTCGTTGCCGCCGGCATCGCCGACGCGCTGCTCGGTAACGACCGCGCGATCCTCTCGCGCTACGACGACTCTGTAGTGCGCGTGGTCGACGGCGCCATTATGCCCGTTCGCCGCGCTCGCGGATATGCACCCCAGCCGCTGCCGTTGCCGGCGCTCGACGGCGCTCCGTCCTGCGTGCTCGCCTGCGGGCCACAACAAAAGGCCA
Organism: Collinsella aerofaciens; assembly: GCA_048532905.1. Lineage (GTDB taxonomy): Bacteria > Actinomycetota > Coriobacteriia > Coriobacteriales > Coriobacteriaceae > Collinsella > Collinsella aerofaciens_CB. Next base: position 34,314 of record DBGFTB010000023.1, read on the forward strand.
CGATTGCGCTCACGCGTGAAGGGACGAACGGCGAGGCGACCTGTTTTGTGTCGCAGCATATCGGCGATGTTGAAAACGGCGGGACCTTCGATGCCTGGAACGCCGCGCGCACGCGCTTGGAAGATCTCTTTGACTTGGCGCCCGCCGCCTTGGCCTGCGATTTACACCCCAGCTATCTATCGGGCCAGTGGGCGCGCGAGCAGGCGCGAAAATGCAATCTGCCGCTCGTCGAGGTGCAGCACCATCATGCGCATATCGCGAGCGTAATGGCCGAGGCCATCGCCGCGGGCCAGCTTACAACCGACGCGCGTGTCCTTGGCATCGCCTTTGACGGCACCGGCGCCGGCACCGATGGGACCATTTGGGGCGGCGAGTTTCTTGTTGCCAGCCTTGGCGGCTTTGAGCACGCCGCGCATTTGCGCACTTGGGCGCTCCCCGGTGGGGCGGCCTCCGTGCGCGACGCCCGCCGCAACGCCTTTGCCCTGCTCAGTGAGCTCGGCCTGCTCGAGCACCCAGGTGCCGCTCGGCTTTTGGACAGCCTCGACGAGCAAACGCGCAGCGTGACAGCCACCATGATCGAGCGCGGCATCAACAGCCCGCGTACCAGCAGCATGGGGCGTCTCTTTGATGCCGCGGCGGCGATTCTGGGCATCTGCGACAAGGCGACCTACGAGGGCGAACCCGCCATAGAACTCGAAGCCGCCGCCTGGCGCGCGCTCGACAACGAAATCGCCCATTTTCCCGACGACAACGCCGGCTATTTCGCATCTAGCCCATCGTGGCTGGACGGCCCCTATGTTCTGGACCAGAAAGCACTCTTTGAGGCACTTTTGGGAGGAATTGAAGCCGGAACGCCCGCCTACAGGCTCGCGCTCGACTTCCATATCGCCATCGCGCGCTCTTCGGCACGAATCGCACGCGAAATCTGCGCGCGCGAAGGCATCGATACCGTCGCGCTCTCGGGCGGCGTGTTCATGAACCGACTTTTGCTCCAGCTCCTCACCCGCAAGCTTAAAGACGCAGGCCTTACGGTCTTGATTCCCCAAACCGTGCCCGTTAACGACGGCTGCATCGCCTACGGTCAGGCGGCAGTCGCAAGCGCTCGTCTTGCGCAGATTGCATCGCAGTAGCTCACCCTCGCACGCCGCTGTGCCCAGCCGTCTCACAGGCGTAACGCGTTTGCCCGCGAACCCCGCGAGCGCTACCATCAACTGATGGATTATTGAGCGCCCGTCCAGCGCAAAGCGTATAAAAGGGGAACAATATGTGCCTTGCCGTTCCCGGTAAAGTAGTCAAACGCGACGACGACCTCAAGGCCACCGTCGACATGATGGGCATCGAGCGCCCCGTGTCGCTGCGACTCGTGCCGACGGCGCAGGTTGGCGACTATATTCTCGTACACGCCGGCTTTGGCATCCAGATCGTCGACGAGCAGGAAGCGCAAGAAACGCTCGAGCTTGTTAATGCCATGTCCGAGCTGGTCGAAGAAGACCAACTGGCCAGCAACCCGGCCGAGGCATACTAGTGGCGGCCGAGCAGCCGGCGCGCTCCGGTATCGATTTCTCGGCATTCCGCGATCCCAAGCTGGCTCGCGAGCTCATCGAGCGCATTCATGAGCTTGTCGGCGACCGCGCCATCAACCTTATGGAAGTCTGCGGCACGCATACCGTGAGCATCGGGCGCTATGGCTTTCGCTCCATCATGCCGGCTGGGCTCAAGCTGCTGAGCGGCCCAGGCTGCCCCGTCTGCGTCACCGCCAACCGCGACATCGACCACGCGATCGCGCTCGCCAACATAGACCGCGCCATCATCACCACCTTTGGCGACATGATGCGCGTGCCCGGATCGTCCACCTCGCTCGCTGCGCAAAAGGCGGCGGGGCGCGATATTCGCATCGTCTACTCCCCGCTCGATGCACTCGATATCGCCGAGCAAAACCCTGATCGCCCGGTCATCTTTATGGGTGTGGGCTTTGAGACCACAACGCCCACCATCGCCGCCGCCATCCTGGAGGCAGACGCACGCGGGCTGCAGAACTTCTCGGTCTACTGCGCCCATAAGACCACGCCGCCGGCGCTGCGCGCCATCGCCAACGATCCCGAGACCACTATCGACGGCTTTATCCTTCCGGGGCACGTCGCCACCATCACGGGCTTGACGCCCTTTGGCTTTTTGGTCGACGAGTTTAAGACCCCAGGCGTGGTAACGGGATTTGAACCGGTCGACATCTTGCAGGGCATCTGTATGCTGGTCCAGATGGTTGTCGAGAACAAGCCGGCGATCGACAACGCCTACCGCCGTGGCGTCAACGCAGACGGTAACCCCGTGGCGCGCCAGCTGGTCGAGCAGGTGTTTGAGCCATGCGACACCACGTGGCGCGGGCTGGGGCCGATTGCCAACTCGGGCCTTTCCATCCGCCCCGAGTTCTCGCGCTTTGATGCCCGCGCTCGCTTTGACGTGCCCGTTGAGGCGACGGTCGAGCCGCGCGGGTGCCGCTGCGGCGACGTGCTGCGCGGGGCCATTGCGCCGAGCAGCTGCCCGCTCTTTGGCCGCACCTGCACGCCCGAGCACCCCGTCGGCCCGTGCATGGTGAGCTCCGAGGGCAGCTGCGCGGCGTACTACCGCTACCGCGACTAGCCCGGGCACACCCGCACACCGGCACCACCCACGATTGGAGTTTTCGATATGTCCCATAGCGTTACCGATAGCACCGTCCTGCTGGGCCACGGCTCCGGCGGCCAGATGATGAAACGCATCATCGATGAGGTCTTTTTGGATGCCTTTGGGTCGCCCGAGCTGCTCGAAGGCAACGATGCCGGCGTCGCCGCGCTGCCCGCGAGCGGGCGCATCGCCATGTCGACCGACAGCTTTGTAGTCTCGCCGCAGTTCTTCCCCGGTGGCAACATCGGCCGCCTCGCCGTGTGCGGAACCGTCAACGACGTCGCGACCTCGGGCGCCAACGTGCGCTACCTGTCGTGCGGCTTTATCCTCGAAGAGGGCTATCCCATGGATAGGCTCCGCCAGATTGTGCAGACGATGGCCGAGACGGCGCACGAGGCGGGCGTGTCCATAATCACGGGCGACACCAAGGTGGTCGAGCGCGGCGGGGCCGACGGCGTCTATATCAATACCGCCGGCGTGGGCGAGGTGCCTGCGGGCGTGGCGCTCAGCGGCGCAAACTGCCAGCCCGGCGATGTCATCCTGGTCTCGGGTACACTGGGCGACCACGGCATCGCTATCATGAGCCAACGCGAGGGTCTGGCGTTTTCGAGCACCATCGAAAGCGACGCCGCGCCGCTCAACCACCTGATTGCCGATGTGCTTTCCGCAGCACCCGACACACGCTGCTTCCGCGACCCCACGCGCGGTGGCCTGGCCTCGACGCTCAACGAGTTTGCGCAGGCCAGCGGCGTTGTCATGGAGATCGACGAGGATGCCGTGCCCGTGCGTCCCGACGTGCAGGCCGCCTGCGAGATGCTCGGCTACGATGTGCTGCAGGTGGCAAACGAGGGCAAGATGGTTGCCGTCGTGCCGGCCGAGCAAGCCGATGCCGCGCTGAGCGCCATGCGCGCCGCCCGCTACGGCGAGAATGCCGCCATCATCGGCCGCGTGCTGCCACTTGCCGAGGGCGCCCATCCCGCCGTGCGCGTGCGCACCGGCTGGGGCTCGACCCGCATCCTCGACATGCTCGTGGGAGAGCAGCTGCCGAGAATTTGCTAGGGTGGAACCGCACGGTCGGCGCGATGTGACCTGATATCCCTGGAGATGTTCAGATTCCAAGCACGCCCAACGCGGAAGCCCAGTATTATGGGGTGCGTTTTGAAACCCAATGACGGGAGCTTTCATGGCAGCAGCTTTTTCCCATGTGATCTTTGACCTGGACGGCACCATCCTCAACACGCTCGAGGACCTGGCGGCCGCCGGCAACCATACCTGCAAGACGCACGGCTGGCCTACGTTTGCCGTCGACGAGTACCGCTACAAGGTAGGAAACGGCATGCTCAAGCTGGTTGAGCGCTTTATGCCTGCCGAGTATGCAGGCGACGGCCGTATGTTTGAGCAGACGCTTGCCGAGTTTAGGGCTTACTACGGCGAGCACAAGGAAGACCACACCGCTCCCTATGCCGGCACGATCGAGATGCTCGACCGCTTGCGCGCCGCGGGCGTTCAGCTTGCCGTGCTCACTAACAAGGACCACGTCTCGGCGGCTTCGCTTATCGAAAAGTATTTTGGTTCCAAGCGCTTTGCGCTGGTGCAGGGCCGTGTCGATGCGTTTCCGCCCAAGCCCGAAGCACCCGTCACGCTGCATGTGATGGAAGAGCTAGGCGCCGACCCGGCGACCACGCTCTACGTAGGCGATTCCAATGTCGATATCCTGACCGGCCACAACGCCGGCCTTAAGAGTGCGGGCGTCAGCTGGGGTTTCCGCGGCCGCGCAGAGCTGGAAGCCACCGGCGCCGACTACGTGGTGGACACCCAGGCAGAGCTCGCAGCGCTGATCCTGGGCGAGTAACGCTGGCGTTGCTCAACCCAGCCGCCGCAATGCTGTTGCGCGGAAAGTAGTCGTTGGGGACGTTCTTAAACGACTAGTCAGACAAGAACGCCCCAACGACTACCCTAACAATGGCAACGCCGCAGGTAGAGGACGGACAGCGAGCGGGCACCAGAGCGAACAGATTGGCATGAAAAGAGGGCGGCATAGACCTTCTGGTCATGCCGCCCTCTTTGAATGAAAAGTTGTCGCTCTGGTGCCCGCGCAGCGTCGAGCAGTTGCGGCGTTTGGTAAAACGCCGCAACGAACTAGCTCAGCATTGCATCCATCATCTCGGAGTTGACGGAGTCGTCGGCAGACCACTCGCCGTCGTCGTTGCAGGTGTACTTGAAGATAACCGTGGTCTTCCTGGGCTCGGTGGCCTTGGTCACATCGACCATAACCTGACCGGCCATCTTGTACAGCTCGTCATCGGAAGGAACCGTATCAAGCGCAGCGACCTTCTCCTGATACTGGGTGGAGAAGTCCTCGACGATCTTGTTCATGGACTTGCAGGTGATGGAGACCTCGGCGGTCGCGACACCCTTGTCCTCGTCGACCGTCACGTCGCCGATCTTGTAGTCAAAGCCCTCGAGATAGGTCTTGGCATACTCCTTGGGATCGATACCCAGCTGCTCGAACTCGTCGCCCGAAGCCTCCTCCAGACCAGAGAGGAAGTCGTCGCCACCGTTCTTGACCTCGTCAAACTGCGTCGTAAGATCCTCGGTGATGAGTTCCTCAACCGAAGGGCCTCCGCAACCGGAAAGCACGACCACGCATGCAACCAAGACGGCCATGAGGGGCGCAAGCAGCAGCTTCTTTTTCATGTTGTTCCTCCCAATGAGCGGCACCGCGCTTCCCGGACGCGGCACACGTTGTAATAAGTAAGCCCATACTATCCACTTATGAACACCCTCGGCAACGCGAAGGCGCGGTCGGTTCGTTTTAGCGTCCGAACGGTTTGCAAACCCGCCAAACGTGCAATAAAACGCTTCCCCGCGGTGCAATAAAAAAGGTGGCCGGAAAACCCGACCACCCTTGCACATCCTTTGGATGCCGCAGTTTACTTGCGGACGACCTTAACGATGGCGTCACCGGCGGCGACAGCGGAGTCGGCCTCAACGGCGAGTTCGACATCGGCAAACTCGGCGGTGTTGGACACGGCCACGACGACGCAGTCCTTGTAACCGGCAGCAGCGATCTTGGCGCGGTCGATCTTGAGAATGGGCTGGCCAGCCTTCACAACGTCGTCGGCCTTGACGAAGCCCTCGAAGCCGTCGCCGTTCATGTTGACGGTATCGACGCCAACGTGCACCAGAACCTCGATGCCGCTATCGGACTGCAGACCCACGGCGTGACCCATGGTGACGGTCACCTTACCGTCGCAGGGAGCGTAGACCAGATCGTCCTCGGGCCACACGGCACAGCCCTTGCCCAGAACCTCGCCACCAAAGACGGGATCGGGCACGTCGGCCATCTTGATGACCTTGCCCTTGACGGGCGAGCACAGCACGTCGGCGCCGGCAGAAGCAGAGATGGAGGCCGGGGCAGCGGCAGCCGCGGGCTCAGCCTTCTTCTTGAACATGTCAAACAGACCCATACGTTTTCTCCTCTTGATTAAGCGCAACGTTATGCGCATGCCTATGGTGATTATAGTGCTAAATGACCAAAATACTAAGGCGAGGGCTCGAATCGCAAGCCCTTCCCGGTAGTGCTCGTGGGATGAGCATCTCCTTTGCATCGCGGGTCGATAAGCCGAGTATCGCCTGCGCACGGGACGGGCAGAAGCGGGCGCACCAAACCCGATACTTCTTTTCGCTCTCGAGTCCTGCCGCCGCCCCGTCCCTGGCACTTCCTGATACCGACCGAAACGTGCCAAAATAAACCCGTCCCTTTTTGGTAGGTTTGGCGAGTGTGGATTTTCGGACGCTTAACTAACGAGCGTGGATAATCTCCCACTTTGACTTTGAGGCCGTCACCGAGCCAAAAACGGGAGATTATCCACGTTCATTTTGGATGACCCCCTTGTACCAAGCCGAGCTCCATGGTCAAGTAATAACGACTTTTTATCATTAGATTGTTTACATCAATTCTAATAACTATTTAATCCTTAAACTCGTTATTAGAATTGATATGATTAGCCTAATAACGAGTTTCCGGCACTAAAGATATGGAGGGCGCGATGCAAATCGAGGAGAACGGCCAGGGAACGCTCCGCAATAATCTATCGGGGAAATTGGCTTACTATTCGTTTTTTCCAACGCCCTTGCAATCATTGAGGCAGCTAAACCTCACCGAGGAAACCTATCGCACGCTTTCCGCATGCTCACGAAAGCTTGGAGAGCTTGAAGGCATGCTCTACTTTGTTCCCAACGCCGACATGTATCTGACAATGTACGTGCGCAAAGAAGCACTCCTTTCTTCGCAAATTGAGGGAACCCAGTGCACGTTTGACGACCTACTTAGTCCATCGCAAACACAACTCCATCATAAAGATGTCGCAGACGTCGTGAATTACGTCCGTGCTGTCGACCGCGGCGTAGAACTGCTCAAAAAGATGCCCTTGTGCACGAGACTTCTTAGGCAAGTTCATGCGGTCCTGCTGGACGGAGTGCGCGGAACGGAGAAGAATCCAGGCGAGCTGCGCTCCTCACAAAACTGGATTGGCCCCTCAGGCTGCACCATTGCAACCGCATCGTTTGTCCCTCCAAACATTGAAGATTTGAGTAACACGCTCCAGGACCTCGAACGCTTTATCAATGAGCCTCAAGTCGAAATGGATCCGATTGTGCGGGCGGCGCTCGTCCATTACCAATTTGAAACTGCCCATCCATTCCTAGACGGAAACGGTCGCCTGGGCAGGCTTCTCATTACACTTATGCTCATCAATGATGGCGTTCTTCATTCTTGCTTGTTCTATCCATCGTTCCAGTTCAAGAAAAATCGAAGCGAGTACTACCGGCAACTCACATCCGTAAGGGAGAGAGGCACTTACGAGGAATGGATAGAGTTTTTCTGCAACAGTCTTCTCGAGAGTGCGAAGGACTCGGTAGGGTCTTTAAAAAACCTTGTTGACCTCCATAACCGTTCCACAGCAACCATTACCGAAAATCTCGGAAGGACCGCTGCAAACGGGCAAAGGCTGTTGGGCATTCTTGAAGAGCACCCCATCGTCGACACCGCATTCATCGCTGCCCAACTCGATATCGGCAGGAGTACCGCGAGCTCGCTCGTCAAATCATTTGAAGAATTGGGTATCCTCCGTCCGCTCGACGAGTCAAGACAGAGATACCGGCAGTACGGGTATGAAGAGTATCTTTCGATTCTCAGGGAAGACGCCGAGCCGATTAGATAGGCACCGCAGCCCAGGCAAATTAAAGCGAGCGTGGATAATCTCCCACTTTGAGCCCGCACACAGGCCAAAACCGGGAGATTATCCACGCTCATTTCTGACTAGTCATTTAAGAACGTCCCCAATGACTACTCTAAGAACGTCCCCAATGCCCACCAATTCGGAGCAAGACGACGCCGCAGGTAGAGAACGGACAGCGAGCGGGTCGCATTTGAGACAAGGTGACGTGAAACGAAAGGGCGCTGACCTTCTGGTCGCGCCCTTGAAGTTGAACGTCAGATTGTCCAAATGCGGCCCGCGCAGCGTCGAGCAGTTACGGCGTTTGGTAAAACGCCGTAACTAACGCGCTCCGTACTGCTCGTAGTAGGCGTCGATGGCGGTCTTGAGCTCGTCGTCGATGACGACCTTGCCGTCGATCTCGTGATTATAGAGGGTCTCGACGACCTCGGTCATGGAAACGATGCTCGCGACGGGGAAGCCGTACTTGGCCTCGATCTCCTTCTGAGCGGTGGTTACGCCACCCTTGCCGACCTCCATGCGGTTGAGAGACACGATGAGGCCCTTAATCTCGACATCGGCGGCAGCCTTGACCTTGGGATAGGTCTCGTCGATGGACTTGCCACTGGTGGTAACGTCCTCGACCATAATCACGCGGTCGCCGTCCTGGGGCTCGTAGCCCAGCAGGTTGCCCTTGTCGGCGCCGTGGTCCTTGGCCTCCTTGCGGTCGCAGCAGTACTTGACCTCCTTGCCGTACAGCTCGTGGTAGGCAATGGCGGTCACGACTGCCAGCGGAATACCCTTGTAGGCAGGCCCGAACAGCACGTCAAAGTCGTCGCCAAAGTTATCGTGGATGGCCTGGGCGTAATACTCGCCCAGCTTCTTGAGCTGATAGCCCGTCACGTAAGCGCCGGCGTTCATAAAGAACGGGGACTGACGGCCGCTCTTGAGCGTAAAGCTGCCGAACTTAAGGACGTCGGACTCGACCATAAACTTGATGAACTCTTGCTTGTAAGCCTCCATGCGGGCTCCTCTCGTAATCGCGTGCGTGCTCTTCAGTTTAGCGCAGGCGAGGCGTCGATGTGAGCGCGCTTTGGGGCCACGGCATTCTGTAAAGGCTTTGTCAGGGGGAATGGTTTTCCGAACAATGGGGTTGACATGTCAAACCCCCTCATCAAGAATACGGGCGGATTAAAAAGGGGTACGAGATACCCAAAGCGCGCTGCGCTCAGCCTTTAGGAGGTGTGCCATGGAAGGCAGTCCTAGTCGAAAAACCTGCATGTCGCCCTCGGCACGCCGCGAGGACTCCGCACACGCATAAACGCCACCGGCAGATCGCCAAAACCACCGCAAAGGCGCGCTGCACCCTTTGTGGGCTCAAGAGCTTGACGTGAGCGACATCTAGGTTTTTTGAAGCAAATACGACACGTACGCTAACTCCCCTCAACAAGGAGGACCCTATGCTGATGCTCAAAACCGTCACGGTACTCGAAGCCATCTCCAAGCGCCGCCGCACGGCGCGCCCTGCCGCTCATACCGGCCTGTCCAAGAACACCATATTCGCCGCCACCCATAGTGCCGAGGACGCCCTCGTACTGCTTGACGCCACGGCAAACGGCCTCACCGTCGAGCAGGCAACTGAGCGCCTGAACGCCGTCGGCCCCAACACCATCGAGGCAACGACCAAAACGCTCGCCCGCCGCATCGCCGACGCCTTCATCGATCCCTTCGCCGGCATCCTCGCCGCGCTCGCGCTGGTCTCGCTCTACATCGACGTGCTCGCCGTACCCGAGCCGCAGCGCGACCCCTCCACGGTCATCGTCATCGGCATCATGCTGCTGGTATCGGGCGGTATGAAGTTTATCCAGGAAGCCCGCAGCGGCAATGCGGCCGAGGCCCTTAAGGACCTGGTCTCCAACACTTGCACCGCCCTGCGCGACGGCGGGCGCATCGAGATCCCCTTCGACGAGCTCGTCCCCGGCGATGTAATCCGCCTCTCTGCCGGCGATATGGTGCCGGCAGATGCCCGCATCATCACCGCGCGCGACCTGTTTGTGATCGAGTCCGCACTCACCGGCGAGAGCGAGGCCGTCGAGAAGACCACCGCCGTCACCGTCGTCGAGGGCGCCGACGGCTCCGCACTGCCACTCTCTGCCTGCAAGAACATCGTCTTTACCGGCACCTCCGTGCAAAACGGCGCCGCCATGGCGCTTGTCGTTGCCACCGGCTCGGACACCTACCTGGGCGGCATCGCCAAGATGCTCAACGGGCGCGGCGAAAAGAGCGCGTTTGACCGCGGCGTCTCGAGCGTCTCCATGCTGCTGGTGCGCCTGATGCTCGTTATGGCACCGGCCGTCTTTGCCATCAACGCCGCCACCAAGGGCAACGTCATCGACGCGCTGCTGTTCGCCACGAGCGTGGCCGTGGGCATCACGCCGCAGATGCTTCCCGTCATCGTGACCACGAGCCTGTCGCAGGGCGCCAAGGACCTCGCCCGTCGCCAGGTTATCGTCAAGGAGCTGCCGGCGATTCAAAACCTCGGAGCGATGGACGTCCTGTGCTGCGACAAGACCGGCACCCTCACCGAAGACCGCATCGTGCTCGAGCGCTACCTCAACACCGATGGCAACGAGGACGCGCGCGTGCTGCGCCATGCGTTTTTGAACGGCTTCTTCCAGACCGGCCTCAAAAATCTTATCGACCTGGCCGTAATCGACCGTGCCGATGTGACGCCCTCGACCGTCGCACCCGATTCCATGCTGGGCCAGAGCCTGCGCGACCGCTACACCAAGGTCGACGAGGTTCCCTTCGATTTCTCGCGCCGTCGCCTGAGCGTAGTTGTCGCCGACGCCCAAGGCAAAACCCAGATGGTTACCAAGGGCGCTGCCGAGGAAATGCTCGAGATCTGCTCCTTTGTCGAGATCGATGGCATCGCTCAGCCGCTCACCGACGAGAAGCTCGCCCAGATTCGCAAGCAGATCGCCGGACTTAACGCCGAGGGCCTACGCGTAATTGCCGTGGCGCAGAAGACCAATCCGCGCTGCGTGGGCGAGTTTGGCATCGCCGACGAGTGCGACATGGTGCTGATGGGCTTTTTGGCCTTCCTCGATCCGCCCAAAGCAAGTGCCGCGGGCGCCGTCGCCACCCTCGAGGCCAAGGGCGTGGCGGTCAAGGTCCTAACCGGCGACAACGACCGCGTCGCCGCCACCGTCTGCGAGCAGATTGGTATCGATGCGAGCAACGTCTTGCTCGGCTCCGAGATCGATGCGCTCGATGACGCCGAACTTGCCGAGCGCGCCGAGAAGACCCATCTCTTCGCCAAGCTCTCGCCGCTGCAAAAGGCGCGCCTGGTGCGCGTCATGCGCGAGCTGCTCGGCCACACCGTGGGCTTTATGGGCGACGGCATCAACGACGCCGCCGCCATGCGTGCGAGCGATTGCGGCATCTCGGTCGATTCGGCCGTCGATATTGCCAAGGAATCCGCCGATATCATCTTGCTTCAGAAGGACCTGGGCGTGCTCGAGCGCGGCATCATCGAAGGCCGCCGCACTTACGGCAACATGCTCAAGTACCTCAAGACCACGGTGAGCTCCAACTTTGGCAATGTGCTGTCCGTGACCGTCGCGAGCCTGTTCTTGCCGTTTTTGCCCATGAGCGCCCTGCAGCTGGTTCTGCTGTCGCTGGTCTACGAGATCGTGTGCATCGCACTGCCGTGGGACACCGTCGATGACGCTTGGACTGCCCGCCCGCGTGCCTGGGACGCCGCGTCCATCAAGGGCTTTATGCTCGAGCTGGGCCCCGTGAGCTCGCTGTTTGACATCGTGACCTTCGCCGCGCTCTTCTTTGTCGTGTGCCCCGCCGCCGTGGACGCAAGCTGGTCCGAGCTTGCCGCCGCGGGCGACGTCGCGGGTATGGCGACCTTTGCTGCGCTCTTCCAGAGCGGCTGGTTTGTCGAGTCCATGTGGTCGCAGACACTCGTGGTCCACATGTTGCGCTCCCCGCATCTGCCGAGCCCGCGCGACCACGCCGCGCCCGCATTGTGCGTTCTTACCGTGCTGGGCCTGGCGCTCGTCACCTGGCTGCCGGCAAGCCCCATCGCCGATGCGCTCGGCCTCATGCCGCTGCCCACGAGCTTTTTTGGGCTGCTCATTGGCATCGTTACCGCCTATATCGCGCTCACCCAGCTGGCAAAGCGCCGCTACATTGCCCGCCACGGCGAGCTGCTGTAGCAAGTAGACGGAAAACACCCTGCCAGCTGCCGTTGCCACTACCACAGCTGCCAACGCCGCTGCCGTTGCCTCTGCCGCCGCCGCAGTCTATCCCCCCAGCAGTTGCGGTGAAATAGTTCCTGTTTAAAGCCCCGTGACTTTAATTTAGGGACTATTCCACCGCAACTTATTGGGAGATTAGCTAGTCCTTGGGCGTCCAGGACCAGAAGAAGTTGATAAGGGCCACGCGCGAGGCGGTACCGGTCTTTTTGTTAATCGAGGAAATGTGACGATAGAGCGTGGAGCGCGAAAGGAAGAGCGTTGTGGCGATGTCCTGAACGCTCTGGTCCGAAACGACCAAGGCCTCAAGAATATCGCGCTCGCGCTCTGTAAGCCCAAAGGTGGCGACGAAGGCATCAAGGCGTTCATCGGACGTGAGCTCCGCTGCCTCCACGGGCTCGGGGTCGGAGCATGTGGGCGCAAGATCCCCACCAAGATCGTCGGTGGCAAGCGGCAGTCCGTCCCGCATCGCGGCATCATCGGCTCGTTGCCCCAACTGCCCCAGCAGCGTAATCGCAATGCCCACAAACATCACGAGCGCCGCACCGACCGCAGCCAGCACATTTTGACTCGAGATAATCGCCACTGCCGGCACCGTCACGAACATCGAGCACACGTTGTTGACGACGCGACCCATGCACGGCCAAAAATATGACCAGCGCGCATAGAGCGAGACGGCGGCATATTTTGTGGTAAAGAACACCACGAAAAAGCCCGAGCCCAGATAAAAGATGATCGTGGCAGCAAGCTCGTTGCCGCCATTGCCATCGACGATAAGCACAAAGAACGAAAGCGTGGACAGTATGGCGGCACATGTCATGCCGATATTCATATACGAGCGGCCGTGCAGGTCAAATAGTGCGCCAGCGACCAACGAGCTCACGACAAGCAGCAGGCGCGGCCAATCGCCCAAATCGACGGCTCCGACAGCATGCAAGGTCGTGAAGCCCGCGTTGAGAGCGGCGAATACGCTGGAAAGATACGCCGTCGCCACGGTCAGGCGAACTACGGCGCGACGGAATGCCGCCTTTGCCTCGGGATCGTCATGCCACTTGGCGCCATATTCCAGAGCATCTACCGAAAGCCCGGCAGCACTGGGTTCAAAGTTGGGGTCGGACTCGTCGCGCAGCTTGGCGCGTCGGGCACCGTGGAGCAACGCCACCTGCGTGATCGCACAGACAACCAGAACAGCCTGCTGAGGAATGCCGGCAGGCATCACCATGTGGTTGAGAACCTGCACCAGAACGCCCATGGCGTAAGAAAGTGCGGCGGCGCGCGCCAAGCAGGGCGTTCGCGCAAAGCGCCTCGCAAAATTTGCATGAGCAGTCGATCCGCAGTAGCCCAGCGCGCAGCACGCCACCAAACCGCCGGCAATTACCACCTCAACCTGAACCGCCATAATCAACAGCAGCAATGCCGCCACCAGCAAAACGCCCGTGACGTCACTCGTTGCGTCGATACCATGGGGACGGCGATAGTACAGAATGGGACGCACAAAAAAGCCAATCACGCTCGCGCCGATGACAAGGCTCTCATAAATAACGACCTCGTTCGGAGACACGAACTCGGCCATGCGCACATCAAAAAGATACTCGCACGCCAAAAACGTGAAGAAGAACAGCGCCAGGCATATAATCTCCCGAATGCCCCGACGCAAATATGCGGTTGTGTCTCTCATGCCCCTCATGGTTAACCCCCAGCCGCTCAATTGTCTGGAAATCTATTTTAATAAAGAACCAGTCTCAATATCGAAGCCAGGCTCGAAATGCTGCCAATTCGACCCCAGTCGTCCACATCACGCCGCGATTTTGAGCCGCATGGCCCAGAAGGGACACGCGCAACGCCACTTCCTTGATGGGCATCCCGATGCAAACGCGCCCGGCGAGCACATACTCGCCGGGCGCCTTGGTTAGGAGGCTATGAAGTTGAGCGTCTCAGCTTCCTTAGGACAGGTCCTCACCATTCGTTTCAATGACATGCTTGTACCAGTCGAAGCTCTTCTTCTTGGAACGCTTGAGGGTGCCGTTGCCCGCATCGTCGCTATCGACGTAGATGAAGCCGTAGCGCTTGGACATCTCGCCCGTGCCGGCAGACACCAGGTCGATCGGACCCCAGGTGGTGTAACCCAGCAGGTCAACGCCGTCCTCGGTCACCGCGTCGCGCATCGCGGCGATGTGCTGGCGCAGGTAGTCGATACGGTAGTCGTCGTTGATGGAGCCGTCCTCCTCGACAACGTCCTTGGCGCCCAGGCCGTTCTCGACCACAAACAGCGGCTTCTGATAACGGTCGTACAGGTCGTTGAGCGTAATACGGAAGCCCAGCGGATCGATGGCCCAGCCCCACTGGCTCTCCTGCAGGTAGGGGTTCTTGGCGCCGGCGAAGGCGTTGCCCTGGGTACGCTCGACATCGGGGTTATCGGCACCGGCGGAGCAACGGGTGCTGTAGTAGCTAAAGCTGATGAAGTCGACGGTGTTGGCGGCCAGGATCTCGCGGTCCTCGTCCGTCATGCCCACATCGATGCCCAGACGCTCGAGCTTCTTGACGGCATAGGCCGGGTAGTAGCCACGGCTCTGAACGTCGACGAAGAAGTAATTGTCCTGATTGTCGGGCTGCGCCTGGCGCACATCGCCCGGGCGGCAGCTGTAGGGGTAATAGCTACCTGCGGCGAGCATGCAGCCGATTTTGACCTCAGGGTCGATCTCGTGAGCGATCTTGGTTGCCCAAGCGCTGGCGACGAGCTCGTTGTGGGCGGCTAGGTACTCGACGGCCTCCTTGTTCTCGCCCTCCTCAAAGACCAGACCGGCACCCATAAACGGCAGGTGCAGAATCATATTGATTTCGTTGAAGGTGAGCCAGTACTTCACCAGGCCCTTGTAGCGGGTAAAGATCGTGGTCGCAAGGTTCTTGTAGAAGTCGATGAGTTTGCGGTTGCGCCAGCCGCCGTACTCCTTGATGAGGTGAATCGGGCAGTCGAAGTGCGTGATGGTCACGAGCGGCTCGATACCGTGCGCTCGGCACTCGCGGAATACGTCCTCGTAGAAGGCCAAGCCGGCCTCGTTGGGCTCGGTCTCGTCGCCGTTGGGGAAGATGCGGGTCCAGGCCAGGCTCATGCGGAAGGTCTTAAAGCCCATCTCGGCAAAGAGGGCGATGTCCTCCTTGTAATGGTGATAGAAATCGATGCCGGTCTGCGCAGGATAGTAATAGCCGTCCTCGAAGTCGAGCATCTTGCGCTGGCCGGAGACCACCGCGTAGCGCTCGGGGCCGTGCGGAGCCACGTCCACGTTGGCCAGGCCGCGGCCGTCCACGTCGTAGGCGCCCTCGCACTGGTTGGCAGCCGTCGATCCGCCCCACAGGAAGTCATTACGGAAAGCCATGCATCAATCCTTTCGCACGCTGTTGTCATAGGCTCAGTATCCCTACAAACAACGCCTCGCTCAACGACAGCGACGCAGGCCGATACTTCTTTTCGCACGCAGGTGCTCGACAGCCGCCCCGTCTGACACTTTTTGATACCCGCCTGCCAATCACCACAAAGGGGACAGGCACCTTTGTGGCGGTTGGGGGCGGTTTGTCTCGATCTGTAACAGGTAGGCAGCCAAAACCGGGCCTGATGTTACAGATCGAGATTGTTCGGTCAGCTTCTGCAGTTTGTCTAAATCTGTAACAGGTAGAGACGATTTAGCCCGCTAGATGTTACAGATCGAGACAGAAGATTCTAGTCGCAGGTGATGCCGAGGTTTTGCCGACGAGGCCTACGTAACCGCCTTCGCTCAGCAATTCATTTGACTGAATAGGAAAGAAAGGAAAAAATAGGAAAAAAAGGAAAGGAGACTTATGACTGAAACCATCTTCTCCCCCTCATTTGGGAATCGCCCGTCCTATCTGGTGGGTCGCGGGAACGTGATTTCGACATTCATCTCCGGTCTTGAGCAGGAGCCGGGCAATCGAGACCGAGCCATGCTCATGCTCGGCCAGCGAGGCAGCGGCAAGACGGTTCTTCTGTGGGAACTTGCCGACCGCGCACGCAAGCTCGGTTTTGTTGTCGCCACACCCACCGTAGCCTCCGAAGATATGCTTGAGCGCATTGTTGAAAAAATCCAAGAAGCAGGCGAGCCTTATGTCAGCAAGCGTCATCTCCCCAAACTTTCTGGCGGTAGCTTGAGCGTCTTCGGCTTCTCAGCCGGTCTCGAGTTCACACGCGATGTGCAGGAGACCAAGAGTTTCCAGTTCAAACTCACGCAGCTGGCGCGCAAGCTGACCGAGCAGGGGCACGGCATCCTCATCCTTATCGATGAGCTCCAAGCTAATTCACCTGAGATTAGACAGCTCGTCACCGCCTATCAAGAGCTGGTCGGTGAGGGACTCAACGTCGCGCTTGTTATGGCAGGTCTCCCGGGAGCCGTCTGTGCAACGCTCAATGACCGCGTGCTGACATTTCTCAACCGCGCTCGCAAGGTCACGCTCGAACCGCTTTCAGTCGGAGATGTCGATGCCTATTATCAGCGGGCTTTCGAAGAGCTCGACCTTGATATTCCAGGCGATCTTCGCCTCCGTGCCGCTCGCGCAACCCAAGGCTCGCCCTATATGCTGCAGCTCATCGGCTATAACATCGGCAATCGCTGCAAGACAGGAGAACACGTAACGCCAGAGCAAGTCGACGGAGCTATCGAAGCGTCAAAAGCCGATTTCGAAAACGATGTTTGTGAAACGACGCTCGCCGCGCTATCGGACCAAGACGTCGCGTTTCTCGACGCAATGACTGATGACGAAGACGCCGTTTCGCGCATTTCCGATGTAGCGAAACGTATGTCAGTCACACCCGACTATGCGCAAAAGTATCGCCGGCGCCTCATCGACGCCGGCGTAATCGAACAGGCGCGCCGCGGTTACGTGCGTTTCGCCGTTCCATATATGGCTGACTATCTGCGCAGCCAACTCTAGGCAGCCACCGCAATGGGGACAGGCACCTTTGTGGTGGTTTGGGCCCGTTTGTCTCGATCTGTAACAGGTAGGCCGTCAAAACCGGGCCTGGTGTTACAGATCGAGATTGTTCGGTCTGTCCCCTGCAGTTTGTCTAAATCTGTAACAGGTAGAGACGATTTAGCCCGCTAGATGTTACAGATCGAGACGGAAGATTCTAGTCCACGGTGATGTCGAGGTTTTTGCCGATGAGGCCTACGTAGCCGCCTTCGGCTGCCTTGGGGCTGTCGGCGTGGCAGAGGACCCACTTGTCGGCCTTCCAGTAGCAGTAGCTGTCACCGGTGGCAGGCATGTCGGCCGCGGCCTCGGGGCGCGGGCCGTTGGTGCCGGCGGGCAGCGCCACCATCACCTGGAAGCCACCGTCGTCGACCATGCACGGCGTGTAGTGGAGCGTGGTGTTGAAGACTTCGACGACCGTACCCGCCGGCACGCGAAACGCCTTGACGCACGCGGTGTCGAGCTTGCCGTCCTCGATCTCCCAGCGATGCGCCACGAGCAGGATAAAGTCGCGAGCGCCCAAGTTGAATTCGCTCGCGCGGTGATACTCCAGGCAGTTGAGTCGTGTATTGTGGCCGTTGCACCAGCCGAGCTGGAAGGGACGGCCACCAAACATGAGAAAGCCAAGCTTGTCGGCATCCTTGACGTCCTCGAGCTCCGGCGCACTCGCAACGTACTTGCTGCCCTCGGGAATGGGCGTGGCAGAGAGCGCCTCGAGCACGGGCGACGTAAGCTCGGACGGAACGTTATCCCAAACGTTGCCATAGGACTTGAACTCGGGATCGTTGACAGAGTAGATATGCATGTTCGCTCCTGTTCGTTTATGTGACAGTATGAACATTCTAGAACAAACATAAGCGATTTTAAACACTCGTCCCGACCACTCAGCAAAAAGGCGCCCCCGCACAAGCGAAGGCGCCCAATGCGCGCGTTTTGGGCGATAAAGCCCTTACGCCTGCTGATAGTGCAGGTGCTTCTCGTCGATATCGGCCAGGTCGCGGTCGAGGTAGCGGCGCGCAAGCCAGTTGGCCATGGGGAGGTTCTGGTCCAGGTAGTTACCGCACTCCTCGGGAGCGGCACCGGGGACATCGCCCTCAAAGCCGGCGACAAACTCGAACAGCTCACGCACGAGCGGCAGGATCTCCTCGCTCGTCACCTCGCCAAACACAACCAGGTAAAAGCCCGTGCGGCAGCCCATGGGGCCAAAGTAGACAATGCGGCCCGACCACTCGGCATGATTGCGAAGGAACGTCGCGCCCAGGTGCTCGATGGTGTGGCACTCGGCCGTGTTCATGACCGGCTCCTTGTTGGGCGTGGTCAGGCGCAGGTCAAAGGTGGTGACGGCGGCCCCGGTCGCCGGATCGCGGTCGATGCGGCTCACATACACGCCGGGCTCAAGCAACAGATGGTCAACGGAAAAGCTCGCAATGCGCTCCATGGCAGATCCTCTCGGTAGTCAATTTGGGACGGGCTCTTTTAGCTGGTTCGAATGGTCGCACCAATCATAACAGTCAAAAAAGCCCCGTCCCAAAAAGACAACTTAGCCGAGGACACGGGCCATACGCGTCTTGAACTCGGACAGGAAGCGCGGAGCATCCACGGTCAGTGCCACAAGCGTGCTCTTGTCCGGATCGGACAGGCGGCGCTCATCGCAAATGGTGCGACCGCGGTACTCGCCCAGCAGATCAACACGCAGGTTGCAGCCGAGCGCACCTACGAGCGTGGGGTCGATCGCCACGGCAACGGCCAGCGGATCGTGCAGCGCACAACCACCCAGGTAGGGTGCGTTCATCTCGTACGAGCCAATGTAGTGCTCGACCATGCTCGCAAATGCGCAGCCCGCCATGGTGCCCGAGCCCGTCCAGCCGGCAATGTCGCGGCGTGTGAGCACCACGCGATGCGTCACGTCCAGACCCACCATGGTGAGCTTACGGCCCGAGCGCAGCACCGCGTCGGCTGCCTCGGGGTCGCTCGCCATGTTGGCCTCGGCGCCCGCGCTCACGTTACCGGGCACGGTAAGGGCGCCGCCCATCACGACCACGCGGCCGATGGACATCATCGCCGCCGCATCGCGCTCCAGGGCGAGCGCCAGGTTGGAGAGCGGGCCAGTCGCTACGTAGACCAGATCGGGACCATAAGTGCGCGCGGCATCGATCAGATAATCGACCGCAGCGTTGCCGTCGGCCGAGGTCGCCCCCACCGGCTCGTAGGGCGACGCGGGCACGCTCGCGCCGCCGATGCCGTTCTTGCCGTGAATGAGCGCGGTGGACGCCGGCGGCGTATAGGGCTCAGTCGCCTGCAGAGGACGGTCGGCGCCCAGGTACACCGGCACCTCGGGGCGACCCAGCAGATCGAGCACCGCCAGGCAGTTGTGCGCCGATTGCTCGACGCGCACGTTGCCAAAGCACGTGGTGATGCCCACGAGCTCCACCTCGGAGCTCGCGATGGCATAGGCCAGCGCCATCGCATCGTCCACACCCATATCCAGATCAAGGATCAGCTTCTTGATTGCCATTGTTCTACTCCGCTTCTCCGTCTTTATCGTTTAACCAAACCAATGTTCAACTTCGGCGCGCGTGGGAATCGATTGCTGAGCGCCCAGGCGCGACACCGTCACCGCCGAGGCGCGAGCACCCGCGGCCATGCACTCAAAGAGCGGCAAGCCCTCCAGGCGAGCCGCGGCAAGCGCACCGATAAACGTATCGCCCGCGGCCGTCGTATCGACCAACGTGTTCGAAAGTGCCGGCATGTGCAGCAGCTCACCGCCATCGCCGAGCGCAACCGAGCCGGCGCCGCCCAGCGTGATGACCGCGGCGCCGGCGCCCTTGTCGAGCAGCGCATTGAGCGCGGCGACGCAACTCACATCATCCGTGGGCAGAATGCCCGTCAGAACCTGGCACTCGGTCTCGTTGGGACAGACCAGGTCGACCGCAGGCCAGACCTCCGCAGGCAGCTCGCAGGCAGGCGCCGGATTAAAGACCGTATAGAACCCCAGCTCGCGAGCGCAAACAAGCGCCTCGGCCGTCGCTGCAAGGTCACATTCGCTCTGGGCGATAAAGACGCTTCCGGCAGCCGGGGCAATCTCGCTGGCGTCGCCGTCGAGCTCATGGGCCACCAGACGCCTCAGCGCGCAGGCAACGTCCGCGCCCGCAAGCGCATGGTTGGCGCCCGGTGACAGTACGATGCGGTTGTCGCCCTCGCAGCGAATGATGGTCGCCGTTCCCGTCTCCACGTCATCGCGATGCACTACAAAGTCACAGTCCACGCCGGCGTCTTGGAGCCCCGCCACGAGCGACGCGCCGAACGCGTCGCGACCGACCGCGCCGATCATGTGCGTGCAAGCGCCCATACGCGCGGCAGCTACGGCCTGATTGGCGCCCTTGCCGCCGGCGTTGGTGATAAACCCGCTGCCGCCGACGGTCTCGCCCGCACGCGGTATGCGCTCGCACGCCACCGAAAGGTCCATGTTCATGCTGCCGAACACCGCAACGATGCCGCGATCTGCCATGGAAACCTCCTCATCTGCGGGCCTTATGCCCACCGCCAGCCGTCGATCGTGCACTCTCGCACCCCCTATAACTTTAGTTCACTTTGATGTGGACGCGCGCTTGAGCTTGCGCCAGCAGCAAGCATTCACAGGAGCAGGCAGCTACAATGAAGGCGTGCTGATTATTCTCGTCATTGGATGATGTTTTATGGAACAACTCTCGCAATCGGGCTCGCGCGGTCGACGCCGCACGGGCAACGAGCCGGCGCCGCACGAACGCGTGAAGGGCGAACGCCGTGCCAACGAACCGCGACGCACCGTGAGCTCCCATCGTGCTTCTGCCAACAACGCGGGCCGCGCCAACACTCCCGCCGAGGAGCAGACGCCTGCTCGCCCTAAGTCCCGCTACATCCCTGCCCTTGACGGCCTGCGCACGCTTGCCGTCGTCGCGGTGGTGCTCTATCACCTCAACCTCACGTGGGCGCAGGGCGGTCTGCTCGGCGTCACGATCTTCTTTGTGCTTTCGGGCTATCTGATCACGCGCCTGCTGCTCAACGAAGTCGCCAAGACCGGCCGCATCGACCTCAAGAGCTTCTGGATTCGCCGCATCCGTCGCCTGGTCCCCGCCGTGGTAACGGTGGTGTTTGTAACCTGCGCGCTGTGCACTATCTTTAACCACGTGATGCTCACCAAGATGCGCCCCGACATCCTGCCGTCGCTGCTGTTCTTCAACAACTGGTGGCAGATTGCCCAAAACGTCTCGTACTTCAATGCTCTGGGCGACCCCTCGCCGCTCACGCACTTTTGGTCGCTTGCCATCGAGGAACAGTTCTACCTGATTTGGCCGCCACTGCTGTTTGCCATGGTATCCATGCATGTGAGCAAGCCCAACACGCGCCGCGTGGTTCTGGGCTTGGCTGCTGTCTCCGCCATCGCCATGATGGTGCTCTATAACCCTGCCGCCGACCCCAGCCGCGTGTACTACGGCACCGACACCCGTGTGTTCTCGCTGCTGCTGGGTGCCTGGATGGCCTTTATCCCCGATCGCGACCTGGCGCCGGTTCGTCTCGCCCATCGTTTGGGGCTCAATCGCCTGGCTAGCGCCGCCAAGCACGGCAAGAACGCCGAGGACAAGCCTGGCGAGAAGGCCGACGAAGCAGCCGAGACCGCCCCGGCACAGCCGAGCGCCCTCGTGCGTTTTTGGTCCTCGCCCGCATCCATCGATGTGTTGGGCGTCGTGGGTCTGGTTGGCCTTGCCGCCATGGTCGCGCTCACCAACGGCTACACCGCCTTCCAATATCGCGGAGGCACGCTGCCGTGCTCGATCCTCACGCTCATGGTCATCGCGGCCTGCGTGCAGCCCCAGGGAATGGTTGCCCGCGCGCTGTCCGCCGAGCCGCTCGTGTGGGTTGGCAAGCGCTCGTACAGCATCTACCTGTGGCACTATCCGCTGCTGTTGCTCATGAACCCGGTCGCCAACATCAACGATACGCCGTGGTGGCAGTACATTTTGCAGGTGTTGTTGGTGGTCGCCGTGGCAGAGTGCTGCTATCGCTTTATCGAGACTCCGTTTAGGAAGGGCGCCTTTGAGCGCACCGTGTCCGAGTTCCGCGACGGCACCACCACGCCCGCTAACTGGGTACGCGCGCACGTCCCTGTCTGCGCAGCCTGCGCTGTCGTGTTGGTCGTTGCACTGGGCGGCCTGATCTTTGTGCCCGAGACGTCTGCGCTGAGCGGCGAGGGCGCCGAAGTTCTGAACAAGGAAGCCAAGAACACCGCGCCCACCGACCAGCAGGCGGCCGACGACACCGACAAGGACAACGACGGCTTCCCCGATGGCTCCTACGATCTGCTTATGATCGGCGACTCCGTGTCGCTGCGTGCCGTAGACACCTTTGACGGCGTGTTCCCGCACAGCCATATCGATGCCGAAAAGGGCCGCCAGTTTGATGCGGGGCGCGCGACATTTGAAGGCTATATCCAGCAGAACCTTGCCGGCAAGATCGTGGTCTTTGCCCTGGGCACCAACGGCTTGGTAACCGACGACCAGATCGACGCCATCATGGCCGATGCGGGAGATAAGCGTATGGTGGTGTTTGTGAACACGCGCAGCCCGCAGCCGTGGGTTGGCTCTACCAACCAGGCCATCGCCAACGCCGCTACGCGCTACAAGAACGTGCGCGTTATCGACTGGTACGGATACAGTGCCAACCGCAACGACCTGTTCGATGGCGATGGCACGCACCTATCGACCACTGGCGTGACTGAGTACCTCAACTTGATCCACGATGCCGTCAAGAAGGACCTGCCCGTACACCCTGAGGATCACGTCAACGATCCGCAGCCGGCAGCCGTCAAGTCTGCCACCGACGCACTCGTCAATGCGCTCGCTCTCAAGCCGCACAAGCTGGGAACCGACAAGTAACCTGCAGCGCAAACTTCCCACATCCGGAGGGGGTGTCTGCCACGGCAGACACCCCCTCCGGCAGTTAGGGACACTCCTGGCGCAGCCAATGAAGACCTCTACGGATGAATTCCAGGCCGCTCCGTCGCTCCAGACATCGTTTCCGCGCCTCGTGCCTGCCCCAAACAATCAAAACAAGCCCTTTTCGCCGCACCCTCAAAGGTCTGTGGGCAAAAAAGGGCAAATATGAGTACTGTTACCATTTTAGTAGCAGGCAAAACCACCCAAAATGACGTCCGAGCGACCCCTACAACCCCCTAAAGCAGCCAACCTGACTGGTTTAAGGCGTATTGGAGCCAATTTTAATGAACATACTAAAGGCTATGTTCATTATCTTTTAGGATGTAAATGCTATTCACTTAGCAACAGTACTCATATTTGGCATTTTTTGTCCATTGCTATATAACTAACACCCTATAGCAGACAAAAAACAGGCCGCAGCCCATCGCTGCGGCCTGTTCGGAAGCAAAAGTGGGCGTTAAGCGCTGTAGCCCATCGCTTGCAGGACAAACATGACGACCGTGAGCACCGTAATCACGGCGATAGTCGCCCAAGTGAGCATGTTCCACACGCGACCGTTGCGGTTGGCACCCATAATGTGACGGTCGGCTGCGATAACCACCTGGAACACCAGAACCACGGGCAGTAGCACGCCATTGATGACCTGTGAGGTCATCATAATCTGGAACAGATCGACGCCGGGCATAAGCACCAGCACGGCAGAGATACCGATGATGGCCGTAATGATGCCGCGATAGACCGGGGCCTCGTCCCAGCTGCGGTCGGCACCGCGCTCCCAGCCAAATGCCTCGCAGATAGCGCTCGACGTAACGCCCGGCAGCACGCAGGCAGCCAAGAAGCTCGCCGCGACCAGGCCCGAGGCAAACAGTACCGTGGACCACTGACCCGCAATAGGCTCCAGCGCACGGGCAGCATCGGCAGCATCGCTAATCTGAATGCCCGCCGGGAACAACACCGTACCGGTCGTGATGATAATAAAGCCGGCAATGACATCGGCGGCAAGCGAGCCGCTCACGGTATCGATGCGCTGCAGCACGATATCGTCCTCGCCCGCGTTCTTATCGACCACGTTGTTCTGCGCCAAGAAAATCATCCACGGCGCGATGGTGGTACCGATCGTTGCGACCACGAGCGACACGTAGCTGGGATCATTTTGAATGTTAGGCACGACCAGGTCGACCGCGACCTCACCCCAGTTGGGGCCAGCCATAAACGCGGCGACAATATAAGTCACGAACACGCAGCTCACCAGCAGCAGAATCTTCTCGATGCGCTGGAAACTACCCGACATGGTAAGCATCCACACCAGCAGCGCCACCAACGGCACCGAGATGCTCGCCGGCACGCCAAAGAGAGCAAGGCCGCTGGCGATGCCCGCAAACTCCGAAATGGTCACAGCCGTGTTGGCGATCAACAGCGCCGCCATAGCAAGTACACTCTTGCGCACGCCAAAGCGCTCGCGAATGAGCGATGCCAGGCCCTTGCCCGTGACGCAGCCGCAGCGCGCCGCGGTCTCCTGCGTCACGATGAGCAGCACAGTCATGACGGGAAGCATCCAGAGCATCTTGTAGCCATAGCTGGCGCCCGCGCTGGAATACGTTGCAATGCCGCCGGCGTCATTGCCCGAAAGCGCCGCCAGCAGACCGGGACCCATAGCGCCAAAGATGGCCGCGATGGTCAACTTTTGCTTGGTGCCCGACTTTTGCTTGGTATTTTGCACGCGACCACCTAACCCATGACCGACATGGTGAGCAGCACCGCAGCGGCGCAGTACGCTACGCACGAGATCATGACGGCAATAACGTTCATGGCGGTGCCCGACGTGTTGAGGTCATGCTCGTCACGCCAGAACAGCACCATCAGGTAAATCACGGCGCTCATGTTGCCAACCAGGCAAATGATGGCAGCGATATTAAAGCACCCGGTAAAGAGTTGCTCCTCAAACATGGGCGCATCGGGGAACGCGGCAGTGCGCACCAGCTGCGCGCACAGGTAAGTAACAAGCGAAAGGATCAGGCCCATACCCGTGCTCTGGAAGAAAAATCCCAGGTACGGTTTGGGCTCGTCGTCGTGACCGTCGTACTCGAGGAAGTAGTTCTTGACGAACGACACCATGCGCGAGGCCGCCAGCAGCACGAGCGGCATGGCGCACATGGGGAACACCACCAGATGCGCGGAGCCCAGCGCCGTCCCCAGCACCGTCGCCATAATGCACGAGGCGATGCCCCACACGACGACCCAGTACTGACGATGCACGAACCAGCTGAGCACGTTCGTCGAGTCGTCCGATGCGCTATCGCCCGAGCCGACACCGGCGATCTGCAGGTCCTCCTGATGCTCCTCGGCGATAACGTCCATGGCGTCGTCGAAGGTCACGATACCCAGGATATGACGGTTCTCGTCGCAGACAGGGATGGCAACCAGGTCGTACTTGGTCATCTCGTCCGTCACGTCTTCCTGGTCCTCGTCGGGCGACACATAGACCAGGTCGCGATAGGCCAGCTGACCCAGCGTGGCGTCGCGGTCGGCTACGATCAGCGTGCGCAGCGAAAGCACGCCGGTCAGCATGCCGCTCGGATCCTCGGTATAGACGTAGTAGACGCTCTCGAAGTCCTCATCGAGTTTGCGAATCGCCTCGATGGCATCGCCGACCGTCGCCGTGGCGGGCAGCGAGACAAACTCCGAGGTCATGATGCGGCCGGCGGTGTTGTCCTCATAGCCCAGCAGGTTACGAATCGCCTTCTCCTCCTTGACGCCCATCAGGCGCAGGAGCTTCTCGGCCTTCTCGTAATCGAGCTCGTCGATCAGGTCGGCGGCGTCGTCCGGGTCCATCATGGCCAGCATCGACGATGCGTCCGTGTCGGACAGGCCCTCGAGCATCTCGGTCATAAGCTCGTCGTCATCGAACTCCGAGATGGCCTCGGCGGCCTGGGCAGTATCGAGCTGTGCAAACACCTGCGCACGCAGGCGCGGGTCGAGCTGCTCGATAATGTCGGCGATGTCGGCAGGGTGCAGCTCGCCGAGCGTCTTATGCGACACCGAGAGTTGAATGTTCTTGGTCGAGCGATCGAGCAGGTCCATGTAGGACCAAGCGATGATGTCCTCACTGAGCGGCTTGCCCAGGTGCTTCATAAAGCCTTCGACGATATGCTCGAGTGCGGGGCTGATCGCGCGTAGCAGACCGCGGGCGCCCACTTCGGCGCCCAGCAGGCGCAGCTGATTTTCGCCCGACATGGAAAACTTGATGTCGTTTACGCGCACGACTTTCATGCCCTGCGTGTCGACGATCTGCTTGTTGAGCACGTCGCGGGCAAGCAAGAGTTCGGTCGGCTGCAGGTACGAAAAACGGATTTCGGTGGCCGACGTCTTAAGGTGTACACCCGTCTCGTCGATACGGTCGACCCATTTGCGCCAGCTGATCATAAACGGCGTCTTGCCGGGTCCGCGGAACGCGAGCGACGTCACGTGCGGAAAAACTTCGCCGGTAGCAATACCAAAATCGTTCACCACGCCGAGCTTTTCGCCATCGACGTCCAAGACCGGCAATTTGAGCATCTCACTCAGATAATTCAATGGTGCTCCCCATCATAATTCCTCCGGACGCGGCCGCGCGTGCGGCGTCCGTGGGCTTCTGGATATGTATACGCATGCGCGGGCGGCACGCCGCTCGACGCTTACACCCCGTGCATGCGCAAAAAGCACCTGCATGGGGTCATCGACTGTATGGTCGAGGTTTGGATTTCACCTGTAACCTTTCTCTTGACCCTCATTAACCGCAGTAACTATAGCATCAGCATCGCCCTGCGGCATCGAATTTATGCGCTGCACATTGCAGGCATACCAAACACTGACGCATCCGTGACATAGTCATTGGGGACGTTCTTAAATGACTACCCAATGACTACTCCGTGGTGTCGTCGTCCTCGGCAAGCTGGGGGAACACGGCGTCCTTGGGCATGGTGACCTTCGTCAGCGAGGTGAGCTTTTTGCTCAGCGACGTGTCCGTCTTGACCAGGTCGCTGAGCGTCACGATCTTGTAGCCGTCGGCAATGAGGCCGTCGATAATCTGCGGCAGCGCCTCGAGCGTCTGCTCGGCGCATTCGTCTCTATCGGTGAGCAGCACGATATTGCCCGGCGTCACCGAATCGAGCACCGTCGAGACCTGTTCGTCGGCACCGTTGAGCAGCCAGTCGCCCGAGTCAATATTCCACGAGACCACGGCGGAGACCAGGTCCATCGCATCAATCCAGTTTTGCTCGTCAAAGGCAGCGTAGGGAGCACGCAGCAGCATCGTCTTCACGCCGGTCGCCGACTTAATCGCATCGGTGCCTTTCGTGATCTGTTCGCGTACCGCCTCACGGTCCTGACCCTTGAGCGAATCGTCGCTGTAGCTGTTGGATCCGATCTCGCACCCGGCGTCGACAATCGCCTTGGCCGTGGCAGGCGAGGCCTCGGCCGCATCGCCCGAAAGGAAGAACGTCGCGGTGACGCCCTTTTCCTTGAGCACCTGCAAGATCTGTTTGGTGGCGCCGCTCGGACCCTCGTCAAACGTCAGTGCCACGTACTTTTTGTTGCCCTTGGGCGCCACGCTGGCGCACGCAACAACGCAATCGGTGGCGGGCACAACCTCGCCGCGGTCTTGCGTCTTGCCCGACTGCTCACCAACCCACACCTCGGAGCGGCCCTGGACACCCCACGTCTGCACATACTCGATAGCGCCCGTGCCTTCGACCTTGAGCTTGGGCTCGATAACCGTAGCCTGAACCTCGTGCTTCTCGTAGATGTTACGGCCATCCTTGACCGTCACCTTCTCGCCACCCTCAAGTTCGCGGCTATCCCATTTGCCCTGCTTCACGCGCTTGCCGTCGACCTTCACCGACAGCTTTTCGCCCCCATGGCGCTTGAGCACGCTGTCATCGACGGCCAGCAGGTCGCCTGCGTCATAGGTGTCAGTCAACTCCTGGTCGTCGATGAGGTTTTGTAGCGTAGAGCCCACGCGCACTGCGGTCTTCTGGCCGTTGAGCTCCACGTCCACACTGCGGTTGACGTAGCCCACGACGGCAGCGATAAACAGCACGAGCGCGCAACCCACGGCGATGAGCGCGTAGGGCAGGCGAGACGAACGACGGGGCGTACGGCTGTTGCCGATGCGCGCACTGCGGTCGCTAAAGCCGCGGCTATGGTTGAGATACATCGCGCCGGGCTTACGGTGACGCTTGCGCTGACCGCTGGGCAGCTGCCCCAGGTCGCGGCGCGCCGTCGGACGCGCACCCGAACGCCCGTTTAAGTTGGATCCGTTTTGGCGCATGTGCCCTCCCCCATAAACACAGCAAGCCGGAGCAACAGGTCTCCGGCTTGCCTCCCATCATTTGGTACGTCGCTATTTTGTAGCTTTTGACGAGCCTCCGCTCGCCTTTTGGTATTCGTCCTTAAAGGCCTTGAACATGCCGCGCGTCTTGCCGAGCTGCTTGCCCAGTGCGCGACTGCCCTTGTCCACGGCAACCGATCCCTTGTCGTCGAGCACCTTGGCGCCCTTTTTGACCTTGTCGCCCACCACGACGCTGGCCTCGGCGGCCTTGGCAGCCGCACCGCCCGAATACCCGAGCGACTTGACCTCGTCCGAGACGACCATCGCGCCGTTCTCGTAGCCGCGCAGCATCGTCGGCGGCACCTGCGTGTCACCAACCAAAACACTCGAAGCAGCACCGGCGGTCACATAGAATGCCTGCACGATGCCCGAGCGCGGCTTGAACTCAACGTCCGAGCAATAGCCCACGACGTCGCCCGATTCCGTGCGCACGTCCATACCGACCCAGATGATGCAATCGTCCAGGTTGATGTCGAGGCGCTTGGCCGCAGCGGTATCGTAGGTGCCCTTGACGTCGTCAACCGCGATGGCGCCCTCGTAGACACCAATGGCGTCGAGCGCTACGAATCGGTCGGGACGCTCGATCATACCCGCGATATCGGACTGGCGGACCATAAAGCCGACCACGCGCGTACCGCCCGGGGTAAAGACCGGAAAGTGAATCTTTCCGAGCTTTTTAGGGCTGCGCGGTGTGCCGTCCTTTTTGGTACGCTTGTCCTCAGTAGGCTTGCGATAGATCTTGGCGCCGACAAAATCCCCGGCGCGCATTATGCCTCGGTCGAGGGCTCCGCAGCCTCGGTATCAGCCTCGACGGCGTTCTCGACCACGACGTCGGCGGCAGGCGTCACGTTGCCGCCCGAAATGGCGTCGTTGAGCTGCTCGCGCAGCTGGTCCATGCGCTCGCGGGCCAGGTCGACCTTGGCGCGCAGGTCGTCGGTCTTGGCGTCGACCATCGGGCCAAAGTCATTCACCGCAGCACGGGCCTCCTCGGCGCTGTGCTCGTAGGTGTCGCGCATATTGTCCCAGGCGTCGTTGGCGATATCGGCAGCCATGGCGCGGGTCTCGGCGCCCGAGCGCGGGGCCAGAGCAACGCCGACAATAGCGCCGGCAGCGGCACCAAAAAGTGCGCCGGAGACAAAGCTGAAAGTCTTACCCATGATCATTCCTCTCCTGCGGGCACGTCGGTGCCCACCGTTTGAATGCTGTCCATTATACCCGCAGCGCATCACTTGCCGCTCCGCTCATCTGCGTACGGCAAAGGCGCAGGTACGTGATGGTGATAAACGCGTAGGCCTACTCCTGGGGCATAGCCGGCATGGCCACCGTGGCACCCGGGTCCTCGCCGGCGCCGTCCACGAGCGGCAGGCCGCCCTCATGCGCAGGTCCTGCCGGAACCGTCGCAGCACCGCCAAAGACGGCAGCGGAGGCCTCGTGGTTCTCGGCAACCGCGCCCTCGGTATCAATCGCCACCTGGGGCTCGTCGTCAAAGTTGGGGACGCCCTGGGGCTCGGTGGGAACAGGCTCGGCGGTCGCATCGGCAACGGGCTCGGCGTCGGCCGGCACATCGCCCTCGTCAGCGCCCTCGTCCTCGGCAGCATCTTCGCCGTTCGCAACGGCGACGGCCTCGTGAGGATCCTTGCCCTCGGCCTCGGCGCGCATGCCCAGCACCAGGTTGCGCAGGCCCGCAACCGTGCCTTCCACGTCGGGGGCAGGCTGGTCGGCGTGCAGGTACGCCCAGTCCATCATAAAGGTGGCCGAAGATAGCGCGCCGATGGCCAGCGCGTCGTCGGGGCACGAAAGCTCAACCTCAAAAACGCGCTCGTCGTGCTCGCTTACGCGCGTGCGGCCGCACGAGATGCTGCCGGCAAGCCCGGTCTCGTTCATGAGCTCGACCGTCACATGCTCAAGCAGATGGCAAAGCTCGGTCTGACCCATGCAGTCCTGGAACTCGCGGCCGGAATCGCCCAGGCACAGGTGCTTGGCAATCGCCGGCACCAGGTAGTACACGCGCGCCGTGGCCTCGATATCCTCCGAGGTCATGAGCGGCATGCCGGGGTTCACCAGCACATGCGCGCAGATCTTGTCCTCGCTGACGGTGACCTTAAGGATGTTGAACAGGCCTGCCATAACTCTCCCCTACTCTTCCTTGCCCTACTCGTCGCCATCGTGCGGGTCCACAGAGCCCGCACCCGACGCCGCCGGCTTCTCTGACGAAGACTCGGAATCCTTCTTATCGGTTTCGGCCGGAGCGATCACGCGAATGAGCGAGATGCGCTGGCCACGCATCGACTGCACCTTAAACTTGTACCCCGCAACCTCAAACACCTCTCCGATGTCGGGCACCGAGTCGCAAAGCTCCAAGATCCAGCCGGCGATGGTCTCATAATCATCGCTTTCCTCGAGCGGCCAACCAAGCTCAATCGCGTCATCGCACGAAAAACGCCCATCAACGAGCCACTCGCGGCGCGAAAGACGCGTGAGGTACTTGTTGTCGGGGTCGAACTCGTCCTCGATCTCGCCGACGATCTCCTCGACGATGTCCTCGATGGTGATAATGCCGGCCGTGCCGCCGTACTCGTCCACGACCACCACGATCTGGTCGTGCGAGGTCTGCATCTCGGACAGCAACGGCAGGATGTCCTTGGTGTCGGGCACAAAGGTGGCGTCGCGCAAAAAGCCGGCGATGGGCTGGTCGCCCTTGCCGTCGAGCGCGGGCTGAATCAGGTCCTTGATGTGCGCGATGCCCGCGACGTTGTCGGGATCCTCGTGATAGACGGGGATTCGGCTGAAGCCGGTCTGGCGCATGGTGGACAGCACGTCGGCGACGGTCTCGTCGTCCTCGCACATGGTGGTGTCCACGCGCGGCACCATGACCTCGCGGGCAACGGTGTCGCCCAGGTCGAAGATCTCGTGGATCATGCGCTTTTCCTCGTCGAGCAGGTCGTCCTGCTCCGAGACCATGTACTTGATCTCTTCCTCCGAGACGTTTTGGCGGTCGTCGGCGCTCTTGATGCGCAGAATGCGGGCCAGGCCATCGGAACAAGCGCCGGTCAGCCACACGAGCGGACGGGCAATCTTTTGGAAAAACGACAACGGCCCCACGACTTGCTTGGACATGCCCTCGGCATTGGCCAGGCCGATGCGCTTGGGGACGAGCTCGCCGATCACGATGGACACGAAGGCGACCGCGACGGTGATGATGACCGGCGCCAGGCCGCGTGCGATGGCGGAGAGCGGCGCGATGCCAAAGCTCATGAGCCACGTGGCGAGCGGGTCGGACAGACTCGTCGAGGCGACGGCGGACGAGGCGAAGCCCACGAGCGTGATGGCGACCTGGATGGTGGCGAGCAGCTGGTCGGAGTCGGCAGCCAGCTTAATGGCACGCTCGGCGCGCTTGTCGCCTTCCTCGGCCTCGTGCTCCAGCACGGCGCGCTTGGCCGTGGTGAGCGCCATCTCAGACATAGAGAAGTAGCCGTTGATGAGGGTCAAAACGAGGGTGGTGATAAGGGAGATGGTTATGTCCATCGGGAGTTTCTCGAACCTCCAAGATTCGGGACGTCGGATTAAAACGTTGATGGCGGATAGGGCAGTTGCGCCCGGCGGCCGCTTGGATGGGCCCGCGGGCACAGGCGCGATCGCTAGATTACGAAGAGAATCACCGCCATGAACTGGAAGATGCTGCCGGCGAGTACCCACAGGTGAAACACGCTGTGAAGATAGCGCACGTTTTTGGCGATATAGAACGGCACGCCCGCGGTGTAGCACACGCCGCCGACGGCGAGCAGGGCAAGTGCCACGGGGTTGAGCAGCGCCACAAGTTCAGGCAGCTTAAAGACAACGAGCCAGCCCATCAGCAGATAGACCAGGCCGCTTACCCAATGCGGCTGGCGCTCGCGCAGGAAGCACTCGAGGGCGATGCCGATGATGGCGATGGCCCATACGGCAAAGAACAGCACAGCGCCGCCGTCGTTTGCGAGCGTGATGAGGCAAAACGGCGTATAGCTGCCGGCTATGAGCAGGTAGATGCAGCTGTGATCGATGATGCGAAACACGCGCTTGGCGCGCGCGGGCTGAATCGCGTGGTAGAGCGTGGAGGCTAGGTATTCGAGGATAATGCTGACGCCATAGACAATTGCCGCGGCCATGTGGGCTGGGCCTCCGCCGCGCAGGGCGGCGAATACGATCAGAAGCACCAGGCCCGCGATACCCAGCAGGCAGCCGACACCATGGGTGACGGAGTTCATGATCTCCTCGCCCACCGTGTACTGCGGAACGGCCGCGGTCTTAGGTCGCGGCTTAGAACTGTCGCTCGAATCGGACATGCCGGTTACATCCTCCAACGTAAAGAATTCTCAACACTATATCAAAGCGTCTGGGTACGTGCGAAATTTGCACCATACGTGACCCTTTGTTTACCCATTCTTTGCCTGTTGACGCATCAACGGCGAACGTCCATAATGCGCTTGCATTAAATGTTGATGTATTAACATCTTTAAGGAGAACAGTAAATGCCTCAAAGCGCACACCCCCATCGAAAGCTCAAGATAGCCGGCATTGTTACGTTGGTAGTCGTTGTCGCGCTGCTGGGGTTTGCCGGCAACTTTTTGTTTGACTTTGCCCTGAACCCCCAAGCGCCGTACACCATGAAGATGATGCAGGATAGCAAGAACGACAAAGAAGGTGAGCAGCCAGATGCCGAGGACACCGAGGCGCGGGCGTGGTTTAAAGAGAATCGCGAGAGCAGCAGCCTCACCGCAGATGACGGAACCAAGCTTGCCGCTTGGTATTTTGCTGCGTCGGAGAGCACGCACGACTACGCCGTCTGCCTGCATGGATATACCAACGAGCCCATCGGTATGGCCCGATACGTCAAGCGATTCCACGACCGCGGCATGAACGTACTCGCACCCGCCGCCCGTGCCCACGAGCGCTCCGGCGGCGACTATATCGGCATGGGCTGGCCCGAGCGCCTCGACATCGTCGCATGGATCGAGCGAATCGTTCAGGCTGACCCCGAGGCGCGCATCCTGGTCTTTGGCGAGTCGATGGGCGCGGCGACCGCCATGAACGTCGCGGGGGAATCTCTGCCCGCAAACGTAAAATGCATTATCGAGGACTGCGGTTATACGAGTGCTTGGGACGAGTTTTCTCTGCAGCTCAAGGACGTGTTCGGCCTGCCCAGCTTTCCCTTGCTCGATGTAGCGAACTTGGTGTGCAACGTGCGCGCGGGCTACGACTTTCATAAGGCGAGCAGCGTGGAGCAACTCAAACACGCGACGGTTCCCATGTTGTTTATCCACGGCGACCAGGACACCTTTGTGCCGTACGACATGCTCGACCAAAACTACGACGCGTGCGCCAGCAAGGTCAAGCAAAAGCTCACCATCCATGGCGCCACCCACGCCAAGAGTGCGCAAGTTGACCCCGAGCTCTACTGGAACACAGTCGACAACTTCCTCGACGAGTATTTTTAGGAAATAGTACGGTTTACTGGTCTATCTGACCCCCTAGCACTTCCAAAAAGCCGCCCGTGGGCACTGTGCTCACGGGCGGCTTTTGCTAACGTTGCGCTACAAAAGCGCTTGATGTGTCCAATAGACAGGTGTTACTTGACCTCGATAAGCTCGTACTTGCTCGTGCCCAGACCGATCTTCTCGGCGTGCGCGATGCACGCGCGCCAGTCGGTGTCGGGATGCGTGATGCAGAAGGGGTCGTGCGCCTGCTCGCCCTCCAGATGCTCGTGGTTATGCTCCATCTTGGCGGCGCTGTCGGTGAGCTCGGTGTTGGGCAGCGGCTCGGATGCCATAACGGCATCGGCGCAGGCCTGGTCGATGGCGACCGGGTCGAAGCTCGCGAACATGCCGATATCGTTGACGATAGGCGTATCGTTTTCGGGATGACAGTCGCAGTTGGGACTGATGTCCATGGCAAGCGAGATGTGGAAGCTCGGGCGGCCGTCGACAACGGCCTTCGTATACTCGGCGATCTTGCAGTTGAGCACGTCGGCCGCGGCTTCATAGCCGGGCTTGATGGCGTCCTGGTTGCACACGCCGATGCAGCGGCCGCAGCCCACGCAGCGATCGTGGTCGATGGCAGCGACGTGGACCGTGCGGGTGTTGCCGTTGACAAGCTCGCGCTCGCGGGTGTCGTCGAACGAGATAGCGTTGTGCGCGCAGATCTTTTCGCAGGCACGGCAGCCAATGCAGTGCTCGGTCGCGACGTTCGGCTTGCCGGCGGCATGCTGCTCCATCTTGCCGGCGCGGCTGCCGCCTCCCATACCCAGGTTCTTCATGGCGCCGCCAAAGCCGGCCTGCTCATGGCCCTTAAAGTGGGTGAGGCTGATCACGATATCGGCGTCCATGAGCGCCTGACCGATCTTGGCCTCGTGCACGTACTCGCCGCCCTCGACCGGGACGAGCGCCTCGTCGGTGCCCTTGAGGCCGTCGGCGATGATGATCTGGCAACCCGTGGCATACGGGGTAAAGCCGTTCTGGTAGGCGGTGTCGATGTGCTCGAGCGCGTTTTTGCGGCTACCGACATAGAGCGTGTTGCAGTCGGTGAGGAAGGGCTTGCCGCCCAGCTCCTTCACGACATCCGCGACGGCGCGGGCGTAGTTGGGACGCAAAAAACTCAGGTTGCCCAGCTCGCCAAAGTGAATCTTGATGGCGACGAACTTGTTCTCAAAGTCGATCTGCTCGATACCGGCGTGACGGATGAGGCGCTTGAGCTTGTCGAGCTGGCTCTCGCGAGCATGCGTGCGCAGGTTGGTGAAGTACACCTTAGCGGGTGCTGCGGGTGCAGTTGCGGTCATAGATCTATCCCCTCGGTCTATATGGCGTTACAGACATAAGGGATGGTACCAGTTAAAGCAGAGTTAATGTCAAGCGCGGCACCTAGTCATTGGGGACAGACTTAAATGACTGAAACCACTCATTGGGGACGGACTTAAATGAGTGCCTCGCCACCTGGCAGCTAGGGACGTTCCTTTCCTGCCGGCAGCTGGGGACAGTCCTTTCCAGCCGGCCGGCGAGCCGGCAAGTCAGCAAAGACTGTCCCCGATGACTAGTCGTTTAAGACTGTCCCCGATGACTACTCCTGCACCTTGAGAGCTTCGGCCAGGCCCACACGTTTGATGGAACGCATGTGCAGCAACGCCACGACCAGGTAGGTCGCAAAGCCAATGCCGACACATGCCGCCATGGACCAGGCGGGCACGTAGATCTCGATATTGCCGTTATAGGCGAGCAGCATCGAGCGGAAGATGGCCGTGAGCGAGCCAATAATGACCGGCAGGCTCAGCACGAGCGACGCCGCCACGCACAACGTGATCGAGCGGATGTACAGATGCGAGATCTCGCTATCGCGATAGCCAAAGACTTTCATGTAGCTGATCGAACGGGCACTGTGGTCGATCACAGCCTTGGTCAGCAGGTACATAAACAGCAGGAAGATAAACACCGCGAGCCCGACCATCATGCCGATCATTTTGCTCATCATGCCGATGAACTGGTCACCCACGGCGCGCATGTCGTCGGGCGTGGTGTCGCCGGCAAAGTAACGGGCATCGAGGTCGAGCTTCTCGTCGCTCACATAGCCGTTAAAGTAGGCGGCATCGTTGCCGAACAGCTCGTTAAAGTCGTCGATGCTCATATAGACATTCATATCCGACTTAGAGCCCCAGGCACAGTCCTTGCCAACGTACCCAAAGGAATAATTCTTGCCCTCGTACTTGTCGCGAAGCTTAACCTTCTGGCCCTCGCTCCAGCCAAACTTGTCGAGCAAGCCGCCGCCAAAGACGACGTGTCCGTCGCCGACATCCAGCCCTTTCCAGTAGCGCGAATCGGGCGAGATGCCGTAGACGGAAATCGTCTCCTCGCCATTCCCGTCGCCGCGGTCGTATTGCAGCTGGTAGACGGCGTATTTCTCGGCCTGTGCGATTGCGCCCGCGCCGTTGTCGGTCGTATTGACCGGGTGGATATCTTCGTTGTCAGTGTCGATCTTAGAGGCATTGTCAATCAGGTCGATAGCCTCGTCGCGGTCGCAGCCGAGGGCATCGGCAAGGTCGTCGAGACGCGCGTAAAGCGCATCTTTCTTGTCCTGGACCTTGGCGAGCGCGTCCTGCGCCGCGGCCAGGCTCTCGGCAGACGGAGATGCGGTCGCGGTATCGGCTGCCGTCTGCGCCGCATCGGCCGCGTCGTCAAGCTCGTCATCGGCATCCTGGGCGGCGGAAAGCAGCGCGCCGTCCGCCGACTGCAGACGCTCGAGTGCCAACCACTGTTCGCGCTCCTCGGCGGTGCCCTCGAGCTCCAGCGGCGCCTTGAGCGTGTACTGGTGCTCGGCGACCAGGCTTGTCTCGAGGTTGTCGGCGTAGTGCGTCATCGTGGGCAGAATCGCCAGGCCAAAGAGCAGCAGCAGCGACGCAAACGCGATGCCCACGAAGAGCGTGGCGAAGTTGCCCAGGTTGCGCAGGAAGACACGCAGGCGGAAGCGCGAGACAAAGCCCATGCGCTCCGGCAGCTGCAAGCCGCGCTTGGTGCCCGATTTGCCGCTCGCCTCGTGACGAAGGAACTGCAACGGCGTCTTGCCCATCTTGCGAAGCAGGCCCACCAACGTGATGAGAATGAGCGCGGCGGCGGGAACCACGGCGCACTTCACAAAGATTTCCCAGCTCCAGTACACCTGAAAGGGCGGCAGGCTGTACGAGCCGTAATAGAGGCTGCGCATGGGCTCGGTAAAGAACACGACGCCGAGCGCAGTGCCCAAAAGCGCCGCGACCACGCCCACGATAGCGGGAAGCGCAAGGTAATGCAGCACGATCTCGCGGCGGCGATAGCCGCTGGCGAGCAACGTGCCGATGATGGCGCTCTCCTCCTCGATGGTGGCGTCGGTAAGGACCACAAAGACAAACGCCATGATCACGATGATGATGTCGAGTAGCGTCATCCACATCATGGAGTCGCCGTCTACGTCGTCGCGCGCATAGCCAATGCCTTGGTTGGAATCGGCATCGATCAGATCGTCCACGCGCGCATCGGCATCGGTCAGTGCCTCGACCATATCCTGCTCGGCGTCGATGCGGTCCGCGGGGGAGAGGTCGCGATCGGCAAAGGTGAAGGAATAGGTGTAGGCGGGTGCGCCGCCAGCGTCCTCGAGCGCGGCAAAGCCGGCGCCGGTCACTTCAGCCACGCCATAGGTGATGGTGTTCACCGTAAAGTCCGAATTGTTGAGGAAAAGCGCCTGGCTGTCGGGCTGGGTCATGATGCCGCAGATGGTGTAGGTGCGGCCCTCGAGCTCGACCTTATCGCCCACGGCGAGGTCGTTGTTGGTGGCAAAGACACGGTCGATTGCCACCTCATCGTCCGTTTTGGGCTCCTTGCCCTCACAGTAGGACGCGATATCGACCTTGGTGCGGTGCGCATAGGTGCGCAGCGTGCGCTTGGTGCCGTCGTCGCCGGCGGTCTTTTTGATGATGGCGTCGATGGAGAAGTTCTTGTAGAGCGTGACGCCGCCGACGTCGTCGGCCGCGTCCTCGGCGGCCTTAAGCTGGTCGTCGGTGGCCTCAAAGGCCGTGGTCACGCGGCCGTCCTCAATCGTGTACGCATCGCGCATATCGTCGATAAGGCAGCCGATGGAATGCGCTGCGAGCAAAAAGCCCGAGGTGAGAGCGATGCTTCCGCACATAAGCAAAAAGATGCCCAGGTACTTGCCGATATTGCGGCGCAGCTCGCGCGGGAGACGTTTTGCGAGAGGTGTCATGGCGCCGCCTACCAATCGAGCTCGGCGGCCG
This sequence comes from Collinsella aerofaciens, assembly GCA_048532905.1. Lineage (GTDB taxonomy): Bacteria > Actinomycetota > Coriobacteriia > Coriobacteriales > Coriobacteriaceae > Collinsella > Collinsella aerofaciens_CB. Next base: position 72,566 of record DBGFTB010000023.1, read on the forward strand.
CGACGGGCGACTCGTTGAGCTCGTCCTCGACGATGCGCCCGTCGCGCAGGCGCAGCACGCGATTGGCCATGCGGGCGATGGCAGCGTTGTGGGTGACAATGATGATGGTGCAGCCATACTCGCGGTTAACGTCCTCCATGAGCTGCAAGATTTCCTTGGAGGTCTTGTAGTCGAGCGCGCCGGTGGGCTCGTCGCACAGCAGCAGGCCCGGGTTTTTGACCAGTGCGCGACCGATGGCACAGCGCTGCTGCTGACCGCCCGAAACCTGGCGCGGGAACTTGTTGCGGTGCTCGTAGAGGCCCAGCGAACGCAGCAGGTCGTCGACATTGAGCGGGTTTTTGGACAGGTGCGACGTGACCTCGATGTTCTCCTTGATGGTGAGATCGGGCACCAGGTTGTAGAACTGGAAGACAAAGCCCAGCTCGCGTCGGCGGTACTCACCCAGGTCGGCAGGCTTGAGCACTGTGAGGTCGCAGCCGTCCACCAGAATAGAGCCGGCGTCGGCATCCTCCAGGCCGCCAATCAGGTTAAGAAACGTGGACTTGCCCGAGCCCGAGGGCCCCAGCATGACGCAGATCTCGCCGCGATTGATGGACGTGTCGATGCCGTCGAGCACCGTCAGGCGCGCGTCACCGTCGCCGTAGTGCTTCTTGAGCCCCTTGACCTGGACGTAGGCTTGCTTCGTCGCCATGCTATCCCCCATTGTTAGCCTCGTACTACTTTATGAAGGTAATAGTAAACCTTGGCGAACTATTTTTGGGCGAGGCCTAAAATTTATTTCAGGCTAGTCATTGGGGACGTTCTTAAATGACTAGCTGTTGGGGACACTCTTTCGCCACCCGGCAGTTAGGGACGTTCCTTTCCTGCCGGCAGCCGGGAACAGTCCTTGCCAACCCGGCCGGTGAGCCGGCGAATCGGCAAAGACTGTCCCCAATGACTAGTCGTTTAAGTCTGTCCCCAATGACCACTCTTGGCCGTTTGTCGTTTAAGTCTGTCCCCAATGACCACTCTTGGTCGTTTAAGTCTGTCCCCAATGAGTAGGTGGCTAGGCGTGGGATTTGTTGCGGGCGAGGGCTAGGCCTGCGGCGGCGATGGCCACGGCGAAGAGTGCCGTGACGCCTAGGTCGCAGGCGATGTCCCCCAGCACGGCGGACGTCAAATCCGAGGCAAGCGCCTTGCCAATCGCATCGTTCACCCAATATGTCGGCACAAAGTGCGCCACCGTCTGCACGGCCGGGCCCATCAGCGACAGCGGCATCCAAGCGCCGCCCAAAAACGTCATGAGCATGCCAAGCAGGTTGCCCACACCGTTGAGCAGTTCCTCGCGCGCGCCCAGACTCGAAAGCACAAAGCCAACGGCCAGCGGCGTGCACGCCAGGGCAAACGTCGCTGCCAGCGCCAGGCACACACGGCCCACGCCGACCTCGGCGACCGCGCCGGCAAAGCCCACAACGCCCATCATGCTCGACACAAACCAGATGCAGACGGTGAGCACGGCGGCGGCCGCAAACACAGCAAGCGAGCGCTGGCGCTCGGAGACCGGGCCGGCCTCCATGCGGCGCACACGCTCGGGCTCGTTCATGCCCGAGAACACCAGTCCCACCGACACGATGACCGACGAGATGATCGCGTACGCGCCAAAGTTGAAATACGACTCGAGCGTGGCGGCAGCCGTCGAGTCGACCTTGACCTGCTCGATCTGGACCTCCGCGCGCTTTGCAGCGGCATGCTCGGCGGCCTTGGCAACATCGCCGTTAGAAGCAGCGGGCTCAAGCGCCGCCGCAGCGCCCGCGAGCGAGATCCAGCGCGAGGCCTCGGCAGACGAAAGCGCCGCCGCCATGGTGCCGGAACCGTAGGTCACGTCGAGCTTGGGCAGGGCCTCCCTCGCGCGGGCAGCCGCGACCAGGTCGTCCTCGAACCCCTCCGGGATAAAGAACACGCAGTCGGCGCTGCCCTTGGCACTATTGCTCTTGGAGAGCGCGTCCGCGAGGTCGTAGGTGTCGTCGCCGACGCCCGTGACCAGCTCAAAGCGCGAACCCAGATGTTTGGTAAGCGCACGCGAAAGGTCGCTGTCGTCGCGGTCGACCACGATCACGTTGGCATCGTAGGGCTTGTACTCGGTGAGCTGCGACGAGTTCCAGCTCACCGATGCCGCGATGAATACGCCCATGAGCGAAATGAACACCGTGTAGATAAGCAGATAGAGCGGGTGTGCGAGCGCCATGCGAAGCGCGGTCTTAAAGGTGCTCATAGCGGCTCCTTCCAAAGATCAGCGTAGCGGCGGCGACAAACACCAGCGTCATGAGGACCAGCGCGCCGGCGCGAACGACAAAGGGGCCCAAGTCCTCAAAGAAATACAGGCGGTTGAACATGTCGCAGACAAGCTTGACGGGGTTGAGCCAACACTCGGCCGGGCAGGCGCGGGCGACGTCGTCGGCAAGCGCCATCGCCGGCTCGCCGTAGAGGCCGGCGAACAGGGCGCACGTGGTGGCAAAGCCCGTGAGGATGCCCGACTTGGACGCCTTGCCGCCCTTAACGGGAAGCGTGCCCACAAAAAGGCCCAAGCCCGTGGCGGCAAGCGCGGAAGCGGCACCGCCCACCAAACACAGCCCCTCGCGCCCGCCAAAGTCGACGCCCACGACCAGGCGCACGTAGCCGATTGCGATCGTCATCGAGGCAAAGGAGACCAGCCACGAGCCGACAAAGATGCCGGTCAGCGATGCCGTCTTGGAAAGACCGCCCACACAGCGACGTGCGCCAAGGCCCGACAGATTGGGCTGCAGGTCGACGACGCTCAAGGCGGCAAACTCCGCAGACATCATCGCGACCAGGCCAAAAAGCGCGTAATAGTAGACGACCGTGCCATCGGGCGTGGTGCGTGTCAGGCTTACGCGGCGGGTACCGCCCTCGAGCGATAGAGCGCGCGCAACCGCCTCCGGGTCGGCGAGCGCCGCCGGGTTGTCCTGGGCAATCTGGGACATGAGCTCGGCATTTTGTGTATACGAGCTTGCCACCGTCTCCAGAATACTGCGGTCGGTGAGCACCGACGTCGCACGCGAGCTGCCATAGCTCGAAAGCAACGTGAGTTTGGGCGTGCCCGCATCGTCGACCGCATAGATGCCCGCGACCTCGCCGGCCTTAAGCGCACGGTTCGCATCGGCTGCGTCGTCGAGCTCGTGGATCTCGAGCAGCTGATCGCTGCCTTCCTTGGCAAGCGACGTCGCCACGCCCTTAAAGGTCGAAGCGTCCCAAGCCTCGTCCGCCACGACGGCCACCGGCACCGGGTCGACCGTGCCGTCGGAGCTGAGGTTCGCAAACATAAACATGAACATCGTGGAAAGTACGATGGGAAAGAGAGCGCCCCAGACCCACGTGCTCGGCCGGCGCAGCAGCGTCTTGACCGTAGTGATGATGGTGTTGAACATGGCTGCCCCCTAGTCGCGCAGCTCGCGGCCGGTGATCTCGAGGAACACGTCGTTGAGGGTCGGCGGTTCGGAATAAATGCGACCGAGCGCCACGTCATGCGAACGCAGCGCATCGAGAATGTCCGTCAGGTTATGCGGGCTCGCCTCGCACGAAAACGTGAGCTGGCCCGCCGTCGCCGACAGGTCCAGGACATGCGGCAGGCTCGCGACGGCACCGAGCGCCGCCCTCGGCATCTCGCCGACCTCGATCACGATCTTCTCGCCCATCTGAATCATGCGCTTGAGCTCGTCGTTGGTGCCCTGCGCCAGCACGCGCCCGCCGTCCATGATCATGATGCGGCTGCAGATCTGCTCGACTTCCTCCATGTAATGGCTGGTATACACTACCGTGGCGCCCTCGTCGCGCAGGCGGCAGATACCCTCCAGTATGGCGTTTCGGCTCTGTGGGTCGACCGCCACCGTGGGCTCGTCAAAGAAGATGAGCTCGGGCTTGTGCGCGATGCCGCAGGCAATGTTGAGGCGACGCGCCAGGCCGCCCGAGAGCTTGCCGGGGCGAAACTTGGCAAAGTCGCCCAGCCCGACAAAGTCGATCGCCTCGTTCACCAGCGCGCGGCGGCGTTTGCGGTCGTTGACGTAGAGACTGCAGAAATAGTCGATATTCTCGCGCACGGTGAGTTCGTCGAACACTGCCACCTGCTGCGGCACCACACCGATGCGGCGCTTGAGGTCGTAGCGGGCGGGCGTCATGGGCTCGCCGAACAGCTCGATGGTGCCCTTGTCGTAGGCGAGCAGCTGCAGGATGCAGTTGATGGACGTGGTCTTGCCCGAGCCGTTGGGGCCCAGCAGGCCAAAGATCTCGCCGGGGGCGATGCTCAGGTTAAAGTGGTCGAGCGCGATAAGATCGTCGTAGCGCTTGACGAGGTTTTCGACGTGGACGATGTCTGTCATGAGGCGGCCCTTCTGTTGCTTGCGGCCCGGTACGATTGCATCATCGCAGGAGCGGCCGGCGCGCACCAGTGAGCTTTGTCACGAGTGCGGGGGCTCGGTCGCGTGGCCCGCCGACGCCCCCGCTTTGCCGCGTGGGAGGAATGTCACGGTTGCTCCGGGTAGTGCCTCCCCCGTGCGCGGCATCGCGTACAATACCCGTATGAACAGGCTATTCGACAAATCGATCGTGCTGGCGTGCTGCATCGCAGCCGCCACGGGCCTTGCTGTGGACGCTCGTCTGGTTGCGGCGTTTTGCCTTGGCGTTATTGCCACCTCACTGGCCGAGGTCGCACAGGGAAACCGCGCCCGCCGTGTGAGCGAGGCCGCGAGCTACGCCTGCATCATCGCGGCCGTCTTCGTGCCGCCGTTTGTGCCGTTTGCGCCTCTCGCCCTCTATGACATCGCGCGACGCGTGCGCCGCGAGCACGCCTGGGTCGCGTTGGGCATTGGCTCCGTCTTTGCCTTTGCGCTCGTCGCGGACCTTCGCGCCGATGCGCTTACCGCACGAACGCTCCTGCTGACCGCCATCCTTTCGGTTGCCGCCACCTTGCTATCGCTACGCACCGCCCAGTTGGAGCGCGAGCAGCGGCGCATGCGCCGCACCCGCGACGAGCTGCAGGAACGAGCCCTCGCGCTCGAGGCGCGCAACCGCGATCTTGCCGATCGCCAGGACTACGAAGTCGAGCTCGCGACGCTCGCCGAACGCGCCCGCATCGCGCGCGAGATCCACGATAACGTCGGGCACCAGCTCACGCGCGCCTCACTGCAGGCCGAAGCCCTACGCGTGGTCCACGCCGACGAGCCTGGCGTCGCCGCCGATTTCGCCGACGTTAAACGCACGGTTGACGAGGCGCTCCAGCTTGTGCGCGCCAGCGTCCACGCGCTCAACGACAACGCCGTCGACCTTTCCGTGCAGCTCGAACGCATTGTCGAAGGCACACGCTCGGACGGCGGCCCGCAGATTGAGCTTGAAGTTATGGCCGAACATGCGCCCGCAAACGTCGCCAACTGCTTTGCAGCGGTCCTGCGCGAAGCGCTCTCCAATACCATACGCCACGCTTGCGCCCAGACCGTCACCGTACGGTGCATGGAGCATCCGTCGTTTTACCAGCTCATTGTTACCGACGATGGCGTGGGTGAGGTCCAAGCAAGCGGCCGCGGCACCGCGGAGGGCATGGGGCTCGCCTCCATGCGCGAGCGCATCGAGGCGCTTGGCGGCACCTTCACCGCCGGCCCGCGTGCCGGCGCCGGCGGCTGGCGTGTGTTTGCCACCGTTCCCAAACAGCAAGGAGATGAGGGCCGATGAGGCTCATCGTTGTCGACGACGACCGCTTGGTGGTCGATTCGCTCAAGATTATCTTGGGCGCCCAGCCGCAGATCGAGGTAGTGGGCACCGGTGCCAACGGCAACGATGCGGTGGCGCTCTACGCCGAGCACGCACCCGATATTGCGCTGCTCGACATCCAGATGCCGGGACGCGACGGCCTTTCGGCCGCGCGCGAGATCCTTGAGCACGACCCTGCGGCGCGTGTGGTGTTTCTGACGACGTTCTCGGATGACGAGTACATTGTGTCGGCGCTCAAGCTGGGCGCCCGCGGCTACCTGATCAAGACCGATGTCGCTGCCATTCCGCCGGCGTTGGCGCAGGTCATGGACGGCAAACGCGTGCTCGAGGGCAAGGCGATCGAAGATATCAACTTTGATGGGGCGGACGTCGAGGCCGGCGCGACCCGCCGGCCCGCCGCCTTTGCCGGCCTGACCGACCGCGAGTTCGAAGTCGCCGAGCTCATCGCCCGCGGCCTCGACAACAAGGAGATCGCTGCCACCGCCTATATGGGCGAAGGCACCGTGCGCAACCACATCAGCTCAATCCTTGCCAAAATGGGCCTGCGCAACCGCACCCAAATCGCCATCGCCTATCTGCGAGGGTAATTACCCAACGGCCAACCGCTCCGGCAGAGCAAAATAGCTGTTATCGATTTAATGCCATTTCAAAACTATGCCGGTTTACTACGATGAATCGCCCGTCTCCGACCGCAGCAAATTGCGCGCTTGCAAAACCGCAGGTAGAACGTTTGCAATATTTAGAAAAATGCAGCCATGGTCGGGAATGTCGAATTCGTCGTAGTAAACCGGCATAGTTTTGTTCGGGCGGCCCTGCACGAGTGCCTCCGCCAGCCTCGCTGGACCAAAATGATCCGTTTTCCTCCGTCCCCAAGGGATCAGCCGGAACCGCTCGCCACGAAATCGGCCCATCTACTACGTTTGATTCGATACCCCTGACCATACCTTCGTTTTGAACAAAACCACAGGCGTTCTACCTGCGGTGTTAGCGCCGGAATAATTTAGCCAAATATAGTCGGCCGAGATTGACCAATCCCGGCCGACCCATTTTAGCCAACACGCCCGCATCTATGACTTTCCTATCGCATTCCTACATCCCCTCGGGCTGGATCCCCCTCACCT
>DBGFTB010000024.1:0-26985 GCA_048532905.1 Collinsella aerofaciens
CGGCCGAAGAGGCGTCAGCAGGTCAGTGGGTCATCGTCCCGGCATTCAGCATCAGGGTAGCGCTGCGACGCGGAAATCGCGCGCCGTTGCCGCGCCCCGCAGTGCCCGCTTCCCCCGAGAACAATTATCAGTGCAGGTAGAAAGCTTGCCGATTTTCGAAAAAGTCGGCTATGGTTGACCCCTGTGGCCTAAACGTAGTAGATGGGCCCTTTCTGTGGTGCGGCACCAAGCCGGTCATTTTGGGATGGGACTATTTTGACTACTCATTGGCTGCTCTGGCAATCGGGCTGCAAAAGTAGTCAAAAAAGCTCCGTCCCAAATTAGCTAGCTTGCTCTGGCGGGCGGGAGCGGGTAAGATATACCGAGCGCCTAGCGCGTTCGATGGGTTCGGATGACGACATGTTCCGAATCTGGTCAGGTCCGGAAGGAAGCAGCCATAAGGAGCCTCTGTCGGGCATCCGAATCCATCGAGCGCACGGGCGCTTTTTTGGTGTCGCGACATGGCCCGGCCGGCGGCGAGGTGTTTGGTGTCTCGCTGGTCCTCGGCTTCGCCTGCGGGATCGCTCGACTACCAAACACCTCGCCGCCGGCCGGGCCCCGTCGTCCAAAAATCACCCGTAAAGGCGCGTTTATCTAATTAAATCTATCCCTTGCGGAATGCGACTTGCTGGTGTTGTCTGGGCATTGAAGGCTATGTGGTTCAAGCGGCGGCGGTGCTGTTGCTTGAATTTTTGCAGTTAAAGAGGCTCGTTTCCCTAGGTTGGGGAAACGAGCCTCTTTTTGTCTCTGGGCTTGTGGATTGGTGAAGGCAGAATGCTCTGTCGGCTATTTTGAGTTCTTGATGCGGCGTGTGGCTGTGGCGGTTATTCCGAGTCCCATGGCGGCGATTCCTGCGAGTGCTATTGCGCTCGGTGCTGTGTCGCCCGTGTTCGCGAGCTTGCCGGCGGTCGAATTTGCTTGCTTGCCGCTGCTCGAGTTCGCCTGCTTGGTGGAGCTTGGTAGGGCGTCTTTGCCGGTTGCAGGTGAGGCAACGGGCGGTGTCGCCTCGGCGGGTTGCGTTGAGCCGGAGGGGGGCGTCGTCTCGGTCGGTTTCGTTATCTCGGGCGAGGTGGCCTTGTCTGCCGCGGCCTTTGCCTCTTCGTATGCCTTGCAGGCGTCATCATAGGCCGCTTGCGCCTTTTCCAAATCGCCGAGGAGCGCATTTCGCTTGGCTATGTCCTCGTCGATGTGGGCTTTAGCTTCCTCTGCCTCACTTTCGAAATGCTGAACCTGTTTTTCCTGGCTTTCGAGTCGGCGTTGGTAGGAGTGAAGATCATCTTCATAAGATTTTTCTCGCCTTTCTGCCGCCATGATCTCACTGCGCAACTGCTTAATATGCTCCTTAATAGCTGTGCTGGGCTCCTCGTCGCCGAGTGCTTCAAGTGCCTTATCTAATTCTGCCTGAAGGCCGCTTGTCCGGTTGTGGGCCTCATCGTATTTGGCTTGGGCTGCATCGACGTTCGCTTGCATGGCGGGAAGGGGTTCCCTCCGTTTGGCGGCTTCCGTCACCACCATGTCGTAGATCTCTTGAAAAGCGGCAATGTCATCATCGATTTCCGCAAGTTTCTCGGGACTTGCGGCGTCTTTTGCGGCCTCGAGGTTTTTGAGCGCTTCCTGCATGGCTGCATACGCTTTTTCTTTTGCGGCGGCCGCATCTTCTGTCTGCGGGGCGCCCGAATTGCCGCTGGTGGCGCTCGTCTGCGAAACGGCCGCATCGGTGGGGGAACTGGTTTCTGCCGCGATCGCCGTTGCGGGGGCGATTCCCGCGACAAGTGCCGCGGAAAGGGCGATGCCCACAGTTGCTCGTCTTGCTCTTCTTGCGAGAATGTCGTTCATCTCGGCACCTCATTTCAAGGGTCGGCGACTAACTTGGTAGCACTAATGTAAGTATACCAAGTGGTCGACCTGACGTTGGTCGGATGTGCGCGTGCCTCTCCGCTTCTTTGGAAACCGAACCCCATTAGAAATGACGAGTTGTTTACGCTTCTTTTGGGCTCACCGTACTATCATGATTCGAATTGAGTGTGAATGATGATAGGGAGCGCCTTTTTATGATTGAGCTGCTCAGGCGTTTTGGTGGTAAGTTTCGCCGGTATATGGTGATTGGCCCTGCGTGCAAGCTGATCGAAGTGATCTTTGACCTGCTGACGCCGCTGGTGATTGCCCAGATGATCGATAAGGGCATTGGTGCGCACGATGTGAACGCCGTCGTCCGTTACGGCGTGGTGCTCGCCGCCATGGCTGTGATCGGCATCTCGTTTACGCTCGTCTGCCAAAAGATGGCGGCGCTCACCTCGCAGGGCATGGGCACTGACATTCGCGGCGCACTCTACCAGCACATCAACAAGCTGAGCTATGCTGAGCTCGATCGCTTTGGCACGCCGTCGCTCATCACGCGCATTACCAACGACGTCAACCAGGTGCAGCTCGCCGTGGCGCTGGGCGTGCGTATGCTCATCCGCTGGCCTTTCCTGGCGGTGGGCTCCATGGTCGCGGCCCTTGCCATCGACCTTAAGCTCGGCGTGATCTTTTTGATTTGCACGCCCGCCATCGGCTTGGTGTTCTGGTTTGTCATGGCGCGCTGCATCCCGTACTACAAGCAGCTGCAGGCAAAGCTCGACCGCATCGCGCTTATCTGCCGCGAGGGGCTTTCGGGCGCCCGCGTGGTCCGCGCGTTTGTGCGTGAGGACCATGAGCGTGAGCGTTTCGCCCAGGCGGCCGATGACCAGGCGCATGTCGCCATCGCGGTGGGCAGGCTCTCGTCGATTCTCAACCCCGTCACGTTTTTGGTGATGAACCTGGGCGTGTGCGCCATCCTGTGGGTGGGCGGCATTCAGGTCAACGTGGGCGAGCTCACGCAGGGCCAGGTCATGGCGTTCGTCAACTACATGACGCAGACGCTCACCTCCATCGTGTATGTCGCCAACTTGGTCGTGGTCTTTACCAAGGCGAGCGCCAGTGCGTCGCGTATCAATGAGGTGCTTAACTGCGCGCCGAGTATCACCGACGAAGGCAACGAGCCGGTCGCGCTGCCCGAGCCGAACGCGGCGGACGATGCCGCTTCGGTTCCCGCGCTGAGCTTGAGCCATGCGAGCTTCTCCTTTGGCGTGGGCGCGGCCAACGCCGTCGACGATGTGACCCTGGAGCTGCCGCTGGGCAAAACACTCGGCATCATCGGCGGTACGGGCAGCGGTAAGTCGACGCTCGTCTCGCTCATTCCGCGCCTGTACGACGCGGGCGTCGGCAGCGTAAGCGTAATGGGTACCGACGTGCGCACTTGGCCGCTCGACCAGCTGCGCCATGTGGTCGCGACCGTCCCGCAGCGCGCGTCGCTCGTGAGCGGTACGATCCGCAGCAACCTGACCTGGCGTGACGAGTCGGCAACCGACGAGGAGCTCTGGGCGGCGCTCGACATGGCGCAGGCGAGCGAGTTCGTGCGCAACAAGCCGAAGGGGCTCGACGCCCCGGTCGAGGCGGGCGGTAAGAACTTTAGCGGTGGCCAGCGCCAGCGTCTGACCATCGCGCGCGCCCTAGTGGGCTCGCCACAGGTTCTGATCATGGACGACTCCGCCTCGGCGCTCGACTTTAAGACCGACGCGGCGCTTCGCCATGCCATTCGCGAGCGCAGTGTGCGCGGTGCCGCCAAGGGCGGGCTGCCGCTCACGACCGTCATCGTAAGCCAGCGCGTCTCGACCGTGCGCGATGCCGACATGATCTGCGTACTCGACCACGGCTCGGTTGCGGGTCTGGGCACGCATGACGAGCTGTACGCGACCTGCCAGCTCTATCGCGAGATTTGCCAGTCGCAGCTGCGCCGCGAGGAGCTCGAGGGCCAGCAGGGGAGTGCGGCGCCCGCGTCCGCCCCAGGCGCCCCGACCGCCCCCGCATCTGTCTGCGCAAAGGAGGGCTGCTAAATGAATCCGTATTCTTCTTCCGGTTCTGTCGCCACGATGACGGCCAACGTGTCCTGCAACGATAGCCTCAACGACCTGGGAGACGGTCCGCGCCAGCCCGGCGATCCCGAGCGCTATCCCGTGGGTGCGGTGACCCGCCGCCTGCTGGGCTATGTTCGCCCGCATCGCATTTCGTTTGTAGCGTCGTTTGTGAGTGCCGCCGTCTCGGTGATCTTACAACTCTACACGCCCATTCTCATTGGCGAGGGCATCGACCTTATCGTCGCCGCCGGGCAGGTGGACTTCGATGCGCTGCTGCCGCTCGTTACCAAGCTCGCGATTGTCGTCGTAGGTGCTGCGGCCTTCCAGTGGCTGCAGGGCTATTGCGTCAACCGCCTGTCCTACGAAACGGTGCGCGACATGCGCGTGGAGGCGAGCGATAAGCTCAGCCGCATGCCGCTCAGCTTTATCGACAGCCATGCCCACGGCGACCTTATGAGCCGCGTGGTCAACGACGTCGACCAGGTGGGCGACGGTCTGCTGCAGGGCTTCACGCAACTCTTTACCGGCGTTATCACCATTGTGGGCACGCTCGCGTTTATGCTCTCCATCAACCTGACCATGACGCTCGTGGTGGTGCTCGTCACGCCGCTTTCCATTTTTGCAGCCGGCGCCATCGCCAAGCTCTCCAACAAGAGCTTTACGGCACAGCAGCGCATTCAAGGCCAGCTCGGTGGCCATATCGAGGAGTATGTGGGCGAGCAAAAGCTGGTTGATGCGTTTGCCTACGGTCCGAACGCCCAAGCGCGCTTCGACGCGCTCAACGCCGAACTCTATACGGCAGGTGAGCGCGCGCAGTTTATGGGTTCGCTCTCCAACCCCGGTACGCGTTTTATCAATAACATCATCTATGCCGTCGTCGCTGTGATCGGCTGCGTGGGCGTGATCACGGGCGTGCCCGCGGCGCTTACGGTGGGCGGCGTGCAGATCTTCCTGTCCTATGCCAACCAGTACACCAAGCCGTTCAACGAGGTCACCAACGTCATTACGCAGATCCAGACCGCGTACGTCTCGGCGCGCCGCATGTTTGCGCTGCTCGATGCGCGCGAGCAGGAGCCCGACGCGCCAGATGCCGTGGAACTTGCCGCACCGCAGGGCGAGGTCGCCCTTGAGCATGTGGACTTTAGCTACGTGCCCGACCGCAAGCTGCTTCAGGACATCTGCATCGAGGCTAAGCCCGGCATGCGCTTTGCCCTGGTCGGTCCTACGGGCTGTGGCAAGACAACGCTCATCAATTTGCTGCTGCGTTTTTACGATATCGATGCCGGTCGCATTGCGGTCGATGGCCGTTCCTCGCGTGATTACACGCGCGCAAGCCTGCGCCGCGCCTTTGGCATGGTGCTGCAGGATACGTGGCTGTTCGAGGGCACGGTGGCGGAAAACATCGCCTACGGCTGTCCCGACGCCACGCGCGAGCAGGTTATCGAAGCTGCCAAGCGCGCGCATGCGCACAAGTTTATCGTGCAGCTGCCAGGCGGCTACGATACGGTCATCGGCGAGGACGGCGGCACGTTTAGCCAGGGTCAAAAACAGCTGCTGTGCATCGCGCGCGTCATGCTCACTGACCCGGCGATTTTGCTGCTGGACGAGGCAACGTCGAGCATCGATACACGTACCGAGCTGCAGGTGCAGGCGGCATTCGATGAGCTCATGGCCGGTCGCACAAGCTTTGTCGTGGCGCACCGCCTGAGCACCATCCGCAACGCCGACTGCATTCTGGTGATGCGCGACGGCCAGATTATCGAGCGCGGCACGCACGACGAGCTGCTAGTGGCAGACGGCTTCTACGCCGAGCTCTACCGCAGTCAGTTTGCCCAGTGAGCAAGCCCGTGGGGCAAATTAATCAATCGACAGACGGTGGTTTACATCTGTCACGTTAGTACTAAGATATTCATCTAATAAATTGCATTAGTGGCTTTGGTTTTGGGGGATACGAGGCAACGTGACTATGACGTGCTCTTTGGTGGTTAACAGCAAGAGCGGTAATACCAGGATGGTTTCGGGTGCGATCAAGCGTACGCTGCAGGCTGCGGGTGTTGAGTTTGTCCATGCCGCGGCGTTGAGCGACGATGCGGATGCAGATCAGGTTGCGCTCGAGGCGCAGGGCGCCTGCGCGGCCGACACGGTGCTCGTCGGTTTTTGGTGCGACAAGGGCGCGTGCACGCCTTCGGTCGCGGCGTTGCTCTCCGCTTTGCACGGCAAGCGCGTCTTCTTGTTTGGCACCTGCGGTTTTGGCGCCGACCAGAGCTATTACCAGCAGATTATCGACCGCGTGACCTCCAATTTGGCCAACGATGCCGAGCTTGCGGGCTGGGCGATGTGTCAGGGCAAGATGGGCCCCGCGGTCAAGCAGCGCTACGAGGCCATGCTCGAGCAAGATCCCGAAAACGCTCGCTATAAGATGCTGCTCGACAACTGGGTTGCCGCGAAGGACCATCCCACCAAGGAAGATCTGGATAACATGGCTGCAGCCGCCAAGAAGGCCGTGCTGGGGGAGTAGCTCCCATCGCTGACGGCGGTCGGTCCATCTTTCTAAATGAAACGTCCTCCCGGGCGTCGGGGCACGAAGTTACCAGCTCTAAAGTCCTGCGCAAGACGAAGGCCACATTAAGTGGCCTTCTTTGCGTGCGGAACTCGCGATGAACTTCGTGCCCCGCCGTCCGGGAGGACGCCTCTTTATTGATGGGAGGCCTGATAGGTCGATAGTTCCGTGCCCGGATGCGTCCAAAGTGGGACGGGCTTTCCGGATGGGCAGGCTTTCGAAAAATGCGTCCCAGAAATGGCCTTTGAGCTGGGATAAGATTTCCGCGGCATCTCGGATTCTCAAAAATGAGACACGCCGTTGGCGAAAATGAGACACGTGATATCGGGCATCGGATGTATCATTTGCAAAAATGAGTCCACTCCACTCGAATAAAGCGAGGTCCCTCATGTACGTTCCACACCCCCGTATCCGTAGGCTGTCGAAAATCCCGCTTGTTGGGACGGCGGCGCTTGCTGCGTTGATCGCCACGAGCGTCGCCTGCTTCACGGCCACGCCCCAGGTTGCCCAGGCGGCAGACGCGCCCGCAATCACCGATATGACCGAGCAGGATTATCAAGCCCTGGGTCTGGGCACGAGCGAGGACATTCCGGCCGATACCGTTGGCCCCTATTCCACTGATACCCCCACGACGTTTGCCACGCGCAGCGAGGTCTATATGGCAGCTAACGGTAGCCATGGCAATCGCTACACTCTGCGCGACAAGCTCGAGAACGTCGAGCGCGGTGACATTGGCGGCAGCAGCAAACTCACCGATGGCTATGGAAGTGTGTGGGGCGCCGCAAAGTTCTGGCAAAACGTCAACAACTTCGATACGAACAGCGATCTCTACAAGCATAGCGACTACGGTGGCGGCACCTGGTCGTACCTAAGCAACAATGAGTCCTCAACAGTACTCGCCAACGACAACAACGGTTTCTCGGGCATTCACGCCACGAGTGTTGAGTTCTGCAGCGACGCCAGCACGGGCAAAAAGAGCCGCGTTGCCGAGCTCCGTGCCTACGGCGACAGTTCCTCCACGACGATTGACGGCAAGTCATACGCCGGAAAGGTTGAGCTGGTCCTCTACTCGTTTAGCAACGGGCGTACGCGCACTCTCGACACACACCTGCCGGTGACGGTCAACACTAATATGATGTACGAAGGCCGTTTTAAGTACCTGGATGCCGGTTACCTGCAAGAGCACGACGCCGTCTTTGATGTCGAGGCGGGCGATGTCGATGGCGACGGCGTCGACGAGCTTTTTGTCTACGCGGGCTGCTATGTCGACGAGAACGGCGTGCGCAAGGCTGTAGTCGACATGTATGACTTGGAGGGCGGCAACTGGAAGCAAAGCGTCGTCAAGATCGATGCCGGTAACGCCGCGGACTACACCACGCACAACAAGGGCGGGAACGACTCCTGGACGCAGCTTCAGTCAGCTCCTGTCGTTTCGCTAGCGGCCGGCGACCTCGATCGCGATTTTTGCGATGACCTCGCCATCGTGGTCTCGGCACCCTACGGCAAGAAGATTATTGATAAGTCGACGCATTGCGAGCTGTTTTCGTGGGATGCATCCAAGGGTGCGCTCGTCCATGTCGATGCTCTGGGCGACGCGGGCGCAATCTCCCTCTCCGCGAACGGCAAGACCATGGTCGCTGCGAATGCGACGTTCGGCACGTTTGCCGCCTACGATGAAGAAGGAAAGAAGACGGGTGAAACCGTCACGGGCCTTATTCTTGCGGGCTATGACTGGCAACGCAGCGCTTTTGATTACGGCGCTTCTGACGGCAGCAAGGGGCTGTACGGCGCGCTGTACCGCTACGCGTATTTTGACTCGGAGTCTGGCGAGTTCAAGCTTTCCGATTGTAAGGAATACAGAGACGGGCTCCTCGCCTCCTATGGGCTGATGCATGTGCCCAACAGCGCATGGAAGGATAGCGCTCAGGATAAGCGCTATCCGTGCACCTTGGCGCCTATTGCCCTTGCCACTGCCAACCTTGACGGCCTGTCCGAGCAGCTGGCGGTCGACGAGGTGCTCGTGGGCGGCGATGTGTTCCGCGACTTTGCCTGCAACACGGCACAGAGCGGGGCTCAGGGCTTGGGGTCCATGGTCGGAACCATGAGCATGAGCGGTCAGCAATACAACAGCAGCAACAAGCATGACCACAAGGGTATAGAGCAGGTGTGGATCAGCGACGTCAAGGCGGGCAGCGTCTCGGGTTCGGACCGCTATAACGAGAGCTTTATCGCCGTGGTGGGCAAGCACCGCGACGAGGACCTGCGCAAGAACGATGACTACTATTGGATGACCGCCTCGCATTTTTCGCTCGACGAGAACGGAAAGGTGCGCCGCGGCGAGGAGCAGGTGATTAGCGAGAGCAACCGTCGCGGCACTACCTACGGCACATTTATCTCGCTCGCGCTGCCCGATGTCGACAACGACAGCGTCAAGATCACGTACAAGGACCGCTACAAGGTCTATACCAACCCGCGCGTGCTTGCCGTGCTGCAGGATGCGCCCTATGTTGAGGATCTGGAGCAGGCATACGGCTATCTGGTGTTGGGCGGCACGTCATACGGAGAGGAAAAGGGCACGGGGACATCCCAGGGCTATACCATTGGCGCCGAGTTGGGCGTTGCCGTCGAGGTGCAGACCGGTCCGCCCCTGGTCGCGATGAATGCTTCAGTCGATTTTGCCGCCGAGGGATGCTATGACTACCGGAGCGAGCGCACGGTCAGCGCAAGCGTAAGCTATGAGTCGCATGCCGGCGAGGGTGACAAGACCGTGCTCTACACGATTCCGATGGTCTATTACGAGTATGAGATCGAAAATGAGGAAACTGGTGGTAAGGGCGTGATGGCGGCGCCCGTGTCGCTCGGCGCGCAGACCTCGGTCGTTAATGTCGAGGCCTATGACCGCATTGCCAAACAGCACAATATGACGCCGCTCAGCTACTTTTTGACCAACCGGTCGGGAGAACCCGGAACCTATCAAACGACGCTCAACGGCGAGACTCCCGTTGGGGATTCCTTTGGCCTGGGCAAGCCTGGCGTAACGCGCGCCTACACGCACGATGGGTTTAACGGCGCCGTCGCGCAGTCGGGGGCGAGCATTGAGCAGACCATCGAAGTCGAGGAGGGCAAGGAGCAGGAGCTCGAGCTCGGCTTGACGCTGAACGGCAGCGTTGTCATGGGCGCGAAGCTCGCAAAGCACGAGTTGTTTGGCGGCCTGTGCTTTGGTGCCAACGCCGGCTTTACTACGGGTAACTCCTCGAGTGAATCGACCGAATACGGCGGCACCGTCGACAACCTGCCCGAGGCCGCGCAGGGCAAGTACGGTTTTGTGTGGCGTCTGGGCGTCAACGCGGTGGATGTCGACAAGTTCGAGGCAGACTCGGGCGACAAGCTCGGCACCAAGGACACCGACCAGTTCTGGATCGTGGGCTATGACGTTAAGGACGTCGAGATGCCCGACGCGCCGGCCGTGACGGGCTTTACGGCAAACGCCGTCGATTCGACCAGCGTTACGTTTAGCTGGGACGATGTACTCGCAAACAAGAGTGGCTTTAGCTACGGCGTGGGCATGCTGCAGAGCAATGCGGCGGATGCGGTCGTCAATAGCTGGAAGATTGCCGACAACACGCAGACCTCGCTCAAGTGGGATGGGCTGCAGCCCAATACGGAGTATCGATTCGCCATCGCCGCCGTTAAGAATGGATCCACGACCGAAACAGGTATTCGCTCGGCAATCATCACGGCCAAGACCATGCCCGATGGCATGACGATGACCGTGAGTGGACCTGCGGCGGATGCTGCGGAGGGGTCGGATCTTGGATACGACTCTTCGGTTGAGCGCGCGGCGGGAAGCCACCTGACGCTCTCGGCGATTGGCCATGTGAAGCAACTCGGTGCCGACGATAGCGAAACAGGGCTGGCACCGACCTATATGTGGTACCGCAAGGGCCGCGGCGAGACAGAGTTTAAGCTCGTGGGTGCCGATGGCAACCTCGCGGCTGGAACGGCCTCAAAGCTCGAGATTGACCTGACCGCAGACGATGACGGTGCGCAGTATTACTGCCACGTGGGATACAACGACGTGGGCCTCGACACCGGCACGACGCTCGTGAATATCGAGGCCGAGGAGACGGCGCCCACAACGGTGAACGCCACCCCGATCCGCACGCGCCGCCTGTTCTCACAGGCAAGTGCGGGCGCCAAGAAGTTCCTGGACCATACGCTGGTAAACACCGCCGGCCCAACCGATTCCGAAGGCTCAAAGGACCCCGAGACTCCTGAGACCCCGACGAACCCGGACAAGCCCAAGTCCGACAACGGAGCTAAGACCGACACCAAGGTCAAGACTACGACCACAGCGAAGAACCTCGCAAACACCGGCGACCAAACATTCGCCCTAGTCGCCACCGCAGCAGCAGCGGGAGCAACGCTCGTAGTGATAGCCCTCATCATGCTGATCAAGCGCCGCAAGACCCACTAGTAGCCAGTCGAACATATCGACAACCCAAAAACCCGGGTAGCCAAAAAACAGGCCACCCGGGTTTTCTGTTGAGTGGAGACTCCGCAAGCGGAAACTGCATCCCACAATTAGCGCCCGGAACGGGACACATTTTCCGTCAAGCCCTCATCCGGAAAATCCATCCCAGTTTGAGCGCCCAGACCGGGACGCACTTTCCCAAAGGGTCCTCAACGGGAAACTGCGTCCCATAATTAGGCCGAGAAATGGGATGAACTTTCCCAATGAGAGCCAACCGGAAACCACGTCCCAGAATCAGCCCCCAAAGTGGGACGCACTTTCCGCAAACAAAGAAGGCCACATAACGTGGCCTTCAACTTATATATGTTCGGCGATACACCCAAGACAAGCCACGCCCCAACATCAGGGCGTCTGTCCGGGCGCAGGCATATAAGGTTCATCGCGAGTTCCGCACGCAAAGGAGGCCACTTAATGTGGCCTCCGTCTTGCGCAGGACTGTCCGAGCAGGGAACCTTATATGCCTCCGCCCGGACAGACGTTTCAGTTATGAACTCGCAGCTAGTCGCTACTTGATCTTGGTCGTACCCGGTGCCAGGTTGGGGTCGGTCTCGTTGGCCTCGGTCTGGAAGTGCTCGGTGTACACGTCCTTGCCGTCGCGGAACATCTCGTAGTATTGCATCTTGGCGTAATCCTCGCGTGCCTTGGTGGCGGCTGCTGCGGCGGCGTCGTCACCGGTGACGTTGGAGGAGAGCGCCCAGCGCAGGCTGGCGTCCTCGTAGCCGACCGAGTTGATGGCGGGCAGCGACTCGCGCAGCGTCATGTGCGCTTTCTGGTAGTCGGTCAGCGGTGCGCCGATCAGCTGCATCAGCTGGGTGGACAGGTAGTTGGTGGACAGGTCGTCGACCTCGCTCGTCTGGTCGCAGCCGGCAACGTCGTAGTTGGCCCAGATGATGTAATCGGTCTGCCACAGGCGCTCCTGATGCGTGGCGTCGTCCTCGCCGGTAAACCACTTATCGTTGAACTTGGACGGGAAGAACGGCTGGTGGTCGCCCCAGAACACCACGACCACCTTACGGTCGAGCTTGCTCAGGGCGTTGAGGAAGTAGCGAAGCGCCTGATCGGACTGCTCGATGCACGAGACGTACTCGTCGACATCGGAGAGCGTGCCGTCCTCGACGGTCTTGGCGTCCAGATCGGTCGTGTCGATGTTCAGGTGCATCTGCTTGTCGACCGGCAGCAGGCCCGTGTCGTAGCCCGAGTGGTTCTGCATGGTCACGTCGAAGATAAACTGCGGATCGGCGTTCTGGTCGAGCAGCTCAAGAATCTTGTCATAGGTCGCCTGGTCGGTCACCATACCGCGCAGAGTGTCGGCTCCCTGGAAGTCGTTGATGGACAGGAACCGGTCAAAGCCAAAGTCCTTGTACACGTTCTCGCGGTTCCAGTTGGTGGCGTGGTTGGGGTGCATGGCCGTGGTGGAATATCCGAGCGACTTGAACTGCTCTGCCAGATTCCCGGTCGTCTCCATGTTGTAAATGGTGTACGGATACACGCCCGAGCCCAGGTTGGCCATGGAGTTGCCGGTCATAAACTCAAACTCGGTATTGGCGGTGCCGCCGCCGTAGGCGCTCACGTAGAGCTTGCCGCGGCTGAGGCAGTTGGACAGGTTCTTAAAGTACTGCGGGCCTTCGTAGCCGGCGCGCATGTTCTGGTAGATCGAAAGATCCGAGAAGGTCTCGTTCATGATGGCGATGACCGTGGGCTTCTCGCTATCGAACTGCTCCTTTGCGGCGGCGCGCTCATCGCTCTTAGCCGCGTCGGATTTGTCATAGGCCTTGGCGTACTTTTTGAGCGTGGCCTTGGCATCGTCGACGGAGTAGTCGGCGGGTTTGGGCGGCTTGATGGACTGCGCTGCGCTAATGAAAGCGGGCAGGTAGCCCTCGCGCCAGTAGCTCTCGAGCGGGCGCCAGGTGTAGACGGTGATGCCGAGGGTGTTGTAGTAGTCGATGAGCGTGACGTGTGCGGTCACACCGCCCAGGCACAGCACGGCGACGAGTAGGTTGGTGAGCAGCATGCGCTTGGCGTTGGCGGCGCCCTTCTGACGGTGCGGTGCCACCAGGCCGGCGTACTCGCACAGCAGCATGGCGATGGCGGTAAAGCCCATGGACAGCACGCAGAACAGCGAGATCGAGAAGGTGTAGCCGGTGCCGGCGACCGCGGCGGCGGTGGAGATGGCCGAAAGGTCGCCCGGCTGGATGGGCATGGATTTAAACGTGATGACGAAGAACTCGGCAATGCCCAGGACAAAGAGGGCAAAGGCCAAGACCGCGGGGGCTGCGCCGTGGCGCTGGAACAGGAAGAACAGGCCGACCATGAGCGTGGTGATGATGGCCCACTCGAGCAGGATGCACAGGGGGTAGATCCAGGTAAAGTCGTGGTTGGACGAGACCTCCATGCCCAGCAGCGCAAAGACGCCGGCGAGCAGCAGGCACAGGACGGCGGCGACGAGCGGTTTACCCACAAAGGCTCCGCGCAGGCGGGCGAGCTTGCCGGTGGGGGCGGGGGCGTCGGGCCCGGCGAACGCAAAGACGCGCGGGGCGATGCGGTCGCGGGCGATGCTGGCCCAAGCGCAGCCGGTGAGGATGGCGTTGGTCAGGATGAGCATCACGAAGGCGAGCGGCTCGTTCTGCGCGACGAGGCCAATAGCGCCCCAGACGGTCAAAAAGAGCTGGAACAGGCCAAAGGCGACGCTCCAGGCGAAGGCGCCCTTGGCAACGGTGCCCGACTGAGCGCGAATGGCCTTGGCCTCGCGCAAGACAAGGTAGACGGTCGCCGCAAGACCGACGAGCGAGATGGCGGCAGCGAACATGCTGAGACTCCTCACAAACTAAAACGTACGAAAGCGGGGGTTTACCCGATTGTTACCAAGATATGCGCTGCAATTGGTGTCTGCGCACAACAACCAGCCATATTAACGCGCACGTGTGACGGTGTGGCGCAATGTAGTGGCGACCTGCGCGATAATGGACGGGAATTACACGGAAACGTAAAGGCTTCTTAAAGAATTGGCGAGGATGAGGCGATGAACGAACGGGCTTGTATGACGAGTGCGGGTGACGTGGACGCTGGCATGGACGCGGGCGGCTATCCGGTCGAGACGACGGGCAATGCGGTGCTGGACACGTTGGAGCACCGTTCCTCCACGCGTGCCTTCGCGCGTGATGACGACGACCGTCCCGTGGCGGTGACCGACGAGCAGCGGGCGGCAATTTTGCATGCGGCGAGTCGCGCGCCGTCGGCGGGCGCCATGATGATGTATTCCATCGTGAGCATTCGCGAGCAGGCTACGCTGGATCGTCTGGCCGACCTGTGCGACCACCAGCCCATGATCGCCAAGGCGCCCTGGGCACTTATTATTTGTGGTCGACTATGCCAAGTGGATCGATCTGTTTGAGCACGTGGGCTGCTTTGAGCCCGAGTTTGTCGAGCGCACGGGCAAGGCGCCCCGCCGTGCACCGGGTTTGGGTGACTTTGCCATCGCGGCCCAGGACGCCGTGATCGCTGCGCAAAACGCCGTGGTCGCCGCCGAGGCCCTGGGCCTGGGGAGCTGCTACATCGGTGATATCGTCGAGAATGCCGAGGAAGTGGGCGAGCTGCTCGATCTGCCTCCGTATACCATGCCGCTGTCGATGCTCATCATCGGCACGCCCCGTAAGGAGCGTCCGGCCATTGCGCATCCCGTGGTGAACCTGGTGCACGAGGAGCGCTACTGCCGCGCCGATGCTGCGACTATGGACGCGCAGGTAGCCGAGATGGACGCGATGTTCCGTCCGCATGCCCGCGTGGTGGGGGAGCGCGTCGTGGACATCTATACCCGCAAGCACACGAGTCCCTTTATGGCCGAGATGAGCCGCTCCATGGAGTGGTGGTTCAAAAATTGGCTCGGAAAATGACGGATGCGACAAAGAGACAGTCCCTTTGTCACATTCCATATCGCCGAGGTGGCTTAAAGGCCGTATAAATGTTTATCTAGCTGGGAAAACAGTGCCATTCAAACATGGGCCGATTACCTATAATTCCTTCGAACATTAAAGTTGGGAGGAAACCGGCTTATGGAACAAAAGGCCAAGGAGGCAGCTTCGCACGCTGCGATTCCTGTGAGCATCTCGGCGATGCTCGTCACGCTGGGCGTGGTGTACGGCGATATCGGCACCAGCCCTATGTATGTAACCAAGGCGCTCGTTGCCGGCAACGGCGGCATCGGAAGCGTCACGGAGGAGTTCGTGCTCGGCGCGCTCTCCCTTGTCGTGTGGACGGTCACGTTGCTGACCACCATCAAGTATGTGCTCATCTCGCTGCGCGCCGATAACCATGGCGAGGGCGGTATCTTTGCCCTGTACAGTCTGGTCAAGCGCTGTGGCAAGTGGCTTATCATCCCCGCCATGCTAGGTGGCGCCGCGCTGCTCGCCGACGGCATCCTCACGCCGGCCGTTACCGTTACCACGGCCATCGAGGGCCTGCGCACCATCCCGGCGGTCCATGCCGTGCTGGGCGATGACCAAGGCCGCGTCGTCGCCATTACGCTCGCCATCATCATCGTGCTCTTCTTGGTACAGCGCATCGGTACGGCCAAGATCGGTCACGCCTTTGGCCCCATCATGACGCTGTGGTTCCTGTTCCTGGGCGGCACGGGTCTGTTCTTTGTCTTCCAGCACCCCGCCGTGCTGCTGTGCCTCAACCCGGTGCGCGGCATCGCCTTTTTGCTGAGCCCCAACAACCACGCGGGCATCATGATTCTGGGCAGCTGCTTCCTCGCCACCACCGGTGCCGAGGCGCTCTACTCCGACATGGGCCACGTCGGCCGCGGCAACATCTACGCTACCTGGCCGTTCGTTAAGTGCTGCCTGCTGCTTTCCTATATGGGCCAGGGCGCTTGGCTTATGAACAACGCTGCCAACCCCGAGCTCATGGGCATTGCCGACCTCAACCCGTTCTACCAGATGCTCGCCCCGGGCCTGCGCCCGTTTGCCGTCGGCCTTTCCACCGTCGCGGCCATCATTGCCTCGCAGGCGCTCATCACCGGCGCATTCTCGCTGGTGTCCGAGGCCAGCCGTCTGGACCTCATGCCGCACATGCAGGTCTTCTACCCTGCCGAGACCAAGGGCCAGCTCTACATCCCCATGGTCAACAACGTCATGCTTGTCGGCTGCGTCATCGTGGTGCTGCTGTTCCAGAACTCGGCGCATATGGAAGCCGCCTACGGCCTTGCCATTACGCTGACTATGATGTGCACCACGCTGCTGCTCTTCTTCTACCTGCACGAGGAGCGCAAGCTCAAGGTTGCTCCGTGGATCTTCGCGGCCTTCTTCCTTTTGCTCGAAGGCTTCTTCTTCGTGAGCTCACTTACCAAGTTCTTCCACGGCGGCTACTTCACCATCCTCATGGCCGCGCTCATCATGGGCATCATGGTGTGCTGGTACAACGGTACGGCTGTTGAGCAGCGCCAGTTTACGCTGCTGCCGCTGCGCAGCTACCTGCCGCAGCTCAAGCGCCTGCGCGACGACGACCGTTACGAGCGCATGAGCGACAACGTCGTGTACCTGACCAAGGACACCCATACCGACTACATCGACCGCGATATCGTCTATTCGATCTTGGACAAGCATCCCAAGCGCGCCCGCGCCTGGTGGTTTGTGAATGTCGAGACCATGGACGAACCGCACACCTTTGCCTATTCGGTCGAGACGTTCGGCACCGATTACGTGTTCCGCGTGCATCTGTACCTGGGCTACAAGATCAACCAGCGCGTCAATGCCTACCTGCGTCAGGTCGTTCAGGACCTGGCTGCCACCGGCGAGCTGCCGCCGCAGACGCATGACTACTCGGTCTACAAGGATCCGGGTAACATCGGCACGTTCAAGTTCGTCCTGATCCGTAAGCTTCTGGCACCCGAAAGCGATGTGGAGCCGAGCGAGCGTACGGCCATCACGCTCAAGTACATCATCCGCCGCGCCGCCGGCACCCCTGCACGCTGGTACGGCCTGGAGAACTCCAACGTGAGCTTTGAGTACGTGCCGCTGTTCACCAAGTTCAAGGCCGTGAACAAGATGCAGCGCCTGGCCCCCAACGAGCGGCCGTAGACGTCGGCGGCTACACGGAGTTGGTTTTTGATGGATAAGCATGAGGCCGGGGAGGTAAACATGGATACAAAGGCGCTCGATGGCCGTGAGGCGGTGGTCGAAATGGTGCGTGAGGCGCGTGTCGACGCCGCCGAAGATCGGTTCCTTACGAACCGTGCCAACATGGATATGGCCGACCGCGTGATCTCGATCGTGGCACTGGTATTTGGAGCGGTGTGCGTGTGTGCCCTGCTCGCGCACGTGCTGTTTGTCTAGCGACCGCCGGTTGCAAAGGCTATACACTTGGAACCACCACCAGGGAAACCACCACAAAGGTGCCTGTCCCCTTTGTGGTGGTTTTTGTTTTTGAGAGAGGGGCGGGACGCTGATGGACGTCCGTACGGACGGCGATATTGCCGATAGCTTTTGGTGGCGGCGCACAACGCTGACGCGCCGCACTCCTCTGTATGACGCCTGCGTATCGGTGGGGCTGCTGGTCGCGGCGACGATTGTGGGCGCGCTGCTCGACCATCCGGGTCTCGCGCCGAGCATCATGATCGTCTATGTGTTCGCCGTTCAGCTGTGCGCATTCTTTACCTGGAGTCGCCTGTATTGCTTGCTGAGCTCGGCTGCCGCCGTGGCGCTCTACAACTTCTTGTTTGTCGACCCGCGCTACTCGCTGTCGCTTATCGACCGCGGCTATCCCGGCATGTTCTTCATCATGTTCGTGGTCTCGCTTGTGTCGAGCTCGATTGCGTTGGCCCTGCGCCGCGCCTTGGCACAGGCTGCCGCCAGCGACCGCCGCACGCATATGGTGCTCGAGACCAACCGCATGCTGCAGCGGTGCGCCGATCAGCATCAGATCGTTCACGCCATGGCCACGCAGCTGGCGCGTCTTTCGGGCTGCCCGGTCGTGTGGTACAGCGCCGACGCCGAGGGCGATGACCTGCTGCCACGCGCGACTTACACGGCCGTGGGCGATGCCGCACCGGTGCACGAACTGGCGCCGCAGATGCCGCCTCGGCTCTCGGCGTCCGCCTATGTGGGAACGCCGCTCGATGCCACCTATGGCGGCTCGGCGTTTTATGGCATCTACCTGACGGTTCGCACAGGCGACGGCTTCGCGCGCTCGGGCGACCCCGCCTCGGTGGTGGGCGTGCTGGCTATCGTTGCCGAGCCCGACGTGCTGACGCATGAGGAGCGGACACTTGCCGATGCCATCGTGAGCGAAGGCGAGCTGGCGCTCGATCGCGCCCGCGCCATGGAGGCCCGCGAGGAGGCGGCGGTGCTTGCCAAAAACGAACAGCTGCGCGCCAACCTGCTGCGCTCCATCTCGCACGACCTGCGCACGCCGCTCACCAGTATTTCGGGTAATGCCGATGTGCTGCTCGACCAGGGCTCGACCGGCACCGCGGTGCTCGATGCCCAGACGCGCCGCGGCCTGCTTCTATCCATTCGCTCGGATGCGCTGTGGCTCAACGCCACCGTCGAGAATCTGCTCGCCATCACCAAGCTCGAGGGTGGCGGTATGCGCCTGTCGACCACGCTCGAGCTCATGGACGATATCGTCGAGGAGGCGCTGCGCCACGTGAACCCTGCCGTGCGCGAGCACGACCTTAAGGTGGTGGCGTGCGATGAGCCAGCGCTCGTCAACGTCGATGCGCGCCTGATGGTGCAGCTGGTGGTCAATCTGGTGAACAACGCCATCACCTATACGCCCGCGGGCTCGCATATCATGATTTCGATTAGCGTCGACGATGGACGCGTGGCGTGCTCGGTGGCCGATGATGGTCCGGGCATCGCACCCGAGGATCGCGAGCGGATCTTCGAGTCGTTCTATACCGCCAACCATGGTCTGGCCGACAGCCACCGCAGCGTTGGCCTGGGTCTTTCGCTCTGCCGTTCCATTGCGTTGGCACATGGCGGTAGCATAGAGGTTGCCGCGGCGGACCCGCACGGCTCGGTCTTTACGATTGAACTTCCCGCCGCCGACGTTTCGTTTGATAAGGAGTAGCGCTGTGCCGAACTCTGCCGTAAAACCGCTCATCTTGGTCGTTGAGGACGACCCCGCCGTTCGCAATCTTATCGTTGCCGCGCTCGAGGCGCACGGCTTGCGCCATATGGCTGT
Source organism: Collinsella aerofaciens (assembly GCA_048532905.1). GTDB lineage: Bacteria > Actinomycetota > Coriobacteriia > Coriobacteriales > Coriobacteriaceae > Collinsella > Collinsella aerofaciens_CB. Next base: position 19,253 of record DBGFTB010000024.1, read on the forward strand.
GGAGACCGCCCATGCCGCCATCGCCGCCGCCTCATCGCAGGCACCGAGCATCGTGCTGCTCGATCTGGGCCTGCCCGATATGGACGGCGTCAAGGTGGTGGAGTCGGTGCGCGCATGGTCAGGCATGCCGATCATCGTGGTCTCGGCGCGCAGCGAAGATGCGGACAAAATCCGCGCGCTCGATGCCGGTGCCGACGACTATCTGACCAAGCCGTTTTCGGTCGAGGAACTGCTCGCGCGCATTCGCACGACGCTCAGGCGCCTTTCGTATGCGCAAACGGGCGGTGTTGCCTCCGAGGGCTCGTTCGATGCCGGTGAGCTGCATATCGATTTTGATGCCGGCATCGCCACGATGGATGGCGAGGAGCTGCATCTGACGCCGATTGAGTACAAATTGTTATGCCTGCTAGCGCACAACGCCGACAAGGTGCTGACGCACCAGTTTATCCTGCACGAGATTTGGGGCACGGCAACCAAGAGCGACCTGGCGAGCCTGCGTGTCTTTATGGGCACGCTGCGTAAGAAGATTGAGTCCGACCCCGCGCATCCGCGCTATATCCAAACGCACGTGGGTATCGGCTATCGCCTGGTCACCCAAGGGTAGGACGGCGTCCGCCATCCCACTATGAGTTGCGGTGAAATACGGTCTATATTTGCCTAATTCCAGGTAAAACAGTCCGTATTCCACCGCAACTTTGTTATTTGCCCTTGGGCTTGCTGGCGTAGAACTTCTTCTTTTTGGACTTGCCGGCAGGGGAGGGTTTGCCGGCAAAGTTTGATTTGCCGTTGCCGGCCTGCGTGGGCGCGGGCGCTGCTGCACGAGGCTTGCGCGCCTCGGGGTTGCGCAGCTCCTCGGTTCGCTCGGCAATCTCCTCGGCGCTAAAGCCGACCTCGGCCATGGCGTCCTCGATGGGCAGTCGGCGCACGATATAGCAGTGGTGCACCTTCTGGTTGCGCGCGAAGTCCTCGGGGATGGTCTGTGCCGTAATGTCCTCCAGCACGACGCCCGCGCGCGCGAGCTTGCGCGTTTCGGGGCGGAAGCCGCGCAGGTTGCAGCTAAAGATGGCATGTCCGCCCTGTGCAAGCAGGCGAGATACGCCGGCCAAAAGCTCAACATGGTCGCGCTGGACATCCCAGGTGCGGCGGCCCATCTTGGACGAGTTCGAGAACGTGGGCGGGTCGACAAAGATCAAGTCCCAGCGGTTGCGCGTCTGGCGCTGGTCGCGAATCCAGGCGAGCACGTCGTCGCGCACAAAATGATGCTGCGGACCAACAAAGCCGTTCTGGCGCATATTGCGCTCGGCCCAGTCCAGGTAGGTGTTGGAAAGGTCGACTGTCACGGTTTCCTCGACGCCGCCGTCGGCCGCATAGCAGGTGGCGGTGCCGGTATAGGCGAACAGATTGAGGAAGCGGCGTGCCTGTTTGGCGTGTTCGCGCACCAGGTTGCGGGTGACGCGGTGATCCAGGAAGATGCCCACATCCAGGTAGTCGTCAAAGTTGACGGCAAAGGTGAGCCCACCCTCTTCGATGAGCGGCAGGCGACGGCGAGCGATGTTGGTGCGCTCGCCTGATGCGCCCTTACCGGCGCCCTGCTTGCCGTACTGCGAGCCGCCACGCGAGCGCATGCGGGCCTTGGCGTGCACGTGCTCGGCCGGAACATCCAAGATGCGCGGCGCGATGGCCAAGATGTCGAGCATGCGGGCCTGGGCCAGTGCGGGGTCGATGGTCTTGGGCGCGGCGTATTCGGCGATGACGAGCCAGCGGCCCGGCGTCTGCGGGCAGCCCTCGTACAGATCGATGGCGGCGGAGTAATCGGGCAGGTCGGCATCGTAGACGCGGTAGCAGCTCACGCCCTCGCGCTTGGCCCACTTGCGGCGCAGACGGGCATTCTTGCGCAGGCGGTTGGCGAACTGCTCGGACTCCGGGATGAGCACGGGCAGCGGCTTGCCGTCGCCCAGGTCGAGCATGGCGGCAGGCTCGGGCATGGGGGTGCCGGCGGCGTTGTCGTTGACTTCGTCGGCATCCGTGACCTCGCCCTCAGCATCCGCGCTGGTCGCAGCCTCAAACGCTGCTGCGGCGTGGTCGAGCGAAGGCCAGACTTCGACGGTCGCCTCTTCATTATTGGGCATGACGGCGATCGAGCGCTCGGGCTCGGCGTGGAGCGCGCGGGCCAGCAATCCGTCGCGGGTGAGCGCGGCGACCGGCGCCGCGTCAAGCTCGGGCGCGCGGCGCAGTTCACCGATGAGCGTCATGGTGTCATGCATGAGCGAAAGCGGTGTCTCGGTCGTATCTGCGACCACGGCGGCACCGGCGACGGCGCCCGCATGGTCCAGCACGGTGGCGGACTTGGCGGCGCAAAAATCGACAAAGCGCTTGTAGCCGGCGCACTTGACCATGCGCTCAGCGGTCTTGCGGGCGGCGGGGTCAACATCCACGGCCACGATGCGTGCCTGCCGCTCGCGTGCTGCCGCCTCGCGCTCGCGTGCCTCGGCAAGCAGTTGTTCCCACAGAGCGGCGTCGTGCAGCTGCCAGCCCTCAAAGCCCCAGCGCTCGCGGGCGGCGCCCGGGGCGCGGTCGGTCAGAATATTCACGGCCTCCAGCAGCAGGCCGCCGCCGGCGCACGAGGCGTCGATCAGCGTGGGCAGAGCCTCGTTCTCGTAATCGTCGGCCGTCAGCTCGCGCTCGCACAGTGCGGTCCAGCCGACCTGCGCCAGCACTAGGGCGGCGTAGTCGGGGCGCAGCACGTGCGCACCCTCGCCGGCGCGGGTCGCGGCAGGCGGCAGGCGTTTGAACAGCGGGTCGCCCGAAAGGTCCAGGCTGATGCTCGCGCGGCGCTGGCGCAGCGAAAGCAGCAGGTGAACGTCGGGGTCGGCGGCATCGACATCGGCACGACGGCCCGTGGTCTCGGCCAGGCGGTCGCACAGCGCGTCTTTGGCGCGCAGGGCAGAGAAGCGCGTGTTGCGCAGCTGCTCGGTCACGCCGCGGGCGGTGATGGCGATGGTGGCTCCGGGGCGGATGATGGTCTCCCAGGCGATGTCGTAAACGCTATCGTACAGCTCGTCGGCATCCTGTGCCTCAAAGCGTCCGAGTATCACGAACACGCGGCTCGCCAAGCGCGACCATAGACAGGCGCGGTAGCCTTCTTCGAGCTCGCCCTCAAACGTGGCGCGGCCCTTCAGGCGGCGGACATGCGAAAGCCCGAGGCGTTTAAGCTCATCGGCGAGTGCGGACTCAAAGCCCTCGGGGCAGCTTGCGTAAAATTCCATGGGTGACCTCTCTGGTTGCGTCGCTCCATTATATGATGGATGCTTCGTTTGCCCTTATCCTCGAAAGGAACCCATATGATTGATGCGTGTCCCGAACCCGCTGTGCTCTTTTTTGACGTGGACGGCACGCTGACGTCGTTCGATCCGGACAACATGACCGACAAGGACTTCAGTGCGGTCCACCCGTCGAAGGCCGTTGTGGATGCATTTGGTCGTCTGCGCAATGCGGGCCACCAAGCATTTATCTGCACGGGTCGTCCCTTGTGGCTGATTGCCGATGGCCTGCGTGCCTTGGAGCCTGCGGGTGTCGTTGCCATGGCGGGAGCCACGCTCGAGGTCGAGGGCCGCGTGGTACACGAGGACTGCTTTGACGAGGACGTTGTCGAGGAGCTTGCACGCCGTATGGCCGCGGCAGGGATTGAGGCCTTTTTCGAGACCAACGTTGCTACTTTTGCCCTGGAACCCGCGGGTGTTGAGCAGTCGTCTCTGATCGGTACTTCTGTGGTGCACAGCGCCGAGGAAATGCGCGTCGACGGCAGCCTGCGCGTGGGCAAGGTATGCCTCAATGTGCCCAGTTTGGCTCGCGTAGCCAACGATGACGGCTTTATCGAGCGCTATTTTGAGGCCTGCAACACCGGTGGCCAGAATCGCGAGCTGAGCCCCAAGGGCATTGACAAGGGCGTGGGCGTGGCGCGAGCGCTGGCGTATCTGGGCCGCGAGGGAAATGCGCGCACCTTTGGCTTCGGCGATTCGGGCAACGACCTGGGCATGCTCGCTGCCGTCGAGACGGCTGTCGCCATGGGCAACGCCATGCCCGAGGTCAAGGCGGTCGCCGACTACGTGACCGACGATGTCGCACACGACGGCACCGTCACAGCGATGCAGCATTTCGGCCTCATCTAATGAATCCCGCGTTCTGACGTTTGCCCAAACTGCGACTCTTTGCTTTTGCATGCTCAATCGATTTATCAATCCAAACACTGAGGTGTTTATACCGTTCGCCGAGAAGATAAAAAACCGCAGCTCACGCCTTGATAAACGTAGGTAAAGTGTTTAGCAGTTTAACGCCCATGTGCAAGCGAAAGGAATCAGGCAGATGGCAATCAAGGTGTTCGCTGACGGTGCAAACCTCGAGGGCATGCTCGACATGTACGAGAACGGCAACGTTCAGGGTTTCACGACCAACCCGTCCCTTATGAAGAAGGGCGGCGTGACGGATTACCGCGCGTTTGCCAAGGAGGTCCTGGCCCACATCACCGATGTGTCCGTCTCGTTTGAGGTCTTTGCCGACGACGTCGAGACCATGGAGGTCGAGGCGCGCGAGATCGCTACCTGGGCCGAGAACGTCTACGTCAAGATTCCGTGCGTGACCACCAAGGGCGAGTCCACCGCCGAGCTGGTGCGCAAGCTTTCGGCCGACGGCATCAAGGTCAACGTCACCACCATCTTTACGCCTAAGCAGGTTGATGAGATGGTCGAGGCCGTCGACGCCGAGACGCCGTCCATCATCTCGCTCTTTGCCGGCCGCATCGCCGATACCGGCGTCGACCCCATTCCGTTTATGACGGAGTCGGTCAAGAAGGCCGCCGCCAAGCCCAGCTGCGAGGTCCTGTGGGCGTCCACGCGCGAGCTCATCAACATTTACCAGGCCGAGGCCTGCGGTTGCCAGATCATCACGGTGCCCAACAGCATCCTGGCCAAGCGCAAGAACATCGGTCGCGACCCGTACGAGGTCTCGCTCGATACCGTGCGCGGCTTTGCCAAGGATATCGCCTCGCTCGGCTTCCATATCCTGCCGTAAGCAAGGGTACCCCCTGTAGCGACGTGCAAAATTGAGAGTATTCAGCAAGGTAAAGGTCTTTATCAGTTAACCGAAGCATGGAACTGCCCCCGTTTTGGCTCTGACGACGCTAAAACGGGGGCCGTTTTTTGCTTTTTCGTCTCTGAGGGGCATCCGGAACGGTGGAATTTGCAGAATACTCGCGATTTTGCACATCGCTACAGGGGGTACCTTTGCTTTGGCGGTTTACTTGCCTTGCACCATGGTGAGCGAGATCTTTTTGCGGTCGCGATCGACCTTTTCGACCCACACCTTGACCGTGTCACCGACGCGCACCACGTCGCTCGGGTGCTTGACAAAGCGGTTGGCCAGCTTGGAGATATGTACGAGGCCGTCCTGGTGCACTCCCACGTCGACGAAGGCGCCAAAGTCCACAACGTTGCGCACCGTGCCCTTGAGTTCCATGCCGGGCTCCAGGTCGTCGATGGAAAGCGCCGAGCGGCTAAAGACCACCTCGGGTGCGTCGTCGCGCGGGTCGCGACCGGGCTTCTTGAGCTCGTTGACGATGTCGATGAGCGTGAGGGTGCCGCAGTCTAGGTCGCTTGCCAGCGTCGAGATACTGCCCAGACGGCGCTCGATGTCGGGTACGCCGCCGCGGCTGAGCTCGCTGGCTTTAACGCCGGCGCGTTCCAAGACGGATGTGGCCACTTCGTAGCTCTCGGGGTGGACGCTTGTCGCGTCGAGCGGGTTCTTGCCGCCGCTGATGCGCAGGAAACCCGCGGCGTTGAGGTATGCCTTGGGTCCCAGCTTGGGGACCTTCTTGAGCTGGCGGCGATCGGTAAAGGCGCCGTTTTCCTCGCGGTAGGCCACGATGTTTTTGGCCACGCTCGGCGTGATGCCCGATACATATCCCAGCAGGCTTGCGCTCGCGGTGTTCACGTCGACGCCCACGCGGTTGACGACGTCTTCCACCACATGGCCCAGAGTGCGCGAGAGCTCGGCCTGGTCAAGGTCGTGTTGGTACTGGCCAACGCCGATGGACTGGGGCGGAATCTTGACGAGCTCTGCCAGCGGGTCTTGCAGGCGGCGGCCCAGGCTCATGGCGCCACGCACAGTGACATCCAGGTCGGGATACTCCTGGCTTGCGAGCTCGGAGGCGGAGTACACCGATGCGCCGGCCTCGTTGACGATGGTGTATCGCAGCCCAGGAGCCTGCTCGGCGATGAACTCCGAGACGACTTCCTCGGTCTCGCGGCTGGCAGTGCCATTGCCGATGACGATGGTGTTGACGCCGTCCTTCTTGACGAGGCGGGCGAGCTCGCGCTTGGTGCCGGCGACGTCGTGGCGCGGCTTGGTGGGATAGACCACGCCGTGGTCGAGCAGCTTGCCGGTTTCGTCCATGACGGCGACCTTGCAGCCGGTGCGGTAGCCCGGATCGAGCGCGAGCACGCGGGCGCCGCGCACGGGGCGTGCCGAGAGCAGGCCCTCGAGATTCTTGGCAAAGACGTTGATGGCCTCGGTCTGGGCGCGAACGGTGAGTTTGGCGCGGGCCTCGCGCTCCAGCGAGGGGGCCATGAGGCGCTTGTAACCGTCGTCGATGGCGGCATCGAAGACGGGCGCGAAGACGCCCTGGCGGCGGGGCCAACGGCTGCCGAGGCGTGCCGTGGCGGCAGCGCCGTCGACGTTCACGCGCGCACGGAGCTTGCCCTCGCGCTCACCGCGGTCGATAGCCAGCACGCGGTGGTTGGGTATACGGCGCAGCGGCTCGTCAAAGTTGTAGTAGGGCTCGTAGGGGGTCTTCTCCGCAGGGTCGGTGGCTTCGACGACGATATCGGCAGTGTTTTGCGTAAAGGCGCGCAGGTCGGCGACGTTCTCCGGGTCCTCGGCCACCGTTTCGGCCACGATGTCGGCAGCGCCGGCAAGCGCCTTTTCGGGCGTGTCGAAGCCAGCCTCCTCGTTGACGTATGCCGCGGCGGCGTCGAGTGCGCTGCCCTTGGCCGACGTCTGCATGATGATCATGTTGGCGAGCGGCTCCAGGCCCGCCTCGCGGGCCTTCTGCGCGCGGGTCATGCGCTTTTTGCGGTAGGGCTTGTAGAGGTCCTCGACGCGCTGGAGCTGCGTGGCCTCGCGAATCTGCTGCTCGAGTTCGGGCGTGAGCTTGCCCTGGGCGTCGATGAGCAGGATAACGTCCTCTTTGCGCTGCTCAAGATTGCGCAGGTAAGACAGGCGCTCGTCGAGCGCGCGCAGGGCGACGTCGTCCATGCCGCCCGTTGCTTCCTTGCGGTAGCGCGAGATAAAGGGAATGGTGTTGCCCTCGTCGATGAGCTTGACGGCCGCCTCGACGTTGGCGGCCTTAAGGTTGAGCTCGCGGGCGAGCTGGGCGATAAGATCCATGGGACTCCTTGCGTTTAAGGTGCGTTTGCAGCACAGGGCTACCAAGGATACCACCCGTCCCAAAAGACTGTTTTGGGGCCGCGCCACGAAAACGGCCTATCTACTACGTTTGAACCGTAGGGGCTGACCATACCTGGGTTTTCCGAAAATCGGCAAGCCGTCTACCTGCACTGATAATTGTTCTCGGGGGAAGCGGGCACTGCGGGGCGCGGCAACGGCGCGCGATTTCCGCGTCGCAGCGCTACCCTGATGCTGAATGCCGGGACGATGACCCACTGACCTGCTGACGCCTC
>DBGFTB010000025.1:0-86806 GCA_048532905.1 Collinsella aerofaciens
TCCGCAGCCACACTCGGGCACTTGGAACGGGGGAAACGGCGGTCGACGAAACTGGAGAGGAGGTATTACGAGCTCCTGTGCGAATTGGAGAGAGCGCTCCCGCAAACTGCCTCTTGACAACTTATAGGAGCGTCGGTTTTATTTTTGCATTTTTCGAAGTGGTCGGGGGTAACCGGTCAAACGTAGTAGATAGGCCCAGTTCGTGACAAGCAAGTCAATGTGAGGTGCAGGGTAGCTAAAAAGCCCCGCCCCAAATTGGCTGCTTTTGAGTTGCGGTGATATACGGACTGTTTGAGGCTTCTGGCTTGTAAAACAGTCTGTATTTCACCGCAACTGCTGAGGGGATGGGTTAACGCAGCAGGCCGGCTACTTCGCCGGCTAGGGTAATGGTGCCGGCGGCTACGAAAGGCTCGCCGGCGGCATCGAGGGCCGCGAGGGCCTCGGAAACGCTGGGGTATACGCCCGCAAGCTTATCAGCATCAACGAGGGCGGCGAGCTCCTCTGCCGGCAGGGCGCGATCGGAATCGGTCTGCGTCACGACCACACGGGGGAACGCCGGAACCAGAACGTCAACGATACCCGCCACGTCCTTATCGGCCAGCGCGGCGCACAGCAGCGTGGGGCGATTCTCCACGCACGGATCAATCTCGTCCAGCGCGCTCACAAAGTTCTCGCAGCTCTGGGGGTTATGACAGGCGTCAATCAGCTTAAGCGGATCGGTCCCCAGCACGTCAAAACGACCCGGTGTGGGGCAACCCATAAGCGATGCATCCAGCGCATCGTGGTCGAGCTCGCGACCCAGATACCCCTCGCAAAGCATAATCGCGCACGCGGCATTCTGCGGCTGATAGGCCGGCTTGACCATGCTCGACGTATAGATCGCACGTGGCGTGGTGCAGCTAAACTCAACCGTGTCGCCCACATGCACCGGCACCTTAGTCGTGGCATGCCTCACCACGAGCGGCACAATGCCGCACTCTCGACAACGGGCATCCATCACGCGCTGAACGCTCGCCTCATGCGTGCCCTCGCCCAGCACAACCAGGCGTCCGGGCTTAATGACCGCAGCCTTCTCCCCCGCAATGGCCTCGAGCGTATCGCCCAAAATACGTGTGTGATCGAGCCCAATGCCTGTAATGGCCACGGCGACAGGATCGGTCGCACTCGTAGCATCCCAGCGTCCGCCCATGCCGACCTCAAGCACGGCCACGTCCACGCAAGCCTCGGCAAACACCACCAGTGCAGCAGCCGTCAGCAGGTCAAACGGCGTGATGGTATAGGCGCGCTCCCCCGCCGCCACACGACGGGCATTCACTCGATGCCCCGCCTCAACAGCGGCCGAAACGCCACGGGCAAACGCCTCATCGCTCACAACGCGCCCGTCAACCTCCATGCGCTCGGGATAGCGCACCAGCTGAGGCGACGTATACAGCGCGGTCTTGAGCCCCTCGCCGCGAAGAATAGCAGCCGAAAAACGCGTAGTCGAAGTCTTGCCATTGGTACCGGCAACCTGAATGCAATCGAAATACTCGTCCGGACGCCCCAGCTCATAGAGCATATCGATAACCGTCTCGAGCAGAGGACCAGCATCCCCAGAAATCCGCCCCGTATCAGCAGCAAGCCCCACAGCCTCATCAAACGAAAGCAGCTCAAACGAGAAAGGAACGACATACGACCCAGAACGCTTAGCCATAACCCAAAGTCCCCCATAACAGAAAAGAGGCCCACCAAAAAGAATGAGCCCCTTGCGTTGATAATATCAGCCTCTATCCGCTTGCAGCAAGATCAAGGCCACAACCAAGTGGCCCCAACCTACCAGTTGTAAACAACCACGTAAGCGAACTAGGAGCGGCCCGACGCTTTGCTCGCCGCAAGTTCCGCACGCAAAGGACAGCACTTAATGTGCTGTCCGTCTTGCGCAGGACTGTCCGCAGCGGAGAGCAAAGCGTCGGGACGCGTCCCCCACTACCGCCTACGAGAAGTCAGCAACCTGAGCAGTCAGCGCCGCCAGGATCTCCTTGAGCTCAGCTGCACGGTCCCTCTTCTTCTGGACCACCGCAGGCGCGGCCTTAGCCACAAAGCCCTCGTTGGCCAGCGTCTTCTCGCAGCCGGCAAGCTCCTTCTGGGCCGCGGCAATCTCCTTCTCCAGGCGTGCCTTCTCGGCCGAAAGGTCAACCTTGCCCTCGAGTACCACAAAGACCTCGACGCCGCTGTCGACCACGGCGATGCTCGCGGCCGGCTTCTCAACGTCGATACCCATGACCAGCGAAGCGGTGTTGGCCAGCGGCTCAATGGTCGAACGCAGGCTCTCGAGTTTCTCGATATCCTCGGCACCGGCGCGCACGACCACGTCGAGCTCGGCCTTGGGGCTCAAGCGATAACGCGAGCGCGTGGCGCGGGCGGCAGACACGACGGCACGGCACAGCTCAAACGCGCGCTCGGCGTCCTCGTCAACATACTTGGCGTAGTCGGCGGGCTCGGGCCACTTGGCGATCATGAGCGCCTCGGCGCGGTTCACGTTGCCCTCGGCGTCCAGATCGAGCACACTCGCCGGCATGTTGTCCCAGATCTCCTCGGTGACAAACGGCATGAGCGGGTGCATCAGGCGAATGGAGGTGTCGAGCACAAAGATCAGGTTGCGCTGGGCCTGTAGACGGCCTTCGCCCTTCAGGCGGGCCTTGGTGACCTCGACGTACCAGTCGCAGACCTCGTTCCAGAAGAACTGCTGCACGCCGCGGGCCATATCGCCAAAGGTGTAGTTCTCAATACCCTCGGTGACCATCTTGACGGCCTTGGCCAGGCGACTGAACATCCAGGCGTCGGCCGGCGTCTCCACGACGGGCTCGCCGGGCGTGTAGCCCTCCATGTTCATAAGCAGGAAGCGGCTGGCGTTCCAGATCTTGGTCACAAACGACTTGGCCTGGTCGGTACGCGGGCTGTCGATAAGCTTCTTGGTCTTCTTGTCAATGTTCGCGTCGAACTTGACGTCCTGGTTGTTGGTGCACAGCGTGAGCAGGTTATAGCGCATGGCGTCGGCGCCGTACATGCCAATGAGATCCATGGGGTCAACGCCGTTGCCCTTGGACTTAGACATGCGGCTGCCGTCCTTGGCAAGGATCGTCGGGTAGATAACGACGTCCTTAAACGGAACCTCGTCCAGGAAGTACAGCGAGCTCATGACCATGCGGGCAACCCACAGCGCGATAATGTCGCGCGCGGTGACGAGCGCCGTCGTGGGGTGATGGCCCTCGAGCAGCTCCGGCTTTTGCGGCCAGCCCTGCGTGGCGAAGGTCCACAACTGCGAGCTAAACCAGGTGTCCAGCACGTTCTCGTCCTGATGCACGTGATGGCCGCCGCACTTGGGGCACACGTCGGTGTCCTCGGTCAGGGCATCCTCCCAGCCGCAGTCCTCGCAGTAGAACACGGGAATGCGGTGGCCCCACCACAGCTGACGGCTAATGCACCAGTCCTTGAGGTTCTCCATCCAGGTGGTGTAGGTCTGCGTCCAGCGCGCGGGGTGGAAGGTGACCTTGCCGGAGTTGACGGCGTCGAGCGCTGGCCCCTTGAGCTTGTCGACGGCCACAAACCACTGCTCGGACAGCCACGGCTCAAGCGCGGCGTCGCAACGGTAGCAGTGCATGACGGAGTGATCGAGGTCCTCGACGTGGTCGAGCAGGCCGTGTTCCTCGAACCACTTGATGACGGCCTCGCGGCACTCATCGCGGTTCATGCCGGTAAACTCGCCATAGCCCTCGACGACCACCGCGTGCTCATCGAAGATATTGATTTGCGGCAGGTCGTGGGCCTGACCCATGGCATAGTCGTTGGGGTCGTGAGCCGGGGTGACCTTGACAAAGCCAGAGCCAAAGTTGGCGTCGACGTGGTAGTCGGAGAAGATGGGGATCTCGCGGTTAACAATCGGCAGCATGACGGTCTTGCCCACGAAGGCAGCCTTCTCGGGGTCCTTCGGAGAGACGGCGACGCCCGTGTCACCGAGCATGGTCTCGGGGCGCGTGGTGGCAACGACGATGTAGTCCTGGCCGTTAACCGGCTCGGTCAGCGGGTAGCGCAGGTGCCACAGGTGGCCCTTCTCGTCCTTATACTCGGCCTCGTCGTCGGAGATGGCGGTGGTGCAGTTGGGGCACCAGTTGACGATGCGCTTGCCGCGGTAGATCAGACCGTCGTGGTACCAGTCGCAGAAGACCTTGCGCACGGCCTGGGCGTAGTCCTCGTCCATGGTGAAGCGCTCGTTATCGAAGTCGACGGAGCAGCCCATGCGCTTGATCTGCTCGACGATGATGCCGCCGTACTCGTGGGTCCAATCCCAGCAAGCGTCGACAAATTTGTCGCGACCAATCTCCAGGCGGCTGATGCCCTCGCTCTTGAGCTTCTTGTCGACCTTGGTCTGCGTGGCGATACCGGCGTGATCAGTGCCGAGCACCCAACGCGTGGACTTGCCGCGCATGCGGGCCATACGGATGATGGCGTCCTGGATGGAGTCGTCGGTGGCGTGCCCCATGTGAAGCTTGCCGGTCACGTTGGGAGGCGGAATGGTAACGGTGCAGTCGCCCACGCCCTCACGGCGCTTGTAGTAGCCGCCGTCGAGCCACTTCTGCAGGATCGCCGGCTCGTTGGTCGACGGATCGTAGTTCTTGGGCATCTCTTCCATATATCTCTCCCTTGCCCGTCGGGGAGGAATGTAGGCCCGATTTTCGCTCGGTCAGGTCCTGGGCTCGCTCGAAGACCACATTACGTGGTCTTCGGCTCGTGCGGAATCTACGAAAATCGGGCCTACATTCCTCCCCTTAGGTATCGATTACTTCAGTCTGTAATGACTTCGCTGAGGCTTAAACAAACACACAGAATAGCACAGGTAGTTGGGGTTATTGCGCATATATAAAATAGCCTCCGACCGCAGGTGGTAGGAGGCTATCGACAAAAACGTTTTGACAGGTTTTACCCGTAGATGCGCTGGGGCTGTTCTTCGCCCTTTACGGAGGCTTCGGTCACGATGACCTTGGCGACACCCTCCTCGCTGGGGAGGTCGAACATCGTCTGCTGCAGCACGTCCTCGCAGATGGCGCGCAGGCCGCGGGCGCCGGTCTTGCGGGCAAGCGCCATGCGGGCGATCTCGTGCAGGGCGGCGTCCTCAAACTCAAGCTCAACGTCCTCGAGCTGGAACATCTTGCGGTACTGGCGCACCACGGCGTTCTTGGGCTCGGTTAGGATCGACACCAGGTCGTCCTCGTCGAGCGCCTGCGTCTGGGTGACGACGGGCGTACGGCCCACGAACTCGGGGATCATGCCAAAAGCGTTGAGGTCCTGCGGGAGCACCTGACGCAGCAGGTCGTTCTCGTCGACCGAGGTGGGGCCGGCAATCTCGGAGTTAAAGCCCACGCCCTTGTTGCCCACGCGGTCGGCGATGATCTTGTCCAGGCCCACAAAGGCACCGCCGCAGATAAACAGGATGTTCGTCGTGTCGATCTGGAGCAGCTCCTGCTGGGGATGCTTGCGGCCGCCGGTGGGCGGAACGCTTGCCACCGTGCCCTCAAGGATCTTAAGCAGCGCCTGCTGAACGCCCTCGCCCGAAACATCGCGGGTAATGGAGAGGTTCTCGGCCTTGCGGGCGATCTTGTCAATCTCGTCCACGTAGATGATGCCCACCTGCGCGCGCTCAATATCGCCGTCGGCGGCGTTGATGAGCTTGAGCAGGATGTTCTCCACGTCCTCGCCAACGTAGCCAGCCTCGGTGAGCGCGGTGGCGTCGGCGATGGCAAACGGCACCTCGAGGATGCGCGCGAGTGTCTGGGCCAGCAGCGTCTTACCGGTACCGGTGGGGCCGAGCAGCAAAATATTGGACTTGGCGAGCTCCACCTCGTCCATATCGTCGTCAAACTGGCCGCCCATACCCGAGGCCTCGTCAAGGGCGGACACCGCGGCACCGCCCTCGATCACGCGGCGGTAATGGTTGTACACGGCAACCGACATGGCGCGCTTGGCGTCTTCCTGGCCCATGACATAGGCCGAAAGCTCGTCATAGATCTCGTGCGGCGTCGGCACGTGCGTGATGACCTGACGGTCGTCCTCAAGCTCAAAGCCCTCGGCCTCGGGGTCAACGGCGGGCTGGGACGCAGCCTGGCCGTGGTCGTTGAGGAAACCCGGGAGATTGCCGTTGCGGGCAGCGTCCATAAAGTCCGAAGCCAGCGACTCCTCAAGGATCTCGGAGCAGGCGGCGACGCACTCGTCACAGATAAAGATGTTGGTCGGGCCCTTTACGAGACGACGGACCTGGCCCTGCTCTTTTCCGCAGAAGGAGCAGCGGATGGGGTTGCCGTTCTCGTCAAAGTTGTCCTGCATGTTACCTGCCATCCTAGGCGTCCTTCGCGGCAAGATCGCGCGAGGTGACAATACGGTCGATCAGGCCGTAGTCGAGGGCCTCGGCAGCGGTCAGGTAGTTGTCGCGCTCGGTATCGGCCTGGACCTTCTCGATGGGCTGGCCCGAGGCGTCGGACAGGATCTGGTTGAGCTCGCGACGGGTCTTCTTGATCTCCTCGGCCACGATCTCGATCTCGGTCTGCTGGCCCTGGGCACCGCCACTGGGCTGGTGAATCATGACCTTGGAGTGCGGCAGGCAGAAGCGCTTGCCCTTGGCGCCGGCCGAAAGCAGCACGGCGGCCATGGACGCGGCCATGCCCACGCAAATGGTGGAGACCTGCGGCTTGATAAAGTTCATGGTGTCCAGAATCGCCAGGCCGGAGTAGACCTCGCCACCGGGCGAATTGATGTAGAGCGAGATATCCTTCTCGGCATCCTGGCTCTCAAGATGCAGCAGCTGGGCAACGACCAGGTTGGCGCTGACGGAGTTGATCTCCTCGCCCAAAAAGATGATGCGGTCGTTGAGCAGGCGCGAATAGATATCGTAGCTGCGCTCGCCGCGCGGCGTCTGCTCGATAACGTATGGCACGAGGGCGGAATCGAACTTGGCGATCATACGCATCTCCATTTCTCTCTTGCGGACCAAATTGGTTCTAGATAAACGTACGGTGCCCGCATGCTATGCATTGGCTGGCACCGTACGAAGCAACCGGATAACCGGTGTATAACTTTACCCCATCACGGGCGCACGCATGCGCTCGCGGGCAAGGTGGCGAGAATTACTCGGCGTCCTTGGCGGTCTCGTCGACCTCGGTCACCTTGGCGTTCTCGACCAGGTGGTCGACGGCCTTGGAGCGACGGATGGACTCGCGAACGGCAGGCATGCGGCCATCGGCGATGAACTCGGCCTTGGAAGCCTCGACGTCCTTGACGCCGGCCTTCTCGAACTCGGCGTTGATGTCGTCCTCGGTAACCTCGATCTTGAGCTCACGAGCGAGGGCGTCGAGAGCCAGGGACTCACGGGCAACGTCGTTGGCCTGCTTGTGCAGGTCGCCGATGAACTGCTCCATGGTCAGGCCGGAAGCGGGCAGCCAGGTGTCCAGCGTCATGCCGCGGGCAGCGAGGTTGGACAGGAAGTTCTGGCCAAGCTCCTCAAAGACGGACTGCTCGTAGTCGGCGTCCATCTCCTCGAGCTGCAGGCGCTCGGCGAGAGCGGAGACGCAACGGTTCTCCTTCTCGGCCGGGAGGCGGGAAGCCTTGTCCTGCTCGATCTCGATCTTGATGGCGTCGCGCATAGCGTCGATGCTGTCGAAGCCAAAGTCGGACTTGACGAGCTCGTCGGTGAGCTCGGGGGTGTTGCGGACCTTGATGCCCTTGACGGTGACCTCGACGGTGTGGGTCTCGGCCTCCTCGCCCTCCTCGACCTCGTCGGTCCAGGTGACGGTCTTGACGTCGTCAACGTTAGCGCCGATCAGGGCCTCGTTGAACTCCTTGGGGTTGCTGTCGCTACCGGCGATGAGCATGCGGCCCTCGGCGGCAAAGTTGTCGGCGTTCTCGACGGCCTTGAGGTCGACGGTGACGTAGTCCTCGGCCTCGACGGCGCGACCCTCGACGTCCTCGAAGGTGGCGCGGTAGTTGAGGAGCATCTCGACCTGGTTGTTGATCTCGGACTCGGTGACCTCCGCAGGGGGCATCTCGATCTCGACGGCGTCGAAGGAGGAGAGCTCAGCGGCGGGACGCAGGGAGAACTCGACGGTGTAGGTGTAGTCCTCGTGATCCTTGGCGAGGTCGAGCTCCTTGTAGTCACCGCTCTTGGTAGGGACGATGTCCAGCTCGTTGAGGACGGCGGGCTCGTTGGCGGCGATCAGGTCGTTGGTGGCCTGAGCGAGGGTAGCCTCGGCGCCAAGTGCGGAGTCGATGACCGGACGGGGGGCCTTACCGGCGCGGAAGCCCGGGAAGCGGTACTTCTTGGCGGTGTCCTTGTAGGCCTTCTTGATCGCGGCGTCGACGTCGGCGGCCGGGATGGTGACCGTAGCGGTGAGCTTGGCGTCCTTGACGTCAGAAGCGGTGATGTTCAACACGTTCCTCCTCATACTGCCCAGCTTATCTGAGGTGCTGGTACCTTTATGCAACAAGCGTCGCGAGGGCATAAGCCGACGCGGGTGCGTTGGTGCGGGCGAAAGGACTCGAACCTTCACGGGAATCCCACCAGAACCTAAATCTGGCGCGTCTACCAATTCCGCCACGCCCGCATGAGCGCACAGACTAGGAATGATAGCAGATACGAGCGGCAAGCGCACGCACACGTTTTTAGCTCACGACCTCACCATGAGTGCAAAAGGCGGGGCGAGTTGCCCCGCCCCGCCAATTACGACTTGTTCGCTGACCCGCTACTCCCCCAGCAGGGCCTTCTCGGGCGTGATCGGCAGTGAGCGAACCTGATGGCCGGTAGCGTGCGCCACGGCCGAGGCAACGGCAGCGAGCGGCGTGTTGATGACGACCTCGCCGATCGACTTGGCGCCAAACGGGCCCGTCGGCTCGTAGCTCGGCTCAAAGGCCACGCGGATGCTGCCGATATCCAGGCGCGTGGGCAGCTTGTAGCTCATAAAGTTGCCGGTGCGCAGGCGGCCGCGGTCGTCGTGCTCGACGATCTCGTAGAGCGCGTGACCGATGCCTTGGGCAATGCCGCCCTCGGCCTGGACGCGCGCGAGCGCCTCGTTGATCACGGTGCCGCAGTCCACGGCCGCCGCGTAGTCCACCACAGTCACCTTGCCGGTGGCCTTGTCGACCTCGACCTCGGCAATGCCGGCCATAAACGGCGGGGGCGAAACGGGCAGGCAGGCAGAGGCATGCGAGGTGAGCGCGTCGCCGCCCGCGATGTTCTTGACGCACAGGTTGGCAAAGTCGCGCAGCGTGAGGTAGCGGTTCTGCTCGCGCGCGGCACGCTCGTCGGACAGACGCACGTACTGGCCATCAAAGACCACGTCGGCGGCGTCCACATCCCACATCTGGGCGGCCTTGGCGCAAATCTTCTCGCGCAGCTCGGTCGCGGCGTTCTTGGCTGCCAGACCCGTCACGTACGTGCCCGAGCTCGCGTACGAGCCGGCATCGAACGGCGACACGTCGGTGTCCACGCCGCGCACCACGATCAGCGAGCTTTCCACGCCCAGCTCCTCGGCGGCAATCTGCGCCAGGATCGTGTCGACGCCCATGCCGTTATCGGTAGCGCCGGTCGAAAGCGTAATAAAGCCGTCCTCTTCCAGACGCATGTCGATGCCAGCGATATCCACGTTGGAAATGCCCGAGCCCTGCATGGTGAGCGCGCAGCCCAGGGCTCGCACGCGGTCGCCCAGGTCCACGGCCAGCGGCTTGTCGCGCCAGCCGATCATGTCCATCGCGCGCAGCAGGCAGCGGTCGAGCGCGCAGGCGTTGAGCTTCTCGTTGTAGTACTGCGGCATGATCTCGCCCTCGCGCACGATGTTCTTAAGGCGCAGGTCGGCGGGGTCCATGTGCAGCATGTCGGCGAGCTCGTTGACGGCGCTCTCCACGGCAAACTGGCCCTGGGTGGCACCGTAGCCGCGATACGCGCCGCCGCGGTTAGTGTTGGTGTAGACGGCGTCCCAGCTAAAGCGGCTCGCCTTCACATGGTTGTAGATGGGCAGGCTCTTGTGGCCCGAAAGGCCGATCGTCGTGGTGGCATGCTCGCCATAGGCGCCGGCGTTGGACAGCGTATGCAGGTCGATGGCCGTGATGGTGCCGTCGTTCATGGCGCCCAGCTTAACGGTCATCTGCATCTGGTGGCGCGAGTTGCCCGCGGTGATGGTCTCCTCGCGGGTGTAGCAGCAATAGCTCGGACGGCCGGTCTGCTGGGTGACAAACGCCACGAAGATCTCGCAGCAGCCCGTCTGCTTGGAGCCAAAGCCGCCGCCGATGCGCGGCTTAATGACCTGCACCTGCGACTGCGGAATGTCGAGCGACTGAGCGACCATGCGGCGCACGTGGAAGGGTACCTGCGTGGAGGTGGTCACCGAGATACGCCCGAACGCATCGGTCGTCGCGAAGGCGCGGAAGGTTTCCATGGGCGCGGTCTGTGTGGCCTGGCTGGTGTAGGTGCGCTCAAAGACGATGTCGCTCTGGGCGAAGGCCTCGTCCAAGTCGCCAAAATCGCTGGTACCGCTGCACACCAGGTTGCGGGACACGTCGCCGCCCTGCGGGAACATAAAGGTCACGTCGCCCTCGGGGTGGACCACGATGTCGTTATCGAGTGCCTGGGTAAAGTCGAGCAGGGGCTCGAGCACCTCGTAGTCGACCTTGATGAGCTTGAGCGCCTTGTCGGCGGCCTCCTCGGTCTCGGCGGCGACGATCGCCACCTCCTCGTTTTGGTAACGTACCAGGTTCTCGAGGATCAGGCGGTCGTAGGGACTCGGCTGCGGATAGCTCTGGCCGGCGATGGTAAAGCGGCGTTTGGGCACGTCCTCGTAGGTGTAGACGCCCACGACGCCCGGCACCTTTAAGGCGCGCGACGTGTCGATGGAGCGGATCTTGGCGCGGGCATAGGGACTGCGCTTGAGTTTGACGATGAGCGCGCCGGCGGGCACCATATCGCCCGTGTAGACGGGACGGCCCTCGAGCAGAGCCTTCGAATCCTTCTTGGGCTGCTTATGGGTGATCTGCTTGTAGGTGATGCCGTCGCAGCTGGTTTCATTGACCGGCAGCTCGGGCATCTCAAAGCCCACCTGTACGCCAGACTCGTTGAGGAAGCGCACGATGGCGCGCAGCTGGCTCTCGTAGCCGCTGCAGCGGCAGAGGTTGCCGGCGAGCTGGCGCGACAGCTCCTCGCGCGTGGCGACGAGGCTCGGGTCCTCCTTGGCGGCGCGGGCAAGCGCCAGCACGTTCATGATGAGGCCGGGGGCGCAAAAACCGCACTGCTCGGCGCCTTCGGCAGCCATCGCGCGGGCGAGTGTCTCGGACTCGGCCTTAAGGCCCTCAAGCGTGGTGATGGTATGTCCCTCAACACGGGCGGCGGGAACCGAGCAGCTCAGCACCGGGTCGCCGTCGAGCCACACCGTGCACAGACCGCAGTTGGTGGTCTCGCAGGCACAGCGCACCGACGCACAACCCTGCTCGCGCAGAAGCGCAAAGAGCATGGTGTCGGGGGCAATCTGAACCTTAACCTTACGGCCGTTGAGCGTAAAGGAAAGATCGATGAGTTTGGCAGCCATTAGCGCACCTCGCTAGAATCGACGCCGGGCACGCGGCGGCAGGAATACTCGTCCGTGGCGAACTTAGGGATCTGCACGGTCTCGAGCTCGCGGGCAAGCGCGGCCGAAAGCTCAATGCCGGCGGCGCGGCGCACAGCCTGAATCGCCAGCGGGGCCGAGATGCGGCGGCGGTAGTCGGCCGAGCCCCACAGGTTGGTGCCGTAGCTCAGGGCACGCACGGATGCGGCCAGGGCGCGAAGCTCGTCCTCGGAAGGATGCTCGGCGGTAAGGCCGCACGCCTCGCCCTGCAGCAGGGTCGCGCGCAGCGGGCGGGCGCCCACGGTGACGTGCCAGGAGCCGTCCCACCAGGCGGCGGTGACGTTCAGCGAGGGGAAGTCGGTCGCGGCCTTACGCACGGCCTCGTAGCTCGCACGGTAATCATGCTTGACGACCACGACGTGCTCGATCACGTCACGTACGTAGCCCATGTCCACGAACTCCGCGAGCGGCACGCGGCCGGCACCCGTCAGCTCAACATAGGAATCGAGCGCGAGGAAGGCGGAGAGAACGTCCGAGAAGCCAAAGCGGCCGTAGATGCTTCCGCCAACCGTGGCGGTATTGCGCAGCTGTACGCCCACGATGTCGTGAACGGCAAACTCAAAGGCATGGTTGACAAGTGCGTTGAGCCCGGCATGACGCTCGAGCTGGCGCAGGGTGCACATGGCACCGATGCGAAACTCGGTCTCGGTCTCCTCGATCTGATCGAGTCCGCAGGCCGAAAGGTCAATCGCCGTCGCCACACGACGCGAACCCAGGCGCATCCAGATGCCGCCGCCCACAATCTTGTTGTTGCAGTTCTTCTGCAAGAGCTCATAGGCTTCGGCCGCGTTTCCAACACGGACGTAGGTACCGAACTTAAGCACGTTCTCCCCCATCTCTCCACTTGTCCAGTACGTTTAAGTGTACCAAACGAGGGGGCGCCGCCATCGTCACCATAGAAAAAGGCTCCCAGCCGGATAGCTGGGAGCCTCATCACATGCTATGTCGAGCGAAGGTTTAGCAGACGCCCTGGGCGAGCATGGCGTCGGCAACCTTCAGGAAGCCGGCGATGTTGGCGCCCATGACAAAGTTGCCCTCCTGGCCATACTCCTTGGCGGTGTCGTCCACGTTGTGGAACATGCCGCGCATGAGCTGCTCGAGCTTGCCGTCGACCTCCTCGAAGGTCCAGGACAGGTGCTCGGCGTTCTGGCTCATCTCCAGGCCGGACACGAGCACGCCGCCAGCGTTGGCAGCTTTACCGGGCATAAAGGCGACGCCGTTCTCCTGGAAGTAGGTCGTGGCCTCGATGGTCGTGGGCATGTTCGCGCCCTCGCCGACTACCTTGCAGCCATTGGCGACGAGCGCCTGGGCGTCCTCGAGCAGCAGCGTGTTCTCGCGAGCGCAGGGCAGCGCGATGTCGCAGGGCAGCTGCCACACGCCACGGCCATCACCCTCGTGCCACGTGGCGTTGGGCTTCTCGTCGACGTACATAGCAAGCGTGACGCCCTTGTCGTGGCCGGAACGCTTCTTGTTGTAGATGTGCTCGAGCACGGTGTAGTCGATGCCGTCGGGATCCTCGACCCAGCCGTGGGTGTCGGAGCAGGCGAGCACCTTGCCGCCGAGCTGGGAGACCTTCTGGACGGCGTAGATGGCGACGTTGCCGGAGCCATGAACGACGACGTTCTTGCCCTCGAAGGACTCACCGCGGCTCTTGAGATACTCGTCCACAAAGTAGGCCAGGCCGTAGCCGGTGGCCTCGGTACGGGCGAGCGAGCCGCCAAAGGAGAGGCCCTTGCCGGTGAGGACGCCGGTCCACTCGTTGGTCAGGCGCTTGTACTGACCGAACAGGTAGGCAACCTCGCGGCCGCCAACGCCCAGGTCGCCGGCGGGAACGTCGGTGTTGGGGCCAATGTGGCGATAGAGCTCGGTCATGAAGGACTGGCAGAAGTGCATGATCTCGTTGTTAGACTTGCCCTTGGGGTCAAAGTCGGAGCCGCCCTTGCCGCCGCCCATGGGAAGGGTGGTCAGGCTGTTCTTGAGAATCTGCTCCAGGCCCAGGAACTTGAGCATGCCCAGGGTGACCGTCGGGTTAAAGCGCAGGCCGCCCTTGTAGGGTCCAATGGCAGAGTTGAACTCGACGCGGTAGCCGCGGTTGACCTGGACCTTGCCCTGGTCGTCGACCCAGGGGACACGGAACATGACGATGCGCTCGGGCTCGACGAGGCGCTCAAGCAGGGCGGCCTCCTCGTACTCGGGATGGGCGTCGAGCGCCGGCTGGATGGTGCCGAGGATCTCGGTCGCGGCCTGGATGAACTCAGGCTGCTCGGGATAGCGGGCCTTGAGCTCGTCGAGAACTTTCTGCGTGTAGCTCATGCTTCCTCCAATTGATGGAAAAGAAAAGTGTCGTTCGAGGCGCCCCATGCGCCGCGAGCTTTATCGAGTATGGATAATATCGCACTGTTGCAGCAAAGTTTCGCATAAGCCGACGAGCAGATGTTTCGTTTTGATTACGATGCAGGTAGAGGCGTTTTTGAGCACCCGACGCGCAAATCGCGTGTTTCGAAGCTGTTTCGTCCACATGTTCCAAACCACCACATTGGGCGCCTTTGTGGTGGTGTGGTGGTTAGAGGACGAGCTGATGGTAGTCGGCGGGGGTTATGCGACCTTCGGTGGCAGCGCGGAAGGCGGCGAGTGCATCGCCCGAGAACGGCATGGCCCAGCACAGGCCGCAACCTGCGGTAATGGAGCCGGGCAAAGGCATAATGCGCCCGGGCACACCGGCATCCAGGCACAGCTGCTCGCATTCCATCACATCGAAGGTGCTGTCAAACGACACGATAATCTTGCGCTCGTGGTCGGGGGCATCACCGGATGGGCCTTCGCGGTGTGCCTCACGATACGCCGCGGCGGCCGCTTCCTCTTCCGCGGTATGTCCACAGCCACCGCAGCCGCAGGTACAGGGCTCGGAACCATCGCAAGTGCAAGGCTCTCCCGTGTCGGGGCAAATATCATGAGACATGGCAACTCCAATCGTCTAGGCGAGTAACTCGGCCGCCGCAAACTCCTCGGGCGTATTGACGTTCTCGAAGCAGAGCGTCGAGCCCGCGGCCTTAACGATCTGCGGTTCATCCATATAACCAGCCTGAACGCGATTGATCAGGCAGCGAATGCGCTGGCTGTCGCAGGCGAGCAGCTCATGGGCAATCGGCGCACACGCGTCACGGCGCCAGACGGCGCAAAGCGGCTCAATCCCCCGTTCCTCGTGCGGCACGCACACATCGAGCGCCTCGGCCTCAACACGATCGGCAAGCGCGCCGATGAGTTCCGGCGAGACAAACGGCATATCGCAGGCGACGATCGCCACGAGCGGCAATCGGGCCGCGGCCAACGAGCTCGCGATGCCGCGCATGGCACCCGCCGGCCCTTCAAGATCCGCCACCACACGCGGCACCAGGCCGCCAAACGCGCGCTCCTCAAGATAGGCAAGCTCGCAAGGGCGCGACGTCGTCACAACCAGCTCGCCGGCAACCTGAGCCAGCCGACCCAGCACGCGCTCGATGAGCGGCTCACCGCAAAACGCCATGCGCGCTTTATCACAGCCCATGCGCGACGACAATCCGCCCGCCTGGACGACACAAGAAAGATCGGTCCGTCTTACGGTAGTCATACGGCAAACCACCCCCATCGGCATGCTCAAAACCCAGCACACGAAGCCAAATACCGTCGCCGGTAAAGTGGGCGGCACGGCAAACCCATGCAAAAACAAAACAGCGCTTTTGCGGCACGCAGCAAGACCGCGAGCACAAAAGCGCTGGTAGCGTATGGCGGGAACGTATGTGAATCGAACACATCCAAGACGTTTTGCACGCCTCGCAACGGTTTTGAGGACCGCGGAGCCCACCGGAGCCCATCCGTTCCCAAGTGCGGACGTATTTTACCAAACCGAGCAGCCAATCTAGCGCAGGGAGCGCAGGCCGCCGGCATCCTTGTCGAGCACCGTAAAGCGCACGGCATCCAGGTGCTCCAAGATGCTGATGGCGCGTTTGCGCGACACGCCCAGGGCCTCACGCAGCACGCTCGTGGTGGCTGCGCCGCCGGCTGCCTCGATGGCGGCGGCGACGAGCTCACGCGCATGGGCCTCGGCGGCAGCAGACAGGGCAACGTCGCGCTCGACCTTAACGATCGAGCGGTTGAGCGAAAGTTCGCGCAGGGCACGCGTCATGGTGTCGCGACCGAGCTGCAGTTGTTCGCCCACCTCGGGAAGCGCCGGTGCATCCAGGCCGGCCTTGTCAAGAAGCGCGACGATCCGTTCGCAAGCCTCTCGCACCACGCGTGCCGCCGCGGCGGCCGAATGCGGATCGAATACCTCGGCGCCCTCGGCGGCGCACACGCCACGCGAGCAGCCCTCGGCAATCAGAGCTGCGGCAACGCCTTCATCAGCGGCAGGCCACGCAGCATGGGCAACGGCGCCGGGCGTAAAGCCCGTCTCCTTGGGAGCCGCCGCGTGCATGGCCGACAGGGTCGCCGCCAGTGCATCCATCGCGGCGTCGAGCGAGGAAGAATCTGCATACAGCGAGCCATCCGAGCCAGCAAGCGCGCAAGCAGCGCCCTGCGCCACCAACCCGCGCAGTGCGGTATCGACCTCGCCGACGCCAAGATCCAAAGCCGCGGCAACATCAACCGCCGTAACCGGCAGCGTCTGCAGCACCAGCCAAGCGCCCACACCGCCCGCGATATCGCCGGACTCGAGCGCCGCATACAGCGCACGCTCTCCTTCGGCAAGCTCGCGCGAGCGACGGCAGCGCGAAAGCAGCACGCGCCCGCCGCCAATGAGCATCACGGGCGAATAGGACAGCACCACGACATGGTCCCCGGCACGTAGCGGCAGCGAGTTTTCCAAGCGCACCTGAACATTACGGGTCTCGCCCACCGCCATGGGGGCCTCACCCTCCATGAACATGATGCGACCGACGACCTCGGCCGTACCCGCCATCACGTGCACACGCGCACCCGACTCGAGCACACGCGGCTTGGCTCCCTCGCGACCCAAATACGTAAACGCCATCATAAAGCGCATCGTCTGACCAAAGCGGCCCGCCACGCCGAGCATCTCACCGCGATCGAGCGAGGCGACGGCATCGCCCACCAAGTTGAGCGCCACACGCTGACCGGGCAGCGCTCGCGGCGTATCGCCATGCACCTGAATCCCGCGCACGCGACAGACCGTACGCGACGGCAGCGCGACGAGCTCATCGCCCACCGCGACGGGTGCATCGTGCAACGTTCCCGTCACCACGGTACCGGCGCCCTTGATCGTAAAGCAGCGGTCGATAGGCAGACGCGGTGCGGCATCGGTGAGCTCGCCACGGGCACGGCAGGCATCCCAGCAAGCGGCAACCTGCTCGTCGAGCGCAGTCAGCAGGTCATCGATCCCCGCGCCGGTCTTGGACGACACCGGCACCGTCGGCGCTCCCGCAAACACGGTATCCGAAAGAAAATCGTCCACGTCGAGCTCGGCCAGCTCAATCATTTCGCTATCGGCCAGGTCGCACATCGTCAGCGCGACCACCATATGCGTAACGCCCAGCAGCTCCAGCACATGCACGTGCTCGCGGGTCTGCGGCATCACGCCCTCGACGGCCGAAACCACCAGCACGGCCACGTCGATACCCGTGGCGCCCTGCACCATGGCGCGCAAGTAATGCGCATGGCCCGGCACGTCGACCAGGCCAACAATCTTGCCACTTGGCAGCGCCAGCTCGCCAAAGCCCAGCTCCACGGTCATACCGCGACGGCGCTCAACCTCCAGACGATCGGGATTCTTGCCGGTCAGCGCCTCGATCAGCGCCGACTTACCGTGGTCGACGTGGCCCGCCGTGCCAACGACAACGGGACACTCCACCAGCGCTTGAACCTCACTCATCGTGCAACCGCCTTCTCAACGCACGCGACGAGCGTCGATGCCGCCGTCTCGATATCGCGGTCGCCCACGAGTGTGCGCACATCAAACAAAATGCGGTCGTGCGAGGCGCGCGTGACGACCGGCGTATCGAAATCTTGGACGAGCGAGCGCTTGAGCGCGTCGAGGGACAGGCGCCCGTCGACCGGGCAGACGGCCACGCACATCGTGGGCAGCTCCACGGTAGGCAGCGAACCGCCGCCGGGAGTCGACGATTCCTCGACGATCTCCACCTGAACGGCGCACGGGCAACCGGCCTTATCGAGCCCGGCGACCATCCGATCGCGCAGCTTGCGGGCACGACCCTCCAGATGAGCCTGCGGGAGCGTGAGCATGTTGAGCACCGGCACCTCGCGATGGGCCACATCCGCCCCATCCATGTAGATGCGCAGTGTAGCCTCGAGCGCCGCCAGTGCGAGCTTACCCGGACGCAAGGCGCGCATAAGCGGATGTGACCCACAGGCCTGGACCAGGTCACGACGGCCCATGATAATGCCCGCTTGTGCGGCACCGAGCAGTTTATCGCCCGAGCACGACACCAAATCGAGCCCCGCCGCAACCGAAGCCGGCGTAGGCTCCTCGCCGCCGCGCACCAGGATGTCATCGGGCAACAGCGCGCCCGAACCCTGGTCCTCGTAGAACAGCAGACCATGCTTGTGGGCCAGGGCGGCGAGCTCCCTTGAGCTCACTTCCTCGTGAAAACCCTCGATGCGATAGTTGGAAGGATGGACCTTGAGGATCATCGCCGTATCGGGCGTGATGGCGCGCTCATAGTCGTCCAAATGCGTGCGGTTGGTGGCGCCGACCTCGACGAGTTTGGCGCCCGAAGCCGCCATGACATCGGGGATGCGGAAGCTGCCGCCGATCTCGACAAGCTCGCCGCGGCTGACGATAACCTCCTTGCCTGCGGCATGGGTCGCCAGCACCAGCAGTACCGCGGCGGCGTTGTTGTTGACCACGAGCGCGTCCTCGGCACCGGTGAGCGAGCGGATCAGCTGCGCGGCGTGCTCCTTGCGCGACCCGCGCGAACAAGTGTCCACACTGTACTCGAGCGTGCTGTACCCGCGCGCAACCTCGGCCACGGCCTTGGCGACCGACTTCGCGAGCGGGGCGCGGCCCAAGTTGGTATGGATGACCACACCCGTGGCATTAACTGCTGGGCGCAGGCTCGGCAGCGCAGAGCGATGCGCACGCCACTCGATGGCCGAGGCCAGGTCGCGCTTGGAACGCGGGGCTGCACCGGCACGAATCGCAGCGCGCTCCTCGTCGAGCTCGGCCGTCACGGCAGCATGGACCACCGCGTCGCAGGTCTCCCCCGCCGCCTTCACCACCGGCCACTCGGCAAGCAGCTCGTTGACGGAAGGGATGGCGCGAAGGCGGGCGCGTACCTCATCGGACATGTTCTGGCTATCGCTCATGTGCGGCCTTTCAAAACCAAAGGTGAATCAATCGTTCGAACGTCAAACTATCAGCCAATTCGATCGGCTGAGTCAATCAATCGTTATTATCCTCGCGCGCCGCGATCTTTTCCACACGAACGGCGTTTTCCTGGGTGAGCGCGGCACCCGTCAACGGGTCCCAGCGCAGCGGCGTATGGTCGAGCGGGCCCACACCCAAGGCTTGAACGCCACCGGCATCGGCGCCAAACGAACGCCCGCCGGGGGCGGCCGACGTAAAGATGCACGCCGGATGCAGATACGGCGTCGTCTCCACGCGCACGCGGTCGCGGCCCAAATCGCTCACGAGTTCGACGATCTCGCCGTCGGCGATGCCCATGTGTGCAGCAGCATCGGCATTCATCTGCACGGCATCCAGGTCCGATCCAGCCTCGGCGGCACCTTGGGCCGCAAGCCTGCGCGAGGTGTGCGACTCAAAGGGACGGTTGCCACTAATGAGGCGAAACATCCCCGGGCCGGGCTCCACCATGGGCGCAATCCAGTTGGGCACACGACCCATGCCGACTCGTTCCCATACGTCGCTTGCCAGCGCAATTTTGCCGCCGGCAAGCGGAATCACCGGCTCACCCGTGCGCGACGGCAGCGCCACGCCCGTATCGGCCCAGCCGCGCTCCTTGAGCTCGTCCAGATCGATCCCAAAAGGCGCCACCTGGGCAGCCGTCAGATCGTCAAACGTAAACTGGAAATACTCGCCCACGCCACACGCCTGCGCCAGACCGGCAAAAATCTCCCGACCGGGACGTGTGCCGTCATGCTGCACGGGCAGCACGGCGTTGCGGTAGAACACGCGCGAATCGTTGACGCCCACGACTGTGCCCACACCGCGGTCGGCCTCCAGATACGTCACGTCGGGCAGCACGAAGTCAGAAGCACGCGCCGTCTCGGACCAACGAATATCAATCGTCACAAGCAAGTCGAGCTGCTGCAAAATACCCAACCAAGCCTGTGCATTGCCATAGCCCGCACCGGGGTTACTGGCATAGACGATGAGCCCGCGCAAATCGCCGGCAAGAATCGACTGACCGATGGTCGTGCACAGGCCGCGCACCGGATCGACCAGTGGATAGCGCTCGGACCCCAGCTTGGGCCCGCACGGTACCGGCGGCATCGCAAAGCGTGCGGGATCGAGGTTGCCCAACACAAGCGGCGTGGGCGGATTGAGCGCGCCGCCCGCATGCCCAATGCAGCCCAGCAGCACATCGACCAAGCAGATAGCGCGCGCGGTCTGGGTGCTATTGGCATACGCGATACCGATGCCGCCATGAAAGCCCGCATCCACCACAGCGGCAGGCGCGGCGGCAGCCAGATCGCGCGCCGTGGCGACAATCTCTGCGGCCGGCACGTCGCACATCGACTCGGCCCACTCGGGCGTCCAAGCATGGGCCGCCTGTGCCAACTCGTCAAAACCCGTGGTATAGCGGTCCACGAACTCGTGGTCGTACAGGCCCTCGGCAATCAACACGTGGACAATACCCAACAGCAGCGCCAAGTCGCAGCCCGGGCGTACGCGCAGCCAGCGGTCGGCAAGCGCGGCCGAGCCGCTGCGCCGGGGGTCAACCACGATGATTTTCGCCCCGCGCCGGCGCGCATCGTTGAGTGCATCGACGGCCCCCGTCGTCGACGAATCGACAATGGAACGCCCCAGGTACATGATGCAGTCGGTATGCGCCAGGTCGGAAACGGGGCTGTAGCCCAGGCTGTGCTCCCATCCGGTGAGACGACTTACCTCGCAGGCGCCATCGGCACCGTACACGTTGGGCGAACCCAGCGCATGCATAAATCGATACGCCCAGTAGCGGTCGAACGAGGGCACGCCGAGCGTCATTCCCAGCGCACGAGGCCCGCACTCGTCAACAATCCCTAAAAGACGCTCGGCAATCTGAGCAAACGCCTCGTCCCAGGTAATCGCATCGAACCCCGAGCCATCAGCTCGTCGGCGCCTGGGGTGCATGATGCGGTCGCGCTCGTCAAACGGCATTGCCAGGCGATGCCGTCCGCGGGCGCACAGGGCACGCGCCGCGCACGGATGCCCCGGCACCGGCAACTCGGCCACCACGCGACCGTCCTCAACGCGTGCCGCAAAGGCGCAATCGGCATAACATCCCCCGCATGTGGTCACCACGGCGCGACCGTCACGCTTCACAGCAGATGCCATCTCGATTACCCCTTTCATCAGCCAAACACAACAGACCAACAGCCCGGCAACGAGCCCCAGACCCAAAAAGCCTCCCGCACGGCAACGCCCCGCGGGAGGCCCAACGTCAAACAGACGGTACCTTACGCCTCGGACTTCTTGGCGTAGATAAACCAGTAGCCGAGCGCGACCAGAACCGCGCCGCCCACGATGTTGCCCAGCGTGGCGGCGGACAGGTTAAACGCAATGCCCGCGGCGTTGAGCGCATCGGCGCCGGCGACGTCGGCGCCATAGCCGCACGCGTGCATCACGGCACCCATGGGCAAAAAGTACATATTGGCAACGCAGTGCTCAAAACCGCAGGCCACAAAGGCGGCGATGGGCAGCAGAATGCCCACAACCTTATCGACCACGGTCTTGCCGGCGGTACCGATCCACACGGCCAGGCACACAAAGATGTTGCACAGGATGCCGCGGAAGAAGATCGTCACCCAGTCGACCGTCACCTTGCCGGCGGCGACGCTCACCATGGAATTGGCGACCGCCTCGCCGTTAAGCTTGTAAATGCCGGCCATGTACACCAAAAAGACGATGAACAGGGCACCGACAAAGTTACCAAGCCACACGACGAGCCATGCCCTGAGCATCTGGACCAGGGTGATTTTTTTGCTCTTGAGCGCGCAGACCATAAGCGAATTACCGGTAAACAGCTCGGCGCCACACACCAGCACCAGCACCAGGCCCAGGCAAAAGCACAGGCCGCCCACGACGCGCTGAGCGCCCCAGCCCAGCGTGCTATCGCTCAAGAACACGGTAAAGAACAGGCCGCCGAAGGCAATAAACGCACCGGCGAACATTGCCAACAGAAAGGCCTTTGCGACCGGCAGGTTGGCCTTGGTCACGCCGGCGACCTCGGTCTTGGCCTCGATCGCGGCGGGCGCCAGGCAATCGGGAGCGGGGTACTCCACCTTGGAATCTGCCATGTCAATCACTTCTTTCCTAATCAGCAGGGACAAGCGCTCCTATTACTCTTGCCCCAAGCGGACAAAGTGGGAAAAGTCGTTGGCGGCCACGGCGTCGTACACGGCGTCGACGGCGTCAAAGACCTCCGGGGACATGGGGTTGTAGAACTCCGTGTCGCCCGGCTGAATCCCAACGAAGACGATATCATCACACGATTGTTCGATTTCCTCGATCAGAATCGACAAAGGAAGCGAATGCGTGGTGAACATCGACTTGCGGGCCACATCGCGCTTGTCGAGCAAGCGGATGGACCCGACGGGCAGCGCCATGTCGGCGGCATCGACCAAAACCAAACGCGGCGGACGCTCGCGCTTGACCTCGATGATGTCGTCCTCGGGCGTTTGCCCGCCGTCGATGGTGTACCAACCGGCGATGGGCGCGTCCTCCATCTTTTTGGAGAGCACGGGGCCGGCGGCATCGTCGGCACGCAGCACGCTTCCCGCCGTGAGCACGATACCCGCAAACGGGGCTCCGTTCACACGTCCATCTACAACGCGACCCATTACTGCAACCTTCCCGTCAGATACACGCCCGACACATCGCGCACGCGCTCAACCAGATCGCGAAACTTCATCAGAAACGCGACCTGCTGGGCATGCAGGCCAAAGTCGTCGTCGAACACCGAGATGCCGGCCTTGGCCGACCCGCGAAAACCGCGCTCGTCGAGCAGCGCATCGCAGGCCTCGAGCAGCGACGGCACCGCCGCCTTGTCGAGCTGGCACTCGCCAAAGGAGCGGATGGCCTCGAACTTGGTCTTGGCCTCCCCCTCCGGCAGCGCGTCGACGAGCGAATAGAAGACATCCACCGGCACCGACAGGCGCGGCTCAAAGCAGTCGAGCACGCCGGTGTGGTGGCCCACGGCGAGCGTGTAGTACAGCACGTCGCAGGCCTCCTGGGGAACGTCTTCCTCGGTCTCCACAAACTTACGCGTGAGCTCGTAAAAGACCACTTGGTCGGGCGCATGGCCCAGGCAGGGGTCGGCGACGCCCTCGGCGGCCTCGTCGCTTGCGCGCAAGGCATCGCCAAAGGAGCCGCCGAGCATACCGGGGCCCGCAAAGTAACCAGAGCGGTCCGTGAGCTCCATCTAGCGACCTCCGGCCAGCACCAGATCCTGCAGCGCCGAGTAGACCTCAACGCGGCGAGGATCGTCCTGCTTATCGATGAGCAGCGCCATGGCACCGCGGATATCGCCCTTGGGCGCGCCCTCGAGCGTATCCATAAACTCGTTGGCCAGGTCGCGGCCGTAACGGTAGCCGCTCATGGCGCGAGCCTCGCGCTCGATGGCAACGCGCAGCTTGTACGGCACGCCGGGGTGCAGGATATCGGCCTGCTCGCCGGCGGCCTCCACCGTGGTCTCGGCATGGAGCTTTTGGTCCAGCAGACCGAGCGCCATGGCAAAGCCGTAGATGGTCTGCGCGGGGCTGGGCGGGCAGCCGGGGATGTAGACATCGACCGGCAGAATCTTGTCCGTGCCGCCCCAGACGCAGTAGTTGTCGTAGAAGATACCACCGGTGCAACCGCACGCGCCATAGGACACCACGATCTTGGGATCGGGTGCGGCCTCAAAGGCGCGCAGGGCCGGCATGCGCATGGCACGCGTCACGGCGCCGGTGTACAGCAGCACATCGGCGTGACGGGGCGAAGGCACGACCTTGATGCCAAAGCGCTCGACGTCGAAGACGGGCGTGATGGAACCGAAGATCTCGATCTCGCAGCCGTTGCAGCCGCCGCAGTCGACACGGTAGACGTACACCGAGCGCTTGATCTTCTTAAGAAGAGTCGCCTTGGCCTTCTCGATGCTCTCGTCGAGCTCGATCTTGGTCGGGCGGTACTGAAGCCGCTCGGGCAAAAGCGTGGGTTCGGCCATGGTTACTCCTCCTTCGTATCAAAATCCATGATGATACCCTCGACCGGCGCAGGACCGGCGGGAATCTCGGGCGCATCGGGGTTGAGCTCGCGGTCGATATACTCCGGGTTCACGCCGTGGCCGCCCAGATACTCCATGCCGGGGCCCTGGGGCTCGCCGGACGCAAGCGTCTCGTTGGCAGCCATGCCGGCAGCGTTGCCGGTCTTTACGGCCGAGGCGGCACGCAGGGCGTCGAGCTCGCGCTTGCACTCCTGGCACATACCGACGGTACGGGCGGCCTGGATGGCCTCCATGCCGCCGGTCTTTTGCAGCAGGCGCTTGGCGTAGTCGATCTCCTTGTGCGGGGCAAACGGTTTGCCGCAGCGCGAGCAGTGCTCGAGCGTGTAGACGCTCTTGCTGGTGAGGTCGTCCTTGCTCATGACGGCCAGCTCAAACTCCTCGGTGAGCTTGATGGCCTCCATGGGGCAGGCCTCCTCGCAGCGGCCGCAGAAGATGCAGCGGCCGTAGTCGATCGACCAGGTGATGGTATCGGCCGCAAGGTCGGTGTCCATGCGAATGGCATCGGCCGGGCACGCCACGCCGCAGGCACCGCAGGCGATGCAGAGTTCGGCATTGTGCTCGGGCTTGCCGCGCATGTCCTTGTTGGTGGGGAACGGCGCAAACGGGTACTTGACCGTCGCGTCGCCGGCCTTGGCGTTAACCTTCCAAAGCTTCAGCATATTAGAGCGCCTCCTCATCGAGCGGAGCGGCCATGGTGCCCTCGCCCGCAAGCGGCGACTTGTCGCGCCAGACGTTCTCGAACTGCTCCTTGTCGAGCACGTGGTCGCGCTTGGCGGCAACATCGGTCACCGTCACGCGGTCGGTGCAGGAGTAGCACGGGTCGAGCGAGCCGACGATCAGCGCCGCGTCGCCCACGGTGTTGCCGCGGAACATGTAGCGCAGGACCGGCCAGTTGCTGTACGTAGCGGCCTTGGCGCGCCAGCGGTAGCACTTCTGGTTATTGCCGAGCATGGCCCAGTGCACGTCCTCGCCGCGCGGCGCCTCGGTGGCGCCAATGGCGTACTTGTGCGGGGTGTACTCCCAATCCGTGGTGAGAATGGGGCCCGACGGGCAGTTCTCGAGCATGGTCTCGATCATGTCGATCGAATCGTAGACCTCCTGGATGCGAACAGCGGTACGGCCGAAGGCATCGCAGGTGTCGGCCGTGGCGGCGTGCATCTTTTGGACGTCCGGATCGGCGTAGCCGTCGAAGGGATGGTCAAAGCGCACGTCGCGGGCATAGCCTGAGCCACGCATGAGCGGGCCGACCGGCGAGAAGTCGCGTGCGATCTTGCGATCCAAGATGCCGATGCCGCTCGTACGCTCAATGAAGTTGGGCGTGGAGAGCAAGACGTCGACGAGCTCCTGGACCTCGGAGCGCAGCTGGTGGATGGTCGTGAGCGTGGAGAGCTTCTGCTCGGCCAAAATGTCGCGACGCACGCCGCCGATCACGTTGAGGCCGTAGGTCTTGCGGTGACCGGAGAGCTTCTCGGCAAGGTCCATGGACTTCTCGCGGACGCGGAAGAACTGCTGGAAGCCGGAATCGAAGCCCGTGTAGTGAGACGCCAGGCCAATGTTGAGCAGATGCGAGTGCAGACGCTCGACCTCGAGCATGATGGCGCGGATGTACTGGGCGCGCGGCGGGACATGGATGCCCTGGGCGCGCTCGACGGCCTCGGCATAGGCCACCGAGTGGGCGCAGCCGCAGATGCCGCAGATGCGGTCGGCGAGGAACGTCACGGCGTCATAGTTCAGGCGCGTCTCGGCGACCTTCTCCATGCCGCGGTGCACGTAGAACAGACGGTAGTCGGCGTCGACGATCGTCTCGCCCTCAACGAACAGACGGAAGTGGCCGGGCTCGTCGGAGGTGATGTGCAACGGGCCCATGGGGACGAGTGTGGTCTCCTTGCCCTTGGTATCGGCCAAGAACTCGTAGTTTTCCATGTCACTCGCGGGAGCGGGACGGAAGCGGTAGTCCATGGAGTCCTTGCGCAGCGGGTACAGGCCGCTGGGCCAGTCATCGGGCAGCACCAGGCGGCGACGATCGGGCAGACCCTCGGGAATCAGGCCAAACATATCGCGCAGCTCGCGCTCGCCCCACACGCAGGCGGGGACGAACGGCGTCACGGACGGGAACGTCATCTTGGCGGGATCGACCTCGGTGCGCACGGTCACCCAGCCGGGGTCCTCCCCCTCCATGGAGATGACGTAGTACACGGCGTAACGGCCGCACAGACTGCGCTCGTCGTTGCCGATGATCACAGGAATCCAGCCGTAGCGCTCGTAATACAGGTAGTGGACGGCCTCGGGCAGCTTGTCCTGCTTGACGGTAATCGTCAGCTGGTCCTCGCACTGCCACTCGACCTTCTCGATAGCGCCCGGCACTGCGGCGCGCAGGGCCTCGACGTGGCTTTCGCAACGACGAGCGTAGTCCTTCTTTTCAGGTTCTGCCATGGTGCTAATTCACCTCGCTTGTCTTGGTCTGGGAACTGAACACCATGCGGTAGAGAGGAGCCTCGTGGAGCTCTTCGACGCTCTGGTTCAAAACGACGGACGTTGCATCCTCGACGCCGCTCGTGATGGCGACCGGGGTGGCGATACCGAACCACATGACCACGATCGCGAGGGCGATCTCGGGGATGATCATGAGGGCGGGCACCTCGTGGCGCTTCATGCCCTCGGGCGCCTTGCCGAAGATGGACTTGAGCGCGATGCCGGTAAGGGCAAAGTACACGCCGGTGAGGCCAATGGCCACGAGCACGACCACCCAGATGGGACCGGACTGGACGCCGGCCACGAAGGTGAGGAACTCGGAGATGAACAGGGCGAACGGCGGGAAGGCGGCGAGCGCGAGCAGGGCGATGATGGTGAGCGCTGCCGTGACGGGAGCGATCTCGACGACGCCCTTGATCTTGTTCAGGTCGCGGGTGTGGTAGATGTGCTGGATGTTACCGGCCATGCAGAAGGCGAGCGCCTTCGTGAAACCGTGGAAGATGCAGTGCAGCAGGCAGGCGGCGATACCGAGCGGACCACCGATACCCAGGCACAGCGCGACCACGCCGACGTTGTCGACGGAGGAGTACGCGAAGCGGCGCTTGATATCGTCCTGCTTAAAGATGCACAGGGCGGCCACCAGGATGGACAGCGTGCCCAGGATGAGCAGGAGCGTACGCGGATAGGTGTCGCCCACCGTGATGATGGACAGGGAGTAGAAGCGGATGATCACCAGCATGGCGCACTTGAGCAGCACGCCCGAGAGCAGCGCGGAGACCGGGCTCGGAGCCTGGGAGTGCGCGTCGGGCAGCCAAGTGTGCATGGGGAACAGGCCCGCCTTGGTGCCGAAGCCGATGACGATGAACGCGAACGCGAGGCGCACGAGCATCGGGTCGAACTGGTCGGCGTAGGGCATGATGGAGGTGAGGAAGGCTGCCTCATGCGCGTTGGGCATGATATCGGCGGCGTTCGCGTAGATGAGCAGCGTGCCGAACAGGCCGAAGGCCACGCCGGCGGTGCAGACCATCGCGTACTTCCAAGACGCCTCGAGCGCCTGCTTGTTCTTGTAGATGCCCACGAGGAACACGGTCGACAACGTGGTGGCCTCGACCGCC
Organism: Collinsella aerofaciens; assembly: GCA_048532905.1. GTDB lineage: Bacteria > Actinomycetota > Coriobacteriia > Coriobacteriales > Coriobacteriaceae > Collinsella > Collinsella aerofaciens_CB. The sequence continues at coordinate 27,703 of DBGFTB010000025.1, forward strand.
GCCCAGGTGAGGATGATGTTGTTGGACAGGCAGGCGAGCAGCATCGTGAAAACGAACAGGCTAAACAGCGCGTAGTACTGCTTGGTGCGCTCGGCCGGCATGGTCTTCTCCTCGATATCGATCTTGATATAGGAGATGGAGTACACGCCGGTGATGAACCCGATGATGCCTACCAGAAGGACGAAGATCGACGAGAGCGAATCGAGATGGAGCCACAGGCCCAAAGCGTCGATATTCTGCCCGCTCGAGAGCATGGTTCCCGCGGTGACGACCGAAAGGACGAGGGTCGCCGCGACGGAGATGGTGTTGAGCCCCGCAAAGACGCTGTAGGACGTCGTCTTGGGGAGCGCAGCCATAATCAGGGAGAACACGAGGGGACAAGCGAGCAGGGCGACCGTCAGCATTGAAACATCCATGGCCTACCCCTTCAATTCGGTCAGGTCGTGGGAGTCGAGCGACTTGGTGTCGTTCCAAATCCTCACGACGACGGCGGACATGATGATGACGACGAAAATGGCGTCGGTGGCGATGCCGATCTCGATGATCTCGGGGGCCGTGGGCGCGAGCAGGGCGAGCGTCACGTGGCTACCGTTCTCCATAAGGCAGTACCCGAAGATCTGCTTGAGGATGTTGCGCTGGGAGATGATGCACGTGAGGCCGACGAAGAAGTGCGCGAAGCTGATGGCGAGGGCCGGAGTGGCCACCTCGGCGGTGGGCAGGCTCAGGCGCGTGACCACCGCGAAGCAGACGGCCACCTCCAGACCGGTGAGGATGATGGTCCAGGCCGGCTTGATGGAGGAGGTCAGCGTGCTATCGGCAGGCGAACCCATCTTCTTGTAGGCACGGTTGAGAATGAACGGAACGAGGATCACCTTGGTGACGAAGGCCGACGCGGCCCACATGAGAAGCTCGGTGGCACCGGTGGTGAGGCCCAGGGTGAGCAGCACGCCCACCAGGACAACCGACTGGATCGCGTACCACTTAATGGCGGACGGGATGGTCTTCGAGACGACCACCATGGTGGAGGTCACGATCAGAAGACCGCCCAGGATATTGACTAACGAATAACCCATGTCCTACCTCCTAACCCATCCAACTAGAGGACAGAGGACCGGCGACGACGACCATGATCATGAGGACGACGAACACGAACGCCATGGCGCGCGGAAGGGGCTGGCCGGCGGCCACGGTCTCGCTCGGCTCACCGGGCAGGACCTTACCCATCCAACGCAGGAACCATGCGAAGGTGGCGACGGTCTCGACGACCATGACGCACACGAGGACGAAGATGACCGTGTTGGAAGCACCAACCGCGAAGCCACCGGAAATAATCTGGAACTTGGAGAAGAACGTGCTCATGGGGGGCACGCCGGCGATAGCGGTCGCGGCGACCGCGAAGCCCACGCCCGTGACCGGGTACTTCTTCATGAGGCCCTGGATCTTGGGCAACATACGGGTTCCCAGCGTGAAGCTGAGGGAGCCGGCGATGAGGAAGAACAGGGTCTTGGTGAACGCGTGGTTGAAGATGTGCTCGACGGCGCCGTTGAACGCCATCTGGCCTCCGAACACGGAGAGGCCCAGGCCGAAGAACACGTAGGCTAGCTGCGCGATCGTCGAGAAGGCGAGCAGGCGCTTCATATCCTTCTGGGGCAGGTACATGAGGAAGCCGAAGAGCATGGTCACGACGGCGTCGATGATGGCGACCCAACCGACGATCTCGGGGATATCGCCGGCACTCGCAAGAGCGCGGGCGAACACGCACACGCCGACCTTCACCATGGACGCGCCATGGAGGTAGGCGGAAACGGGCGTGGGGGCCTCCATTGCGGAGGGCAGCCACATGTAGAGCGGGAACTGGGCGGACTTGGCCCAAGCGGCGAACAGGATGAGCAGCAGCACGACGGTCTTCATACCGGAATCGAGCTGGGAGATCGCGCTCAGCGCGAACGTGCCGGTTCCGGCGAACAGGAAGGCCGCGCCGATGTAGAGTCCCAGAGCGCCGATATGGGTGATGATGAGCGCCTTCATACCGGCCTTCTTGGCCGTGGGCGTCATGTAGTAGCTGATGAGGCCCCAGGAGCACACGCCGGTGATCTCGAAGAAAACGAGCTGGCCGACGATGGTGGAGCTGTAGGCGAGACCGGCCATGGCGCCGATGAACGTGGAGAAGTACACGTAGAAGCGGCGACGGGGCGCGTCGGGATGCTCCTTGTTCTTATCGCTCATGTACGGGAACGAATAGATGACGACGAGCAGGCCGATAGCGACGAACGCGGGTGCGAGCAGCGTGCTCATCCGGTCGAATATGAAGCCCATGACCAAGGTCTGGCCCATACTCGCCCAGGTTACATCGACCGCGTTCATGCCGTTTCCGGCAAACGTCGCGGCCAAGCCAACGGAAGCGACCGTGGCGATGCCGCCGGCAAAGGCGCAGATCCATTTAGCGTAGGGACGCGGCAGCATGACGATGAGCAGGGAGCCCAGCATGGGGACGGCGATCGCCACCATGGCAAAGAGGGACAAGCTCGATTCGATTGACATAGTTTCTCCCTTCTCCCTACACGCCTACGACGACGAAGACGAACGCGAGGACCGCGATGCCGACGACGGCCCAGGTCTGGTTACCGAGCACCTTGAAGCGCGAACGGGAAACGGAGTTCTCGAGCACGCCGCAGACAACGAAATCGACCAGGCACTTGACAAGGAAGACGACGGCGCCCACGAGAGCGGTGACGCCGATGGTCGCGGGCTCTCCCCAGGGGATGAAGATGGAGGTGAACCAAGCGACGACCACGACCTGCTTCATGCCCATGGCGAGCTTCATCATGGCCAGGGACGGGCCGGAGAGCTCGGCGAGCGGGCCCTCCTGGAGCTCCTGCTCGGCTTCGGCCTGATCGAACGGAAGCTTGCCGAGCTCCATATAGCAGGCGGCCGCGAAGGCGACGCCGGCGAGGATGACGGCGACGATGCTCGAGACGTTGCCCGTAACGATGTGCTGACCCATGGTCGCAATGTCCGTGGAGCCGCACACGATGGCGACGGTAAACAGCGCGATGAGCATGGACGGCTCGATGAGCACGCTCATGAGGAGCTCGCGGATACCGCCGAAGCCCGCGTAGGCGTTGGAGGAATCCACGCCGGACAGCGCGAAGAAGAAGCGGGACAGCGCGAGCGCGTACATGATGGTGATGGCGTCACCAAAGACGGGCATGGGGCTCTCGAGCGTGAACATGGGCAGGCCCATGGCGAGCATGAACGACACCGCGAGGAACAGCGGCGGCATGATGCGCAGCACGAAGCTCGAGTCGGAACTCACGGACTCGGGACGCGCCATGAGCTTCGCGAGGTCCCGGTAATCCTGAAGGATGGACGGACCGCGGCGATTGTGCATCTTCGCGCGAATCACACGGGCGAGGCCGGAGAAGAAGGGCGCGACCAGCATGACCACGAGGCCCTGCGCTATCGCAAGAACGATGTTCATAATATCCTCTCCCCTCTCTAGACCATGACCACGGCGAGCACGAGGAAGACCACGAGCGCCGCGACGATGTAGCAGATGTATACGGAGTAGTTGCCGCCCTCGATCTTGGAGGCGAGGCCGGCCAGCTTATCGGCACCCTCGCTCGGTGCATCGACCAGGAAGCGGTCGGGCAGGGGCTCAACGCCCTGGGCGACACCGGTGAGCTTCTGGAACACGTGCGCGATGGACCAGCAGATCTTGGTGCATACCTCGCGCAGGGTGTAGAGCGGGCCCATGAAGAGCTCTACGTCTGACGCGAAGCTCGTGGCGACGACGGGCATGTGCTCGTTGGGCTCGTAGCCGCACGCCCAAGGGTCGGTCTTCTTAGCGGGGGCCTTGGTGCCGAGGCAGGACCTCAACACGAACGCGAGGCCGGTGAGGACCACGAGCGCGATGGCGATCGCGGGGGTGGAGGTGGCGGCACCGGAAATCTCGTTCACCAGAGACACGCCCGAGGTGGCTGTGATGGCAGAGCCGGCAAGCACGCTCTGGGCGACGTCGCCCAGAACCGGGGCGATGACGGGAGAGCCGATTCCCAGCACCACGCAGATGGCCGCGAGGAGCATCTGCGAGAACAACATCGGAGCCGGGGACTCCTTGGCGTTCGCGGCCTCCTGGGAACGAGGGCTGCTCGCGAACGAGACGCCGTAGGCCTTCACGAAGCACGTGACGGCCAGGGCACCGGTGATGGCGAGGGCGGCCGCGGAGGCGACGGCGAACACCATGACGACCGGGTCGGAGAGCGTCGAGATGTTGAACAGGGACTGGTAGGTGAACCACTCGGAAACGAAGCCGTTGAGCGGCGGGATAGCCGAGATGGCAAGGGCACCGATGAGGAAGCAGACGGCCGTGACCGGCATACGGCGGAACAGGCCGCCCATCTTCTCCATGTTGCGCGTACCCGTGGCATAGAGCAGGGAGCCCGCGCCGAGGAACAGCTCGCCCTTGAACATGGCGTGGTTGAGCGTGTGGTAGAGGGCGGCCATGAGCGCGATCGTCGCGATGACGTCGTTGCCCAGGGCGTGCGCCGTCATGGACGCGCCGACACCGAGCAAGATGATGCCGATGTTCTCGACGGAGTGGTAGGCCAGCAGGCGCTTAATGTCGTGCTCGTGGAGGGCGTAGACGACGCCCAGGACCGACGAGATGGATCCGAAGACCAGGACCATGAGGCCCCACCAGAGCTGGACGCCCGAACCCGCGAGCAGGTCGAGACCGACCTTGAGGATTCCCAGGATGCCGATCTTGATCATGCCGCCGGACATGAGGGCGGACACGTTGGACGGCGCCTCGGGGTGCGCCTGGGGCAGCCAGGAGTGCAGCGGGATGATACCGGCCTTTGCGCCGAATCCGAAGAACGCGAGGACGAAACACGCGGAGGAGACGGCGGGTCCAAAGTCATGCGTACGGAAATCACTGAAGCTGAAGGAACCGCCCACGCCGTTGGTCATGAGCAGGAAGCTCGCCATGATAAGGACAAAGCCCACGTGCGCGATGACGAAGTAGAGCCAACCGCCCCTAATGGAGTTCTTGTTCTCCTCGATAACGACAAGGAAGTAGCTCGTAAGGGACATGAGCTCAAAGGCGACCAGGAACCAGAACACGTTGTCGGCGGTGATGACGAGCATCATCGAGGCGACGAAGGTGTTCATGAAGAAACCGGCGCGCCCGACCTTGCCCGGGTACTCATCGAAGTAGGACAGACCGTAGATGAAGCCCGCAAAGGCGAGGATTGAGATGAGGACCACGATCAGGCCCGCAAGGCCGTTGAGCAAGAGCTCGAGACGGGCGAACGGGAAAAGAAGACCGTGTTGAGGGACGAAACGTCGCCAAGCACGGCCTCGAGGCCCGCGATGAACGACAGCACGGCCGCGACGGCGCCGATCAGGCAGCCGGCGGTCTTGGCGGCGTTATCGGCCTTGATCAGCAGAACCGAGGCGAGCGCACCGATGCACGAGACGGCAAGCGATGCGATAAACAGCGTCATGCTATCCATTGTTTACGCTCCCTTCTGCTTTCTCGGACAGGCCCTGGGCCACAGCGGTAACGTCGACGACCGGACCGTTTTCAATCGAGCGCAGGCGCTTGGCCTCGTCGAGCTCGCGATCGGCCGAGCCGCCCATGACGGTCAGCGCCTTGGTGGGGCACGCCGCCACACAATGCGGGCCGTCCGGATCGAAGGCGCACAGGTCGCACTTGACAGCGCAGGTGTACTGGCCGGGAGCCCACGTAAGCAGGCTGCTCAGGGACTTAGGATACGAAGGCGTCGGATCGCACATGCCTGCGACACCGGCGATAGACGTGCCATCGGGATGGATGGCTCCGAAGGGGCACGCGATGGCGCACAGCCTGCACCCGATGCACTCCTGCTCCTTGACGTGGATGCGATCGCCATCGTGCTCGATGGCATTCACCGGGCAAACCTCGGCGCAGGGGGCACCCTCGCAATGGTGGCAGGCAAGGGCGGCCGAAATACCGCCGGTCTTCACGAGCGCCAGGCGCGGCGTATCCTGAAGACCCTGCATCCGGTGGGCGTCGGCACAGGCGGACTGGCATGTTCCGCAGCCGATGCACCTCTCCGGGTTGATGTCGATGAAGCGGTTCATCCCCACTTCCTTTCAAAATAACGGGCCGGGCTCCCGAACGTACGGGACGCCCGGCCCAAAAAGCCAACGAGAACGGGACTACACGATTTGATTCACGTGCGTCTCGTCGTCGAACTTGGCGGCGCCAGGCTCAACGTCCTGGGGAGCGGCGGCGTTGACCAGAGCCTGCTTGAGCTCGGTGTACTGACGCTCCACCTCGCCCTCTGCCCAGACCTGGTCGGCGATAGCGTCGACCTGGCAGGCCGAGAACTTGTCCTCGGGCGTGTGCGAGACCGGGTCGACCTTGTGCATGGTCAGCTCGTTGCACTTGCCGATCCACCACTGGTAGGTCATGTAGACCGTGCCCTTGTTGATGCGGTCGCTCACGTCGGCGCGGCTGTATACCTGGCCGCGGCGGCTGTGAATCGAGACGATGTCGCCGTTCTTGATGCCGCGCGCCTGGGCGTCCGCGGGATTCATGCGGACAAAGCCGGGCTCGTCGGCAAGCAGCGCCAGCGTCTTGCAGTTGCCGGTCATCGAGCGGCAGCTGTAGTGGCCGACCTCGCGGACGGTGCACAGGATGAGTGGGTACTCATCGTCGGGAAGCTCGGAGGGCGCCTCCCAGTCGTGCGCCATCAGGTTGGCGCGGCCGTCCTTGGTCGTGAACTTGCCACCAGCGAACATGTCGGGCGTACCGTGGTCGTTCACATCGGTGCTCTTGACCGGCCACTGGGCGTAACCGCCCTCGGGAGCCATCTTCTCGTAGGTCGCTCCCACAAAGTTGGGGCACAGGCTAATGCACTCGTTCCAGATCTGCTCGGTGTTGTCGTAGTGCATGGGGTAACCCATACGCGTAGACAGGTCCGCGAAGATCTCCCAGTCGTGACGGCACTCGCCCTTGGGCGGAACGGCCGCGTCAAAGTGCTGGAAGCTACGGTCGGATGCGGTAAAGACACCCTCGTGCTCGCCCCAAGAGGTGGCAGGCAGGATGACGTCGGCGAGCATGGTCGTCTGCGTCATAAAGATGTCCTGGCAAATGAACAGATCCAGCTCGGAGAGCGTCTTGCGCATACCGGCCGAATCGGGCTCGGTCTGCACCGGGTCCTCGCCATAGTTGTAGAAGCAGTGCACCTTGCCCTCGTCGACCAGGTGGCCCAGGTCGGTGAGCTTATAGCCCTCCTCGAGCGGGAGCTTTTCCTCGGGCACGCCCCAAGCCTTGGCAAACTTGGCACGCACTGCCGGGTCGGTGACCTTCTGGTAGCCAGGGTACAGGTTGGGCAGCATGCCCATATCGCAGGAGCCCTGGACGTTGTTCTGACCGCGCACGGGCGCGAGGCCGGAATTGGGTTTGCCGATCTGGCCGGCAACGCAGGCGATGGAGGCGATGGTGTGCACCGTCTTCAGGTTCTGCTTCTGCTGGCATACGCCCATGCCCCAGCCAATGATGGCAGAGGGCTTCGCCGTGGCGTACATCTCGGCAGCTTGGTGGATCAACGCGGGCTCGACACCCGTGATGTCCTGTACGGATTCGGGAGTGTAGTTCTTGATGGTCTCCCACCACTCGTCAAAGCCGTTCGTGTGCTCGGCGACGAATTCCTTGTCGTAGAGGCCATCGTTGACCAAGCAGTTGGCAAAGGCGTTGAGGAACGCAACGTTGCAACCGTTCTTGATCGGAAGGTAGAGATCGGCGATACGCGCGGTTTCGATATGGCGCGGATCGGCGACGATGATCTTGCAACCCTTTTCTTTGGCTCGCACGATACGCCTTGCGACGATGGGGTGCGAATCGGCAGGGTTATAGCCGAAGAGGAAAATGCAGCCCGCATCCTCCATACCGGGGATGGAGCATGACATGCAACCTGAACCAACCGTGTCCATCAGACCGAGGACAGTAGGGCCGTGTCAAGTACGGGCGCAGTTGTCCACGCTGTGGGTGCCGATGCACGCACGCGTAAACTTCTGCATGACGTAGTTCGCCTCATTGCCGCCGCCTCGCGAAGAGCCGGTGGTCATGACAGCGTTAGGACCATATTCGTCAATTATGGCCTGCATCTTAGATGTGGTGAAATCCAGTGCCTCGTCCCAGCTTACGCGCTCAAGATCCGCACCCTTAGTGCGGCGGATCATCGGGTGCAGTACGCGAGGAGTCAAGATCTTGGTGTCGTTGATGAAGTCGTAGCCGCTCATGCCCTTAAGGCACAGCTCGCTCTGGTTGGTGATGCCGTTGAGCGGTTCGGTGCCCACGACCTGGCCGTTTTGGACCAGGAGGTTAAACTGGCAACCGGCGCCGCAGTACGGGCAAATCACTTTATGCTTCTCCATGACACCCTCCTTCCTTTTTCTGCTACCGAATGCTCGGTACTAATTTGACAATCATTGGGCCTGTCGCCCCAACGCTTACGCCTCGTTTTCGATGGTGGCGCGGGCACGCTCGGCAGTCAGTTCTGCCAGGCGCTCCTCGTCTACCAGGGTGAGGCCCTTGGTCGGGCACGCCTCGGCACACGCCGGACCGCCGGGACGGTCCACGCACAGGTCGCACTTGAGCACGAAGCTCTTGGTCTGCGAACCCACGCGAACGTCGCCCATCAAGACCGGAACCTGCGTGGTCGCCACGCTCACGGCGCCAAAGGGGCATGCCATGACGCAGCTCTTGCAGCCGATGCAGTTGTCCTCGTTGACGCCGATGCGATGGTTCTTTGGATCAAAGAACAAGGCGCCCGTAGGACAGGCCTTCGCGCACGGGGCATCCTCGCAGTGATGGCAAGCCACCGGTGCGGAGATCTCGTACGTACGCGTCACGCGCAGGCGCGGCGCGGCGATGTTACCGGGGATGTCGTGCGCCTCGATACACGCCGCCATGCAGGTTTGACACCCGATGCAGCGCGAAGAATCGGCTACGACTCGCTTATTACCCATGTTGTTCACTCCCTCCTGAATCCCTTGCCGGAGAGACCCTGTCGACGTTGCCCCGGACCGCCCGTGGTCCGGCATCGGCGTATCGAGTGCATGCGGCGAAACAGGCACTTCGATAGAATTCCTCCAACGATATACAGGTTAAATATACGCAGTTGCAGGTGGCAAACTTGAGCATAGGCCCTGCAATACGGGTGTATTGCAGGGGTTTTGGCAGGTTGGAATTATTCTCTAGAAGCTATAAAGGTGAGTGTATTACATGCGTACGCTGCAGAGATTTTGACGCGCTCTTATTTTGGATGTACTACGTTTGTATTCGCGTTAATGGTTATTTACTTGAGTAAAATAAAGTAATGGTAATAAGATTCTAAGATGTTGGCACTTACCGCATTTGACCGACTATATTGCACGCTAGCTAAGGGAGGGCAGTGATGTCATCGACGCAAAAACGAGCCATCCTGCAGGTGCGCATTCGCGAAGAGGACAAACAGCATGCCGAGCGCCTCTACGACGCCATGGGCACATCGCTTGCCGAGGCCGTTCGTCTTTTTGTCGCGCAGAGCATTCTCATGCGCAAGCTTCCCTTTCAGCCGGTCGCCGTGCGCTCAAAGGACGGCACCGCCGCCTATGGATCGCTCAAAGCATATGGTGACCCCAATCGCCGCGCCGAGGAGCGCAATGCCTGGATTGAGTACCTTGCTACAGAAAGCGACGATTCGATTTTGGGTCCCGAGGAAGTAGATATCCATGAGTAGCACCATCATCGACGAGACCGTCATCCTGCGCTACCTGCTTAACGACGACGAGGTCCTGTCGCCGCGCGCTGCCAAGGTCATCGCCACGCGCACCGCTCGTGTCTACCCCGAAATCATCACGCGCGTCGTGGTCACGCTGCGCGACGTCTATAAGGTTCCCCGCGTTGAGATTGCTGCGGCCATGAAAAGGCTGCTCGATGACGTCATGGTCGACGAGCCCACCGTTGTCGCCCTTGCCGTCAAACCCTTTGGCAAGACCCATATGGACTTTACCGACTGCCTCCTCGCAGCCCGAACCGCCATCTACAACGATGATGTCGTGAGCTTTGGCAAGCCCATCATCCAAGGCATGATCGATTACCGCCGCCAGCGCCAAACCACAGCCGAAGCCCGCAGCCGCAGCACCGACGCCCGCGGCCACAGTACCGACGCCGCCATCGACAAGCTCCGCCACCAATCCCGCCACTAACCGACAGGCAACGGCATCGCCCGCCCCTCAGCCCCATCCCCTCTTAAGTTGCGGTGAAATACGGACTGTTTCATGCCTTTAAAGGCCTCAACAGTCCGTATTTCACCGCAACTTATTGAAGGTTGGCTGCGAACGATTTCGCTATCGGGAGTCGACGTAGGGTTTTGTTGTCGGAATGCCGTAGCCGCGCATCATGGCACCGAACGATTCCACGTCGTAGGTGTCCGAGAGTTTGAAATGAATGACATTGTGGCCCATGGCGCGAAGGTTCGCGTCGCGCATGAGGGCCGCTCGATACGTTTTTGCCGCCGCCCGCTCTGGATCATTTTGAGCCTCGTCTTCAAACTTGCCTAGCCCATGCAGCTCTGCCAGCGTCCATGAGCCGTCTGGCATCTGCCAGCCATAATCTGCTAGATAATAGCCAGCGTTTCCCGGTCGCGTTATCTCAACTTGAAGCTCGGGCGCGGCAACCCCAGCGAGAATCATCGCTGCTCTCGCCTCAGACTCGCCGCCATTGTCCGACCTGCCGTCCATATACTCAAAAACGTCAAAAGCACGCGCGATGCCATGCAACCCTCGGCAATTTGCCTGCGCGTATGCTCGCAGTTCTTCGCGTTCGACATCGTACTCACGGGCCAAGCCATCGACATAGCCCAGCGCATAGCGAAAGGCGCTCGTTCGAGCGATATCAACAACCGTTCGACACGGATCCGTCAGTGTAAACAGACCTAGCCGCCACACTTCGCCCGCCCGCCAGCGCTTGTATTCAACGAACTCATACGTATCACGCCTTGTAGACCGTGGCAGCAGTACTTGCACTTTATCCAGAAGCGTATACGCCGAGCCGATGCCGTAGAGCAGCGCTGCCGTCGATCCGCAAAACACAGCATCCGGTTCAACGACCGCAATAGCGGATGCCAGCTGAAAGATGCGATCTTCAACCCCAAGATTATTCCAATAGACCGGATCCGCATACACATGGTTGTAAAGACGAAGCATGAGCTCTTCCTGCATAAGCTCGCGCGCACGGCGTTCATCCCAAGGATCAATTGTTATAAGCAGCTGTCCATCTTGATGAATTCCAACGGCCGAGAATAGCGTCCTTGCATATGACTGCGGAAAATGTTTGCCTTTATCGAGCATGGCCAACCCCATAACCATCACGGCGGAGAGAATACCATTACGCTATCGCATGCTTCCGTCCGCAGGCCTTGCCAAAAGCTGACCAAAAGCTTGACGCCGCAGGTCAGAGCTTCAAAAAATATTTCCACTCTCGATAGACGGTCGCTACGACCCTCCCAACGGCATCAAAACCCAACCTTACAAATAGTTGCGGTGAAATACGGACTACTTGGGCCATAAAAGCCGGAAAACAGCCCGTATTTCACCGCAACTTAGGAGGGGATGTGGGGTCCCCGGCATGTATATGAAAACGGCTCTGGCACCAAATGGAGCCAAAGCCGTTAAAACTATCCTATGGAGCGGGCGACGGGAATCGAACCCGCGTCATCAGCTTGGAAGGCTGGGGTTCTACCATTGAACTACGCCCGCAAGATATGGTCGGGACGACAGGATTTGAACCTGCGACATCCTGCTCCCAAAGCAGGCGCGCTACCAAACTGCGCCACGTCCCGAAGGTGTTGAGCAGCTAAGGTCTAAACCTTGCGTGTCCCAAAGCGAAGGAAATTATAGGGGAGACTCCCCGCCTGTGCAAGCATTGATGCCTTAGCTCCTCGAATGTGCGACAAAACGACTATGGAGCAGGCCGATCACAAATGCCACCACGGCAACCGGCGCCCACGCGGCACCGATATCCGCCAACGGCAGCGCATCAAACGGCAGCCACGTGCCCCCAAAGAACGCATCGCGGACCGAGGTGATCACGTTCTGCACGGCAACCACACCGCCAACCCAGACCCACACCTGCGGATGAGCGTCGCAAAAGCCGTGTACCAAACCCATGAGAACCAGCACGATGGAGACGGGATACAAGGCGTTAAGCATGGGCACCGAGAACATAAGGATCACGTCGAGGCCCACGTTGGAGAGCACGCACGAAAACGCCGCGAACACAAAGGCAAGGATCGCGAAGGGGCGGCGCATGGCCTCCTCGGAGGCCTCCGCTCCCCCTTCAACTACGTACGTCTCACAGAAATAGCGCGAGCAGCAGCTAATAAGACCGATGCACACGTTCATGCAGGCGAGGAAAAAGATCGCGAAGACCACGACCGTGCCAGCAAGCCCAAAATGCATGGAGGCCGAACGAGCGAGGATGGCAGCGCCGTTGGTGGCATCGGGCATAACCGTGCCGAGTTGCATTCCGGCAAGCGCCAGGCCGCAGTAGATGATGGCCATGAGCACGCCGGCGATCACACCCGAACGCGAGATCTCGAAGGCCACGCGCCTATCGTCGGTAACGCCCAACTCGTGGATGGTCTCGGCGATGATGATGCCGAAGGCGAGCGACGCGAGCAGGTCCATGGTCTGATAGCCAGTCAAAAAGCCCTGCACGGCGGCGCCTGCATCGTAGGGAGCCTGCGGCGCGGCAGCCGGTCCCAGCGGCGAGATCACGGCAGCACCCACAACCAGCACGATGAGCGCAATGAGCGCGGGGCCCGTAATGCGACCGAGCACGCGTGTAATGACACCCGGACGCAGCGTGAGCACAAACGCGACGGCAAAGAAGCCAACGGCAAACACCAGGCGAGCCGTGCCGAGCGAAACACCCTCGGGCAGCAGCGGCACCAGCATTTCGAACGCCGTAGAGCTTGTGCGAGGAATGGCCAGGCACGGACCGATGGCCAGATAGACCGCCGCAACGAAGAATTCACCAAACTTGGGATGCACGCGGCCGGCCAGCTCGCGGGCCGTGCCGGCGAGCGCGACGGCGATAAATCCCATGACGGGCAAACCGATAGCGGCAATCAGAAAGCCGAACATGGCGACCGGCGTGGCTGAACCTGCTTGCAGCGCCAGCAGCGGCGGAATGATAAGGTTGCCGGCGCCAAAGAGCATCGAGAACAGGGCGATGCCGACGGTAACGACATGGTCGGAGCGCAAACCGCGCGAGGCGGATGAGGCCATAGACACACCTTTCGGGTCGAAACAAAAACGGGACGGGCAAAAACACCCGTCCCGCAAGTATATACGCTCTAGCAGGCTAAATCGCGCAAAGCGTCAATCGCGGTGTCGACTTCCTCGTCCGTGTTGAAATACCCAAACGAGAAGCGAACGACACCCTGACGCTCGGTCCCCAGCGCACGGTGCATGAGCGGGGCGCAATGGGCGCCGGGGCGCGTCGCAATCCCCCACCCTTGCATGAGTGCATCCGAGATCTCGGCAGAGTCGATATCGCCCACGTTGAGCGAGACGATCGCCGAGCGCGTCGGTTGGCCAAAGGCACCATAGAGCTTAATCCCCGGAATCTCGCGCACACCGGCAAGGAAGCGATCCGCCAGTGCTCGCTCGTGTGCCGCAATCGCCTCGACCCCGCCTTGCGCCTCGATAAAGTCGAGACCTGCGGAAAGGCCCGCGATGCCGTGACCGTTGAGCGTACCCGCCTCAAGGCGCGTGGGCCACTCAAGCGGCTGCAGCGCATCGAAGCTGTGCACGCCCGTGCCGCCCATGGCCCACGGAGCCACGTCAATGTCCTCCGCCACGGCCAGACCACCGGTGCCTTGGGGTCCCATGAGCCCCTTGTGGCCGGTAAAGCACACGACGTCGAGCCCCATGGCATCCATGTCAATCTTCGCCGTGCCGGCAGACTGCGAGGCGTCGACGATCGCAAGCGCGCCTGCCGCATGGGCCATGGCGGCCACGCGCGCAATGTCGACCTCATTGCCGGTCACATTGGAGGCGTGCGTCACCACCACGGCACGCGTGCCCGGCGTGACCAGCTGCTCGAGCTCGTCATAATCGAGAACGCCGTCCGCGTCGCAGCCAGCATGTTCAACGGTCACACCCCGCTCCGCCGCCAGGCGGTTGAGCGGACGCAGCACGGAGTTGTGCTCGAGCACCGTCGTGACCACGCGGTCGCCGGGGCGCACCACGCCACAAATGGCGGTGTTGAGCGCCGCGGTGGAGTTGGGCGTAAAGCACACATGGTCAGCCCGCGGGCAGCCCAACAGGCGCGCAAGCTTGGCGCGACAGCCGTGGATGGTACGCGCCGCGTCGAGCGCGCCCGACGTCGCACCGCGTCCGGCATTGCCGAGCGAGCACATCGCCTGCACCACGGCATCGATGACCGTCTGCGGCTTGTGCATGGTCGTCGCTGCGTTATCCAGGTAGATCATCGCACGACCTCCCACATATCAATCACGGTATAGCCCTCGGTAGGAACGCCCGCCGCGGCGAGTTCGCCGCGCAGCAGCTCCTCATCGGCAGGCAACGCCTTCCACGCCAGACCGCAGCCGGCAGCGACCTCCCCGGGCACGGGAATCGTGCGCCCGGGAAGGCCGCGCTCGATGGATAGGGTCTCGCACCCCATGGCGGCCGCCGTGGTAGGAAACGTGATGACAAGCGCCGGGCGCTTCTCCCTCATGGCAACTCCAACCAATACGCTACGGGCGCACGACGCGCACGGCCTGCTCCATCTTCTCCACGATCACGTACATGTTGGTGACCTCGCCCACCGCGAGCTGGTCTTTAATGCCATAGTGGTCGAGGCAGGTGCCACAGGTAAGAATCTCGACACCCTGCTCCGCCAGGCCCATCAGGTCATCGAGCACCGGCGAGCCCTCAACGGTGAGCTTGGCACCGCCGTTGTAGAACAGCATGGTCGCGGGCAGCTCCTCCTGCTGCGTCACGGCAAAGATGAACGCCTTCATGAGCTTGTGGCCCAGCTCGTCGTCTCCACGGCCCATGCAATCGGTGTAGACGGAAATGACGAGTTTGCCCTTGCCGGCGCTGGCATCACAGAAGGCAGCGCCATCCTGTTCGGGATCGGCCACGGCAACGGCGCCAGAGGTCGCCACGGTCACGTGCCACTCGGCGTCAGAAACCTTCTCGACCGAGGCCGTGCAGCCCTTCTCCTGTGCCATCTTGGAGATGTTCTTGACGGCGGTCTCGTTATCGACCGAGGTCACCACGGCACCCTCGGCATCGAGCTGCTTCAGGGCTTTGAGCGTCTTGACGACGGGCAGCGGGCAGGCATCGCCCATGGCATTGACTTCAATTTTGGTAGACATAGCTTTTCCTTTCGAAAGAACCGTTCTAGAGAACGGTAAACAGTTACATAAACGTGCGGGCTAGCGAACAACGTGGATGGCAGGACCGCCTGGTACCGGCTCGTACACGCGACCGACGACGGCGGCGATACGTCCTTCGGCATGTAGACGGCTCGCAAGCTCATCCACATCGGCAGCAGGTGCCGCGATAAGCAGGCCACCAGACGTCTGCGGGTCGTACAGCGCGTCGAGCATGCCCGGCTCAAGGTCCTCGTCGGCCGTCACGCGCGGGCCAAAGAAGTCCTGGTTGCGGTAGGAGCCCGCGGGGATAATGCCCAAACGCGCCATGTCGAGCACCTGGTCAAAGAGCGGCACCGCCCCCGACGCAAGCTCAATCTGCACGCCCGAGCCCTTGGCCATCTCGCACGCATGCCCGATCAGGCCAAAGCCCGTGATGTCGGTGCAGCCGTGAAGCTCAAGTCCCTCGGCCAGACGAATCGGAGCCTCGTTGAGGGTGCGCATCGAGTCAAACATGGCTGCGGCCTCGTCCTGCTCGATGAGCTCGCCCTTAATGGCCGTGGTGATGATGCCCGAGCCAACCGCCTTGGTCAGCAGTAACGCATCGCCCACGCGCGCGCCGCTGTTGGCGAGCATGCGGTCGAGCGCGACAAACCCGCTCACGGACAGGCCGTACTTGGGCTCGTCGTCGTTGATGGTGTGACCGCCCGCGATGGAGCAACCCGCCTCGACGCACTTGTCGGCGCCGCCCGCCAGAATCTGACCGGCAACCTCAACGCCCAGACAGCTCGGGATGCACAGCAAGTTCATGGCATGGCTCGGCCGCCCGCCCATGGCGTAGATGTCCGACAGCGAGTTTGCCGCGGCGATCTGGCCAAACAAAAACGGGTCGTCGACCATCGGTGGGAAGAAGTCGATGGACTGCACGAGACCCAAGTTATCGCCAACGCGAAAGACGCTCGCATCGTCGGAGGTATCGAACCCCACGAGCAAGTTGTCGTTATGCACATTGGGTAAATCGCCCAGGACCTGGGCGAGGGCTCCAGGAGCCAACTTAGCGGCTCAACCGCTCGCGGCAGTCATAGACGTGAGCTTAATCTGATCGTCAGCCATCGATACCTCCTCTCATCGGTCAATCATTTTCTCCCAGTATACGCATGAATGCGAGCCTGCGGCGGATGCATTAATTGAGCGCCTGTGCGCGAATCGCCGCGCCGATGGCACCGGCAAAGCGAGCCTGGGGCGAGGTGGTCACCGGCGACCCCAGCAGCTCGCCCAACCGCTCCACCACGAAGGCGTTCTCGCACAGGCCACCGGTCAGGTAGTACGGGGCGCCCGCGGCCTGCCCGGCCATGGTCGCCACGCGCGAGACCACGCTGTCGATCACGCCACGCGCAATGTTCTCGCGCGGCTCACCGCGACCGATCAGGCTGATAACCTCGCTTTCGGCAAACACCGTGCACATGCTGCTAATCTTGGTGGGCTCGCCGGAACGCGCCAGGTCGGCCATCTGCTGCTGGGAAATGCCTAGGCGGTCGGCCATGATCTCCAAAAAGCGCCCCGTGCCGGCGGCGCACTTGTCGTTCATGGCGAACTTGGCCACGCGACCGCCCTTGACCTGAATGACCTTGGTGTCCTGACCGCCCACGTCGATCACGGTGCCGTGGTCGCCAAACAGGCGCACGGCGCCGGTGCCGTGGCAGGTAATCTCGGTCACGACCTTGTGCGCATAGGGCACGGCGACACGGCCGTAGCCGGTCGCGACCACGCGTACGTCGTCGGCCGCCACGTCGTAGCCGGCAGCAACAAGCTCGCAGCGCAGACGCTCGGCCGCATCGACCGACGAGAACCCGGTTGGCTGCACGCACGTCCACGCCACCGAACCCTCCCCGTCGACCACAGCAGCCTTAGCCGCCGTAGACCCGATATCGATCCCGATCCCTATCATGGCTCTCTCCCAATCTAAACATCAAAGACAGCGGCGCGTTCGGGCGCCTTAGCTCTAGGTTTCTCAGGTGCCGGAGGTTGCCCCGAAAGAGGAGCGCAGCGTACTTTGGTACGCAAGCGACGGTTTGAGGGGCAAGATCCGGTGCCTGAGGAAGCTAGAGGGTTTCGATGAAGGCGGCGATGCGAGTCTCGATCTGGCCCATGTCGCCGTTGCTGTAGTCGGTCTCGATCTTCATGTACGGAATACCCGCGCCCTCGACAGCCTCCTGCATGCGCGCACTCTCCACGTTAAAGGTGTGGCAGGCCTGTAGCACGCTCTCTACCACGCCATCGACATGATACTTCTCGCACATGGCCAGCGTATTTTCCATACGACCGTCGTTGGGCGTCATGACCGAGCAGTTGATATCCAGGTAGCGATCGGCGATGGCGCGCAGAATGTCGGGCGCGTCCGGGTCGATCATCATGGCCGCCGTGCGCTCACCCGAGCAGTCGTCCATGCACACGACCACGCCGCCGTTGGACTCGATGGTGCGACCGATCTTGTTGATCACGCCGCCCACCGGGCAACCGGTGATCAGAATGCGCTTGGCATCCGCCGCAACCGGGCGCCCGCCCGCGTCGTAGGCCTCGCGCAGCTTGACGACCTTTTGCTCCAGTTGCTGCGTATAGGCCTCGATATCAAAGCTGAACGTGCCGGCAAACATGGTGCTCATCAGGTCGATGCCGCTCATGGCCGCCGGCTGGTTGGCCTGCAGCGCAAACATCTCGAGCTGGGCCGCACGCAAACGGTTGCGACGACGGACGGCAGCGCGCAGGTCATCGTCGGTAATCGTGATGCCGTAGAATCTCTCGAGCTCCTCCTTGAGCAGACGACACTCCTCGTACCAGCCCTCGCGCTCGTAGGCGCGGTCGCAGCCCTGCGGCAGGTGCAGAATGTGCGTGCGCTTGAGCTCGTTGAGTAGCTCGTACATCTTCTTCTTGCCGTCGCACGTGGTCTCGCCGATGATCATGTCGCTAAAGTACGTAAACGGGCACTTTTGCGAGTAGGCAAAACCGTAGGTCGACTTGATGAGCGGACACAGATTTGCCGGCAGCACTTTCTCGGCCTCGGGAATCACCTCATCGGACGTGCCGCACAAGGCCACACTTGCAGCGCCCGCGGCATCGATAATCTCGAGCGGCGTATAGCTGCACAAGAAGCCGACCAGGCGATTGCCGGCCTGCTTGTAATCCTTAACGCGAATAAACGCCGCCTTGCGCTGCTCGTTGAACTCCTCAAACGTAGACGGCAACGGCTGCTCAATATATTCCGACATATAACTCCTTAACAAACCTTTTAACCAACCAAGGAAACGGCTTTCCCAGGTGCCCGAGGTTGCCGTGAAAGAGAAGCGCCGCGTACTTTGGTACGCAAACGATGGTTTGAACGGCAAGATCGGGTGCCTGGGGAAGCCGCCGGGACGGATACCCCTAAATGGTTTCCAAAAAAGCTTCAATGCGCGTCTGCAGTTGGCCCGCATCCTCACCGGCGTAGTCGGTCGTGATGTGCATAAACGGAATGCCGGCCTCCTCGGCGGCCTTCTCCACGGCAAACGACTCCATCTCGTAGAGCGTGCAGAACTGCAGAGCCACGTCGACGATGCCGTCGGCATGCAGGTCCTTGGCCATCTGGACAATGTCCTTCATACGCTGGTCGTTGGGCGTAAAGACGGCGCAGTTGATCTTAAAGTAGCGCTCGGCGATGGCGTCGAGCATCTCGTCGACCGTCTCACCGGTCTCGTCGACCAGGTCCTTGTAATAGCGCGAACCCGTGCAGGACTCCTCGCCCACCACGACGCCACCGGCCTTCTCGATGAGGTTGAACAGCTTCCAGTTGGGCACGGCCATGGGCGTACCGGTGTACAGGATGCGCTTGGTCCCCTTGGGTGCCACGCCCTCGCCGGCCTCGACACGCTGCTCGCACTCAGCCGCCATATCGTTGATGGCTCCGGTCAGACGCGGTGTGTCGTCCATAAAGGCGGCCTGAACGGTCAGCAGGCTGTCGAGACCGCTGATGGGCGCAGGGTCGGCAACGCGGGTCGCAGCGAGGCGCTGCAGGGCGCGGCGTTTCTCATTGACGGCGTGGATGGCGGCCTTCAGACGCTCAGGCGTAATCGTGACGTCACACTCTTCCTCGATCTTGGCGGCGAGCTTTTTGACCTCGGCCTTCCAGGTCACGAGCGTCGACTCGTCGTGCACATTGGGGATATCCATGACGTACATGTTCTTTTGCGTGGCAAAGAACTCGTAGGCCTTCTTCTTGCCATCGCAGGTGTTCTCGCCCACCACCAGGTCGCTCGACTCAATGTAGGGGCAGACCTCGCCCAGCTTAAAGCCGGCAAAGCTCTTGATAAGCGGACAGGTGTTGCGCGGCAGGCGCTCCTCGACCTTATCGGTTGCCCAATCGGCACCCGAGCACAGGCCCACGGGAATACCGTCACAGGCAAGTACGATCTCCTCGGGCACGTACACGCAGAACGAACCGACGATCTTGGTGGCCTCGCCGGCCTCCTTCTTGTCGAGCATCTCCTTAATACGGCCGCTATGGATGTTGGTGGCCACAAAGTCCAGGTAGGACGTGGACTTGGGGCGATTGTTCTGCGTCAGGAACATATCGCCGTACATCTGGCCCACGGCGCCCAACAGCATGTCGTGGTCGGCAAGATTCATGCCGAGGCTCTCCCACATCGGATGGAAATCAAATTCTTCAGCCATAACGGTTCCCCTCTCGAACCAAAAATGAATAGCTACGGTATTGCTGCACGGTGGGTGGCGAAAACCCAACCGCGCCTAAACCCGGAATTTTGGGGAACCTGCTTTGCGGTCGATTATTTAGTTGTGCGTCGTCTCTCCCGGAGCCGTGAACATACCTGCTCATATGCGGCTCCGAGCCATATATAGGGCACGCGCGGCAACGCGGCGAATGTATGTCGTCTGCGGCATATGCGCACCCTCCTTTACAAGTTGAGGTCAACTATATCAACGGTCGTCGACCATGCGAACACCGTTGACATTCGTACGACAGCGTCGTGTGCCGTCGTTTAATAAATAATTATCTTAATTGATAAGAGTTTGCCATCCCTCATTCGGCGCGCGGCAAGACAAAGCCGCCGAGGCTTATATCCCCGACGGCATTACCCGGCGCTATCGACAAACCAAGTGGATTCTACTCGCATCGAAGTGCATGCGCAGCGTCTCGCCTGCTTGCGGCAGCTCGTCGACAGGCACGCCCACCTTGTTGACCTTCCACTGCAGACGCGTGGGCGCATCAGCGCGCGGCACGTCCAGCAGCACCAGGCGCTCAAAACGCGAATCGCTCACGCGGGCCACGTGCAAATCATAGCTGTTGCGTCCCCGCTCCGCGCGATTGTCAACATGGAAGTAGCTTGCGCGAATGCCCAGGTACGCTGCATTATCGGGAACCTCGCGACCCACATTAAAGGTCATGCCCCAGTCGAGGGCCTCAACTTCTTCGTCGCCGATCTTGCGCGCCCGGCTTGTGTTCTTGCAGCCCGTCAGGCGCAGTGCCGCCAGCGTCTGCGGACGGCGGACCACGTCCTCGACGGAGCCGATCTCCTCAACATGCCCGTCGTGCATCACGCAGATGCGCCCGCACAGGCGGCACGCTTCGTCGATGTCGTGGCTCACGTAGAGCACGGTGCGGTTGCACACATCGAACAGGTCGAGCATGTTCTGTTCGAGCGCGCTCTTAAGATAGGAATCGAGCGCGCTCATGGGCTCGTCGAACATAAAAATGCCCGGATGAGCCGCCACCATGCGAGCAAGCGCCACACGTTGTTGCTGACCGCCCGAGAGTCGCGCGGGATAGCGGTCGGCAAAATCGGCCAGACCGAAAATGCCCAGATAGCGCTCGGCGAGCTTTTTGCGCGCGGCGGCGTCGCCCGCATCCTTTACACCGGCGCATACGTTATCGGCCGCCGTCATGTTGGGAAACAGCTGATAGTTTTGGAACAGCAGGGCGCATTTGCGCTCCTGGGGCGACAGGTTAATACCTGCCGCCGAGTCAAAAAAGGTCACGCCGTTGACGACGATCTTGCCCTCGTCGGGCGTCTCCACACCGGCAATGCAGCGCAGTGTGCAGCTCTTGCCGCAACCCGAGGCGCCCAGCAGCGCCACGCGCTCCTCGCCGGCCTCAAGCTGCATGTCGAGCACAAACCCGGGATAACGTTTCTTAATATCCATAACGAGCGACATAGCTTATCGACCTCCCTGCGGCGCCACATCATCGCGCATGAGCTCGGTCAGCGCCTCACGATCGATACGCAAGGCATCACCGCCCGCCGGGTCGAGCGAATCGCCCTGTCCGGCGAGCTCCTTAGCCTGCTTCCGCTCGGCACGGGAGAGACCGCGCTCGCGGTACTTTTGCGAATGCGCGGTGTACATGTTGATGAACAGGATGACCAGAAAGCTAAACAAGATCACGACGGCGACCCAAAAGAGGGCCACCGACGTGTTGCCGCCCATCCACTCAAAGTAGATGGCAATGGGGATGGTCTGCGTAATACCGGCATAGTTGCCCGCAAAGAACAGCGTGCAGCCAAACTCTCCCATGGCGCGGGCAAAGGCGAGGACCGTACCGGCGGCAATCGAGGGCCAACCGAGGGGCATCAGGAGTTTGGTGAAGATGCGACGCTCGGACCAGCCCAGCGTGCGCGCCGCATCGAGCATCTGCGTGTCGAGGCTCTCAAGGGCTCCGAGCGCCGTGCGGTAGACCAGGGGAAACGACACCACCACGGCAGAGATCACCGCCGCGGGCCAGGTAAAGACGATCGAGATGCCGCGTGCGATGAGCCACCGACCGACCCCGGTCGAGCGGCCAAACAGCATGAGGAGCAGAAAGCCGCAGACCGTGGGCGGCAGCACCATAGGGATGGTAAAGACCGAGTCGAGCAGGCCCTTGATACGGCTCGTCGTACCCATGGTCTTCCATGCGGCAAACAGGCCCAGCGCAAACGCGATCATCAGGGCAAGACCGCTCGTTTTGATGGACACCCAAAACGGTCGGTAGTCGATACCGCCCAATAAGGAGGCCAGAGAGGTCAAGGGCCCCTGCTCATCCTGCAAAACGACAGACGATGCTTCTACCATTTGAGCGCTATCAAGCCAACGCGCGCCGCCCTTGGCATCACCCGAGGCTGATGCAATCACCACATAGCGGTCCCCATCCGCACCGCGCTCGTCAAAGCCATAGGTATACCCGCCGGCATCAAACGTTGTTTCCGCCGCGACATACCAAGGAAGATCCATGTCCCCTAGCTGCGCACCTCCCATGCAGTTTGCGCTGTCGAGCTCACAGACGAGGGCCTTGAGACCCAATACGCACTCGTTGTCCTGCGGATCCAATCCATACTTCTCGACCGCCTTGGGCGATATCCACACCACAACGCGATCGGCAGCAGGCGCCACTACAAGGTCCACGTCCTCGTCAACGGGAAACCGGTAGCCCTCAGGCTGACCCTCCATGGCACGAGCGGTCCCCTTGGCCAACCGCTCAAAACCCTCGATCCCATAGGAAAGCCCATGAGCGGTCGCAGCAACCTGGGCCCCGTCCTCAGCGTCCCCAGCAAACGCAAATCCCGGCACCCAGCAAAGCGCGAAGATCAAAGCACAGGCGACAAGCATGCGGAATCTATTAAGCACGAAAAGCTCCAAGCGAATACAAGGACGGAGTGAAACACAAAACGATGGAATTATCGCGCCAAGCCGCACTACGCGGAAAGCTCAAAGCCGTATTTGGCCCAAATCTTCTGGGCCTTCTTGTTGGTCAGGCAGAAGTCGATGAACGCCTTGGCCTCGTCGGCGTGCTCGGAGCCATCGGCAACGGCACCCGGGTACACGATGGGCTTGTGCGAATCCTCGGGGCACACGAAGGCCTCCTCGATGCCGTCGTAGCGGAAGATATCGGAGCTGTAGACAAAACCGGCCACGCAGTCGCCTGTGGACACATAGGCGGCGGCGGTACCAACTTTGTCGGCCAGCGCCACCTTGTCGGCAATCTCGGGAGCATACTCGCCGTCGTCGCCCTCGGTGCCGGTGTAGAGGCCCACGGAGGCCAGGGCCTGGTTGGCGTACTTGCCGGCGGGGACGGTCTTGGCGTCGCCAATGGCAATCTTGCCGTCCAGATTCGCGACGTCGGCGATGGCCTCGATCTTGGTGTCGGAGCCCTCGGAGCGAATGATGACAAGGTCGTTGACGAACATGTCCTCACGCGTGTCGGTGTCGATGAGCTCAGCGGTCTCAGCGTCATCCATGGTGCCCTTGGAGGCCGTGATGAGCACGTCGACGGCGGCACCGGCGCGCATCTGCTCGACAAGGTCGCCAGACGCCTTAAACTGCGTGTCGGCAAACGTGGTGCCGGTCTGCTCGGTGTAAAGCTCCTGAACCTCGGGCAGAGCCTTCTCGAGCGAGTTGGCGGCAAAGACCTGCAGCTCGACAGCTTTCTTGGAAGATGCCTTAGCAGAACCGGCATCGGATCCGGCCGACTCGGACGTCTTGCTGCCCGAGCAGCCGGCAAGACCAAGGCCGGCAGCGGCGACAGCAGAAAGCGAGACGAATCCGCGGCGAGAAACCAAATCGAACATATTCAACCCTTTCGGACCTTGTGCCCGGGCACCCCGCCGCGGGCTTTAATCTGCAACCAGATTATACTTCTGCGCGAATAATGATAGTGAGATATTATTCTCGTCAGAGAATATAGTTTCAAGTTACCGTGCACCTCGGCGTCGATTCGGCGGAAAACAAAGGCGGAGCAGCCGTTCAGGTCGCCCCGCCGCAGGTAAACCGCTTAGTTGGTATGTCCGCCGCCCGCCGTCATCTGAGCCGCATGCTCCAGCTGGTCTGCTATGGCCTCCCAGCTTTCGCGGGCGGCCTTCGTAGAACCGGGAAAGTTTACGACAAGTGTATGACCTCGTTGCATGCAAATAGCGCGCGAGAGCATGGCGCGGCGCGTCTTGGTCATGGAGTAGGTACGAATTGCCTCGGCAATACCCGGCACATCGCGGTCGCAGACGGAACGCGTCGCCTCGGGCGTCACATCTCGCATCGAAAGCCCCGTGCCGCCGCAGGTGAGCACGACATTGGCGTGGCACTCATCGGCGGCTTCCACAATGGCATCACCGATCTCGCTGACGTCGTCGCGCACGACCACATGTGAGGCGACCGTCCAGCCCTGTGCCTCGATAAGTTCCTCGAGTGCAGCTCCGGCCTCATCCTGCAAAAGATCGCGTGTGTCCGAGCACGTCACGATCGAAATCTTCAACTCCATAGCGTTCCTCCTATAGCGCCGTTCCCTCGGGCAGGTCGACGCGAACAACGTCCACGGCATCTCCCGCCTTGAGCTCGCACGGTCCTTCGTCAATACGCAACAGGCAGTTCGCACGCTGCATAGTTCCAAGCAGCGCCGAATTCTGTGTCTTAGCCTCGGTCACCAACAACTCACCGGTCTCGGGGTCGCGCAAAACCGTGGCGCGATCGAAGAAGCGGCGATGCTGTCGCTTTATCACGCCGTGTGTGAGCGTCGCCTGCTGCACGGGACGCGCAACCTCGGCAAAACCGCGCATCTTGCGAATCGCCGGACGGGCAAGCATCTCAAAGCCCACATACGCCGCAGCCGGATTGCCTGAAAGCCCTAGGTAGGGCTTACCCCCGAGCAAGCCAAACGTGATGGCCTTGCCCGGACGCATCGAGATGCGGTCAAACAGTACCTCGCCCTCGCGCCGGACGAGCGCCGTCACGAAATCGTAATCGCCCGCCGAGGCGCCACCGCTCGTAATGACAAAGTCGCACTCCTGCACGGCACGATGCACCAGCTCGGCGATCGCTTGCTCATCATCGGGCGCAATGCCGTAGAATACGGGCTCGGCGCCGGCATCGAGTGCCTCGGCCATCAGCGCCGAGGAGTTGGAATCGCGAATCTGCCCGCGCGCCGGCAGCTCACCCGGCGCGACCAGCTCCGTGCCCAGCGAGATAATGCCCACGCGCGGAGCGGCATGCACCTTCACGTTCGCATACCCGGCGCTCGCCAGCAGGCCGGCGCCGGCCGGAGCCACAACCTCGCCAGCGCGCATCACGACGTCGCCGGCATGGGCTTCCTCAGCAGCCGAGCGAACGTTCTCCACCACCTTGGCCGGCGCCGAGAAGCGAACGTGCGAGCCCTCGTTGCCATCGCCGTCGAGCACATCGACGATCTCGTACTTCACCACGGCATTGGCACCTTCGGGTACCGGCGCGCCCGTCATGATGCGGACCGTCTCGCCCGGGCCAAGAGCGCCCTCAAACACATGGCCCGCAGCCTCGTGTCCGATAACGTCGAGCGTCACCGGCGCCTCACCAGACGCCTGCGCCAAGTCCGCCGAGCGCACGGCATATCCGTCCATAGCGCTGTTGGCAAACGGCGAAATGTCGATATCGGCCACCGCGTCCTCGGCCAAGGGAAAACCAGCCGCCTGCCACACGGGAATCTCGATGAGATCCGTCGGAGCAACGTGCGACAGGACAATCGACTGTGCGTCATCCAGCGGAATGAGTTTCTCTGCCATATGCACCTCTTAATGTCACGGCGCACAACAGGGGCGCCGATTCTTTATGCTTGTCTCAGTATAATCCCCCGACGCACGACCGCGACTCGGCCTGTACCCGCAAATACACCTGTCGGTTGTAGGCCGCGAAACAGAATGGAAACCAACCCACCGGCTCGTCGCGTTTACCGCGTTTTATAATGCTTGCGTTGCAATCTAAAAGAGGAACGTATGGCTCATAACGACAAAACCGAAAGCGCAAACGAAACGCAGGATCATTCCCAGCCGCTCGACGATGGCGGCTTTTTCTCCCTGAACGACGTCATCACGGCAGGCAGGCATCAACTTACCCGCTCCGAGCATCTCTTGGCTGCCGACACGCGCCGCAACGCCCGCAACCTACTCGCGAGCGCCAAGTTGCTCGCGCTCGTCGTCATTGTCTCGCTCGCCATGGGCGTTGCCGCTTGGGCGTTTTTGGCCTCGCTGAATATCGCCACCGACTATCGCGAGCACCATGTGTGGGTCTACGCCTTGCTTCCCGTTGTGGGCGTTGCCACCGCATGGGTGTACAAAAACCACGGTCTTGCCGCCAAGCGTGGCAACAACCTGGTCATCGACTCCGCTCTGGGCACACGCCTCATCCATATGCGCATGGCCGTCCTCACCTTCGTCTGCTCCACGCTCACGCACCTAACGGGCGGATCGGCCGGTCGCGAGGGAGCCGCGGTGCAGATTGGCGGCACCATCGCCAGCAACATCTCGAGCCTCGCCCACCTCAAAAAGCATGACCACCACGACCTCATGCTCGCCGGCATCTCGTCGGCCTTTGGCGCCGTATTCGGTTCGCCCCTTGCCGGAGCTTTCTTTGGCATGGAGATGTGCTTTATCGGCAAGATCGACTACACCGCGGGCATCTACTGCCTGGTCGCCTCGTTTACCGGCTACTTTACATCACTCGCCCTGGGTACCGAGTACGAGGCGAATGTTATCGCCAGCGTTCCCGCTATGACGCCCAAAACGGTCGCCATCGTTGTTATCAGCGCAATTATCTTCGGTCTGACGGCACGCCTCTTTGCCTGGTCGGTTCGAACCGTCAAGAGCCTGTACGGTCGCTTTATCACCAATTACCTCGTTCGCGCACTCATAGGCGCACTCGTGGTTTTGGCCGCCTATGCCCTCCTCGACGCCTGGAACTACGCCGGCCTTTCCACGTGGCTTTCCGGCGCCGGATTTGCTGGCAACACCACCCTGGCGGACGCAGTCATCAAGTTGGTCGTCACAGCGCTCACCCTGGGCGCCGGCTTCCAAGGCGGCGAGGTCACGCCCCTGTTTGGTATCGGTGCGGCGCTCGGCGGCTGGATAGGTTGCCTCGTCGGAATCGACCCCAGCTTTCTGGCAGCGCTGGGCATGCTCGGCGTGTTCTGCGCCGGCCTTAACGTGCCCATCACCACCTGTATGATGGCCATCGACCTGTTCCACGGTACGGCTGCCGGGTTCTTTGTCATCGTGGCCTTTATCAGCTACCTAACCGCCGGACACCGCGGCGTGTACCCCGCCCAGCGCATCATCTCGCCCAAGCGCCGTTCGCTTATTGTGGATGAGGGCGGTACGGTAGCGGATGCTATCGAGCGCCACAACGACCTGATAGAGTAGACGTAAGTATTCGACGTGCAGCCACAATCGGGGGCAATTCGACCTGAGCGTGACCGCACCGTCACGTCATACGCCGGGAGTCGCCCCATGCACGCAACTGATTTTGGCCGCACGCTCATCATCGCCAACCCAGCCGCCCAGTCGGGTGCGGCGCGCGAAGTTGCCGAGCGCCTGCAACGCTTTATGGACATGACTGCACGCGCATCTCAGTTTGACCTGGTGCTAACCGAGCGCATGGGACACGCCAAGGAGCTTGCCGCACAGGCTCAGGGCTATCGCACCGTTATCGCCCTAGGCGGCGACGGCGTGATCCACGAGGTCGTCAACGGGCTTATGACGCAAAAGGAGGACGCCCGCCCCGCTCTTGCCGTCCTGCCCGTGGGCTCCGGTAACGATTTTGCCCAGACGCTTGGCATCGACGATTTCTCCGGCAAGGATTTTGGCGCGCTGCTCACCTGCGATCTGCAGCGTCAGGACATCGGGCGCATTCGCTCGTGGAGCCCTGCGAGCGGCAGCGGCGAGGCCACCGTTGAGTACTACGACCAGACGCTTTCGGTCGGCATCGATGCCGCCATCGGTCTGGGCACCACCGAGCTGCGCAAAAAGACCGGCTTGACGGGCGCGCCGCTCTACACCCTCTCGGGACTTGAGCAGTTTGGCCTGCGCTATCGCAACTACCCCATGACGGTCAGCTTTGACGGGGCACCCACCGAGCGCGTGCGGGCGATCATCATGGCAATTCAGCTGGGTCCTACCTATGGCTCGGGCTATCGCATCTGCCCCGATGCCGACCCCTGCGACGGCGTACTCGACGTCTGCTACGCCTGCGGCCCCGTTCCGCGCGCGGTCGCGCTTCCCATGTTCCTTTCGGCCAAAGATGGCCACCATACCAAGCTGCCACCGGTTCGCATGCGCCGCTGTCGCCATGCCGAGCTTACCTTTGAGGAGCCCGACTACCCCATCCAGGCCGACGGCGAGCCCGTTGTCGCCTCGCGCATCGAGGTCGACGTCCTCGGCGGAGCCCTCCACGTCTGGCACCCCACCCGCTAAACCCACCTAAGTTGCGGTGAAATAGGGACTGTTTATGTAGCAAAAGCCGCAAAACAGTCCCTATTTCACCGCAACTTATTGAGAAGATCATTCCTCCCCGCCCGGCTTGCGTCGGTTGGCTTTTTTAATCGCGTTGAAGTGCTTGTCATTGAGCCTGCGCTGGCGAGAGCGCTGAGGCACCTTGGTCTTTACGCGTCGGCGCGGTGGACGCCCGCGACGCTCAAGCTCAGCGCGCAGCTTACGCAGACAGCTCGCGCGATTCTGAAACTGGCTGCGGCTCTCACGCGCCGTCACGACAATCCCCGAAGGGATATGTTTCATGCGCACCGCCGAGTCCGTCGTGTTGACGCCTTGTCCGCCCGGACCAGTCGCGCGAAACACCTGCACCTCGCAATCGCGCGCCAACTCCTCGACCGACATCTCGGCATAGCGCGCATACTCGCGCCATTCCATCTTGTTCTCATCCATATCAGCACCTCCCCTCATACAAAAAATGTGACAAAGGGACAGTCCCTTTGTCACATCGCATACCAATCGCTTGTGTTGCGCGCTTAGGCGAAGGTGATCTCGCCGTTCTCGCAGTCCATATCGGCGATACGGGCCAAGCTCTCAACGCGGAAGCCGCGCTTACGGAGCTTATCGCCGCCGCCCTGGAAGCCCTTCTCAACGGCGATGCCAATGCCGGCAACTTCGGCTCCCGCAGCCTCGCAGATCTTAATAAGGCCCTCAAGCGCGCAGCCGTTGGCCAGGAAGTCGTCGATAATCAGGACCTTATCGCCCTCGGACAGAAAGCGCTTACCCACGATAACCGGGTACTCCTTCTGCTTGGTAAAGGAATAGATGGTCGTGGCATACTGCTCGCCGTCAAGGTTGATGGACTGGGCCTTCTTTGCAAAGACCACCGGCACGCCACCAAAATGCTGAGCTGCGATGCAGGCCATACCAATACCCGAAGCCTCAATCGTCAGGATCTTGTTGATCTCGACACCCTCGAACAGACGGGCCCATTCGGCGCCCATGTGGTCGAACAGCTCAACGTCGCACTGGTGGTTGAGGAAGGCATCAACCTTAAGGACGTTACCGGCCTTTACGATGCCGTCATGGCGAATACGATCCTCAAGCTCCTGCATGGCGCAACCCCTTCTCGCGGCAACGATACCGCGCGATTAATAAACGTTGTTCGATAGTCTACCACGGACCGACCCCCGCCCGCCCCACAAGCCACATCGCACCACAAACCAGTCTTTTTGGGACGGCGCGAATCGTGGCAGACAGCCTCCCAACATGCTAATGGCGGGCGCGCATCTTCACCAAACGCACCATGGCAAGCGCAAAGCCCACGGCGGCCACAGCCATGAGTACGTAGAACACCGAGCGAAAGCCGAATAGGAATACGTCCGGACGACCTGTAACAAAACTGGTCACGGCCTCGCCCATTGCCACGCTCATCTGCCCATACAGGATATGCGACGCCGCCGTAATGCCAAGCGCCATGCCGGCGTAGCGTGCCAAACTACCCAGGCTGCCCGCAAAGCCGAGCGCTTCGCGCGGAGCCGAGCCCATATACAGCGAGTTGTTGGGGCTCTGGAAAATCGACGTACCGCACGACATAAACGCGGCACAGCACACAATCACAGGGATGGAAGAGTGCTCGTCGAGCGTACTTACCGCAAAGAGCCCGCACACGTACACGCCCAGGCCGACCGCCGTGGGACCCTCGCAGCCAACACGGTCCGAAACCGCACCCGAAAGCGGGCCGATAAAGGCATTCACCATCGGCAGCGCCAAAAACAGCAATCCGGAAATGTCGGAACCAAAGCCGTGGGCGTCCTGAAAATAGAACGGCAGGATAAACTCGGATGCGCCAATACCAACGAACACGATGAGCATGCAGGCAAGGTTGATGGTAAAGGCCGAATTTGCAAAGCAGCGACGAGTGGCCTCGGCAAGGGACATGGGACGGTCGCCGGCCTCCGGCTTAACATGCGGCAACGTGTAGAGCCCCACGATAAACGAGATGACGCCAATGGGCAGGTTGATGAGGAAGATGCTCTCCCAGGGAAAGCTTGCCACCAGCATGCCACCGAGCACGGGGCCACACATCATGCCGAGGGCCACGAAGGTCGCGAGAATACCCATGGCACGGCCTCGTTCGCGCGCCGGAAACGACTCGGTGATGATACCCATGTTGTTGGCCATGGCCGCCGCGCAACCGACACCCTGAACAATGCGTGCCAGGATAAGAACCTCGAGCGAGGACGAAAGGCCGCACAGCAGCGAACCGACCGAAAAGACGATGACGCCCAGCTGGAACACATTCACCTTGCCGCGCACGTCGCCCAGACGGCCAAACGGCAACATAGCCACGCAAGTCGCAAGCAGATACACCGAGCTTACCAGCTGAATGCGATCGAGGCCCACGCCCAGCTCCTTTTGCATCACGGGCAGCGCCACGGTCACGACGGTCGAATCCAGACACACCATAAACGTCATGATGAGCACGGTAAACAGAATCGCCCACTTGTTCTTGCCATGGGTGTCGCCCTCTAGGGCAATGTGCTCGCGGCGCAGCTGCTCTGCAGTTTTCTC
Organism: Collinsella aerofaciens; assembly: GCA_048532905.1. Taxonomy (GTDB): domain Bacteria; phylum Actinomycetota; class Coriobacteriia; order Coriobacteriales; family Coriobacteriaceae; genus Collinsella; species Collinsella aerofaciens_CB. Next base: position 58,946 of record DBGFTB010000025.1, read on the forward strand.
CATATCCATCCTTTCGAGTGGCCCAACGCAAAAAACGGGGCCCCAATCGCCTGCAAACAGCCGCGATTGGGGTCCCGCCTACGGAATCGGAACTAAAGGTCGCCGAAGCTTTCTGCCAGCATCGGCACCTTGTACGGAGCTAGCCTAGCACTGCTCGAGCGCCTGCTCAAGGTCGGCAATCAGATCGGCCGTGTCCTCGAGGCCGCACGACAGGCGTACCATGTCGGCGGAGATGCCACAGGCGATGAGCTCTTCATCGTTCATCTGGCGATGCGTAGCATTAGCGGGATGCAGGCAGCAAGTGCGCGCGTCGGCCACGTGCGTGGCGATCTGGGCGAGCTTGAGGCTCTTCATAAAGGTCTCGGCCGCCGCGCGACCACCGTTAAAGCCAAAGCTCACCACGCCGCAGGTACCGTTGGGCATGTACTTCTGAGCGATGTCATAGTACTTATCGCCCTCCAGACCCGGATAGCTCACGAAGCGTACCTTGGGATGGCTCTGCAGGAACTTGGCAACGGCCAGGCCGTTCTCGCAATGACGCGGCATACGCACATGCAGGCTCTCGAGCGAGCTGTTCAGGAAGAAGGCCGCCTGCGGGTTCTGCATGGGGCCGAGGTCACGCATGAGCTGAGCGGTTGCCTTGGTAATGAAGGCGCCCTCGCGACCGAACTTCTCGGCATAGGTCACGCCGTGGTAGCTCTCGTCAGGCGTAGTAAGACCCGGGAACTTGTCCGCATGGGCCATCCAGTCAAACTGGCCATGGTCGACGATCACGCCGCCCAGGTAGGCAGCATGTCCATCCATGTACTTGGTGGTGGAGTGTGTAACGATGTCGGCGCCCCACTCAAAGGGACGGCACATCACGGGCGTCGGGAAGGTGTTATCGACCATCAGCGGCACGCCGTGGTCATGCGCGGCCTTGGCAAAGCGCTCAATATCGAGCACAGCAAGGGCGGGGTTGGCGATCGTCTCGCCAAAGACGAGCTTGGTATTGGGCTCAAAGGCTGCCTCGAGCTCCTCATCGGTGCAGTCAGGGGCAACGAATGTGCAGGTCAGACCCATGCGACCCATGGTATGGGCAAGCAGGTTGTAGGTACCGCCGTAGATGGCAGAGCTTGCGACCACGTGATCGCCAGCCCCGGCCACGTTAAAGATCGCGAGGAAGTTCGCAGCCATGCCCGAGCTCGTGAGCATCGCGGCAGTGCCGCCCTCCATCTCGCAGATCTTGGCGGCAACCAGATCGCACGTGGGGTTCTGCAGACGGCTGTAGAAGTAGCCCGACTCCTCCAGGTCAAACAGCTTGCCCATGTGCTCGGACGTGTCGTACTTCCACGTGGTGGACTGGTAGATGGGCACCTGGCGCGGCTCGGCATCTCCCGGGTGATAGCCGCCCTGAACACATGTGGTACCGATAGTCTGCTCGCTCATATCTAGCTCCCTTGCCTGGGTTTTAGTTTTATTCGGTTCACGATACCGCTACCCTGCACCCCTCTCAACCCATCCCCAAAGTAGGTTATGGGACTAATTGATCAGGGGTATTTATCTCAAGCCTTAGGCATTTGCTCGATAGATAAAATTGAGGCATACATGAAGCTCTCGATGATTACATGCACCGGCACGGGTACCATAGGCGGGTACACCGTGACCAAGGAGACAACAATGAAGCAAATCGATACAGCCCAGCTCGACATCACCGCCTGCCAGGCTCAGGCTGCCGAATACCACGCCCGTGGCTTTAACTGCGCCCAGGCCGTCGCCTGCACGCTCGCACCTGCCGTCGGGCTCGATCCCCAGACCGCCCTTACCCTCACCGAGGGTTTTGGCGCCGGCATGGGCGGCATGACCGAAACCTGCGGCGCCATCTCGGGCGCCGTGGCCATCATGGGCTTTGTGATGAGCGACGGCATGGAAAACCCCAAGACCAAGGGCCAGACCTACAAGCTGTCGCGCGAAATCGCCAAGCGATTTAGCGAGAAGAACACGACGACTGTCTGCGGCACGCTCAAGGGCATCGGATCGGACAAGGGTCCGCTCCGCAGCTGCCCCGGCTGCATCGACGATGCCGTCGAGATCGCCTGCGATGTGCTAAAGCAGCTCGCCGAGTAAACGGCAGCAACAGAAAACGACGGCCGGTGCGCTTGGGATTCATCCAAAAGCACGCCGGCTGTCGTCGTTAGAACTCGGCAAATTCGGGAGCGCCGACCTCGATCTCCTCGCGCCCTGCCATAAGCTCGCGCATCTTAGCGCAAAACGGCTCTTGCTCCCCCGCCTTGAACACCAAGTGAAGTGTCACGGCATCCGCGTAATCGGTATCCGAAACCTTGGCACCCGAATCCTGCGCCAAACGAAGCACCTGCTCATACTGCGGATAGGCCACATGCACGTCAACTGGCACGACACTCGTCATCTCGACGATCTGCTTGGCCTCCCGAGCCGCAGCCACCGCCGCCTGCGTCGCCGCGGTATAGGCGCGTACCAAGCCACCAGGCCCCAATAGCGTGCCACCAAAATAGCGCGTCACCACGCAGCAAACATTTTTGAGTCCTGCGCCGCGCAACACCTCGAGCGTCGGCATGCCGCTCGTGCGGCTCGGTTCACCATCATCGCTCTGGCGCTCGCGTCCATCGACCAAAATCCACGCGGGAACATTGTGTCGAGCATCGTAATGACGCTTGCGAACCATCTCGATAAAGGCATTCGCCTCATCCTCGGACTCAATATGGACCAGCTGGGCAATAAACCGGCTCTTGCGGTCCACAAACTCGCCCGAAGCCTCAATATTCGATTGCAGAGTAAAATAGCTGTCCAACAAAGCCCCTCAACAGAATAAAGCGCAGCAACAAACAGCCTCAATAATACGGCAAAGACAGCACCGTTGACCTCGCCAACAAGAACGGAAACGCCAATGATACCGTCACCAACAGCGAGAACCCGTCAGCGCGAGCAAGGTGCCTTGAAAGACAAGATTGCAACAGAAATGAGGCTGCCGATGACCAGGTAAAAACAGCGAGACGGCGTCAGCTGAGTCGATTTGGCCCGAAAGAGGAGGGAGCACGCCTTATGGCGGCGACCGACGAATGAGCGCCAAATCGGCCAGCTGACGCCGTCGCAGCGTCAACATAGTTGCTGAGTGGGCCTATAAGCCGGGTTCTGTCGTGAACGGTCATTTATCTTGTCTGCACGTTACCGTGCAGCTCCACGCACGCTACCCGAACGCGGACCGGGCCGGCCCATAGCGTTCCTATTCGCGCTTGCTCCGGATGGGGCTTGCCAAGCCGCCGTGTTGCCACGACGCTGGTGGTCTCTTACACCACCGTTTCAGCTTTTCCCTTTACGCCTTGCGGCGCAGGTGGGAGTCTTCTTTTCTGCGGCGCTTTCCGTCGGATCACTCCGCCCGGCCGTTAGCCGGCATCCCGCCCTCTGGAGCCCGGACTTTCCTCACGCGTGCTGCAAGCAGCACACCGCGCAACCGTCTGGCCCACTCAGCAGTGCAAGAGTGTAGCACACCGCCAGCACACGTAATGGCACAACGCAAGCGCTCGCACGATAAACCAAGAACCACCCATGCGCTACAATAGTTCAGTCGATGGGCAACGTCGTCAGTCGAGACGCGACCGCGCTCCACACCCCTCCGTCTACTCGGTGCGTTCCCGCCTCCTCCCCGAGGCGGGATGTCGGCATTTTCATGCACTGACAACCTAATAGCCCGTGAACAGCCTAGGCGGCATTGCACACGGGCAGCATCGCGCACCTCAACAACATATGCAAAAAGGGACCCGTCCATTGCGGACGGATCCCTTAAACCAAGTGATCGTCAAACCGATTTACTCGGCGTCGGTCTCCTCGTCCTTCTTCTCGGAAGGCAGCGGGGTGACCTCGATCTCGACGCCCAGAGTCTCAGCAGCGGACTTCATGGACAGGGAGATACGACGACGGTCGAGGTCGATCTCCATGACCTTGACCTGAACCTTGTCGCCCACGTGGGTGACCTGAGAAGGCTGATCGACGTGCTTGTTGGCCATCTCGGAGATGTGGACCAGGCCCTCGATGCCCTCGCCCAGGTCGACGAAAGCGCCGAACGGGACAAGCTTGGTCACAGTGCCCTCGACGATAGCGCCGACGGGGTACTTCTTGACCAGTGCGCGCCACGGATCCTCGGTGGTCTGCTTGAGACCCAGGGAGATGCGCTCGCGGTTGAGGTCGACGTCGAGAACCTCGACCTCGACCTCCTGGCCGACCTTGACAACCTCGGAAGGATGGTTGACGTGGTTCCAGGAGAGCTCGGAGATGTGGATGAGGCCGTCGATACCGCCGAGGTCGACGAAGGCGCCGAAGTCGACGATGGAGGAAACGGTGCCCTGGAGACGCATACCAGACTTGAGCTTGGACAGGATCTCGGAGCGCTCGGCCTTACGGGACTCCTCGAGCACGACGCGACGGGAGAGGACGACGTTGTTGCGGTTGCGGTCCATCTCGATGACGCGGGCCTCGATGCGGGTGCCCATGTAGGAGGTGAGGTCCTTGACGCGACGGAGGTCGACGAGGGAGGCGGGCAGGAAGCCACGCAGGCCGATGTCGAGGATCAGGCCGCCCTTGACAACCTCGATAACCTCGCCCTCGACGTTCTCGCCGGAGTTGAACTTCTCCTCGATGCGGTTCCAAGCACGCTCGTACTCGGCACGCTTCTTGGACAGGACCAGACGACCGTCCTTGTCCTCCTTCTGGAGAACCAGAGCCTCGATGGGATCACCGAGTGCAACGATGTCTGCAGGGCTAGCGTCCTTGCGGATGGACAGCTCGCGGACCGGGATAACGCCCTCGGACTTGAATCCGATGTCAACGAGCACCTCGTCATGCTCGATCTTAACGACAGTGCCGTTAACGAGATCGCCCTCATCAAAGTCGGTAATCGTACCGTCGATGAGGTTGTTCATCTCCTCCTCGTTGACATCGTCAAGAGAGAAAATGGACGAGTTCTGAATCTCACTCAAAGGTGGACCCCTTTCGAACTACGGGGCCCCGATTGCTAGGACCTACAGAAGGGTGCGACAAGCACACAACGTTTAGGAACACTCGGGAGCCGACAGATACTAATGTGACGCTTATGCAATCACGTTCGTATAGGTTACGGGGAAATGAGTTCGATTTCAAGCGTGAACTGCGATTTTTTACTCGTGTGGAGACTTTTTCGTAATCTTATGAACACACGTCTCCGCAACTTGACGATAACCAGCCAGGCATTCGGCTTTGGGGTAAAGTATCCGGAGCCAACGATTCTGGAACGATTTTTCGAGAAAGGTGCCCGCGTGCTCAAAGCAGTCGTTTTCGATATGGACGAGACGCTTCTCAGCATCAACCTCAACGCGTTCATCCTTCGCTATTTTAAGGATGTCTCTTCGATGCTCGCGGATATCGGGCGCCGCAGCCGCGGTGGCACGATGGCACGCCTCGGCACCATCCTAGTCGACCTCAACGCCAATCGCCGCAGCGGCACGGACAACCGCACCAATCTTGAGTTTTACCAAGAAGAGGTCGAGCGCCGATGCGGGATCCGCCTCTCCGATCCCCTCATCTACGAGGCGTTTACCTACTATGACCGCGAAGTTCTTCCGTACAAGAACGACGATGTCATTAACGCCCACGCCATGCCGGGCGCACACGCCGCGCTCCAGGCCGTACAGGACGCAGGGCTGCGTTGCGCGCTCTTTACCAACCCCAGCTTTCCCCAAGGGGCCATCGAGTGCCGCATGGGCTGGGGCGACCTGGCCGACGCCCCCTTTGAGCTCGTCACGCACATGGGAAACACCACCCGCTGCAAGCCCGATGCCACCTACTATCTAGAGCAGCTTCAGGTGATGGGACTCGAGCCACACGAGGTCCTTATGGTGGGCAACGATCCCAAACGCGACTTCCCGTCCCCCGATTGCGGCATCCAAACCGCCTTTGTGGGCCAAGGAAAGCCCAGCCGAGCCACCTGGCGCGGAACCATGGAAGACTTCGCCCGCGACTTTAACGCCGTAATCGAGGCCTTCTACGAGCACCAAATAGCCGACGAACTATCGTAGGCGCCAGAACATCTAGCGCAGTTGCGGTGAGATAGTTCCTGTTTGCCCCTCACCCGGGTAATTTTAGGAACTATCTCACCGCAACTTAATATCTAGCAGACCTGGGTTTTGCCGATCATGATGTTGAGGATCTCGACGTCGGTGTCCTTCATGCCTACGCGGCCTACGTAGCCCATACTGGCGATTGTCTGCTCAACGGTATCTTGGATCAGGCCCTCGCCGGCGCGGAAGCCGCGACCCTGCATGGCCATATCATGGCCCAGAATCGCCGCATCGACGGCAGCCGAGATCTTGGCGGCACAGCTCGCTTTGGCGCCGTCGCACACGATGCCGCCCACGTTACCGAGCGTGTTCGAGACCGTCGCGCCAATCTGCTCGCGCGTGCCACCGCACAGCCAGGTAATCGCGGCGCCGGCGCCGCACGCGGCGCAAATAGCACCGCAAAACGCCGAGAGCGCACCAATATAGCTCTTGATATGCACGGCGATAAGATCGGACAGCATCACGGCGCGCACCAGGCGCTCGTGGTCGCAACGCAGGTACTCGGCATACTCCATGACGGGCAATGCGCAGGTAATGCCCTGATTGCCCGAGCCGCACACAATGGCGACCGGCAGCGCGCAGCCGTTCATGCGGGCGTCGGACCCGGCGGCCGCACGGGCACGGGCACGGCAGGCGACGTCATCGGCACGAGCACCCAGCAGCGTACGACCCACCTCGGCGCCCCAAGCGTGCGCAAGGCCCTCGGCACTGATTGCGCCATTCAGCTCAATCTGACGCTCAACGGCAGCACGGGCGTCCTCAATGTCACCGTCCTCGATAAAGTCGATGATGGTCTCGATCGACATGGGCGTGTCGGCGTTATCTGCCGCCCGCTCGGCCACGACGCGCTCGGCGCAGGCGGCACACTCCCCCGCCGACTTGCCGCACACCGGAATACCGTCGAGGGTATGGCACGTGACATTGGTATGGTGGTCGGTAATCTCGACGACCGCGGTATGGCCCCCGGCCGTGGCAGTCACCTTGATGTAGAGGTTGGGCACACCCTCGACAAGCGATACATCGCAGTAGTCGGCGTCGGCGAGGAGCTCGGCCACGCGAGCACGGTCTTCATCGTTAACGCTCTCGAGCACCTCGAGCGCGCTTTTGGCGTCGCCGCCCACGGCACCCAGCACGGCCGCGGCTTCAATACCGTGCATACCGCCCGAGTTGGGCACGGTCACGCTCTTAACGTTCTTGATGATGTTGCCCGAGCAGGCAACATCCATATGATCGGGCTCGTAACCGAGCGTCTGGCTCGCCAGCGCTGCTGCATAGGCAACGGCAATGGGCTCGGTGCAGCCGAGTGCACAGACAAGCTCGCGGTTCAAAACATCGCAAAACGCGGCATCACGAAGGGAATCGGTAGGCATAGGTATCTCCTGCTTGCATAACGGGCTTGGCTCTCAAAAATAGTTAGCTCCTTTATTTGATAACAATGCATCAAAAACTGCAACCATGGTTCCGGCGGACGGCGCTCAAGCACAAACTGACAGCATTCATTCATGAGAAGCCGGTCTTGTTGCATGCTAAAGCGTTTGACCAAAAAACGCCCGAGCGTTTACGCAAAAGTCGCGCTATCATGCAGTCGAACGCGGTAAAACCTTTAGCATTTGCGCCGCACAGACCAGAGAGGAACCACTCATGAAGATTGGTATCGGCAACGACCACGCCGCCGTCGAGCTCAAGAACATCATCTCCGAGCACCTGAAGGAGCGCGGCTGCGAGGTCGTGAACTTTGGCACCGACACCTCCGAGAGCTTTGACTACCCCATCGCCGGCTACAAGGTGGGTAAGGCCGTTGCCAACGGCGACGTCGACCTGGGCATCCTCATCTGTGGCACCGGTGTCGGGATTAGCCTGGCTGCCAACAAGGTCGAGGGCGTACGCGCCGTCGTGTGCTCCGAGCCCTTCAGCGCCAAGCTCTCCCGCATGCACAACAACACCAACGTGCTCGCCTTTGGTGCCCGTGTCGTGGGCTCCGAGCTCGCTAAGATGATTGTCGACGAGTGGCTCGACGCCGAGTTTGAGGGCGGTCGTCACGAGCGTCGCGTTAACCTCCTCAACGAGATCGACCACACGCGCGGCCTCAAGGTCGTCGACGAGGCCTAAACATCTCAGTGCCACAAGCTAACAGCAGGGGCCCGCTCGGAACACATGTCCGAGCGGTCCCCTTCATAGATTTTGGAATAAAAGGGCGCCGCGGATGGAGTTCCGCGGCGCCCAAGCCACACGCTAACAGCTTTAAGGAGTCAAAGCTGGTTTAGCCAAAGAAGCGCTTGATCTCGATCTCGGCGTTCTCCAGGCAGTCGGAGCCGTGGATCACGTTGGCGTTGACATCGACAGCGAAGTCGCCGCGGATGGTACCAGGAGCAGCGTCAAGCGGATTAGTAGCGCCCATGAGGGTGCGCATCTTAGCAACAGCGGAGAGACCGGAAACGACCATCTTGACGACCGGACCGCTCGTCATAAAGTCGCAGAGACCGCCAAAGAAGGGCTTGTCGGCCAGATGGGCGTAGTGCTCCTCGACGGTAGCGCGCTCGAGCGTGGTCATCTCCATGCGCTCGATGACAAGGCCGCTGCGCTCAATGCGAGCAACGATCTCGCCGATCTTGCGGTCGCGCACGGCGTCGGGCTTAATCATGATGAAGGTCTTCTCGATAGCCATAAAAGTAGCCTTTCAAGTAGGTTCGCGCGTGCCCAAGTCCCATTCCGGCACCCGCCTGGACTGCATCGTAACAGAGTTTTAGCTGCAGTTAAACAAAAAGCTGTTTATTGAAACGTTGCAATTTATTAAAGCGCTCCATATGTGTCACTTCTGTTTCGAAGCCCGATTAGAGTACCATCCGACCGCCCATCAACCGCGCCGAACAGAGCAGGCGGTCGGTTGCCGCCCGCGAACGTATCCCCTTCACAACCTGCCAAAAGGTCCTACAGAAGTTCTCGACAAGCCCCTCCCCCATAGCAACAAAATACGGGCTCCCACATCAGCAGGCGCCCGTAAAGCGAAAACGATTTGTCAATAAATGGACAATACGTCTTCAGCCAAACCTCTACTTTGCCCCGTGACCCATCTCGACGACCTTGGTTAGCGATCCAAACACACCTTCGTCGACCACGAGCTGCGCCTCGGCACGCTGCAGCTGCACGGCAACGGCGGCAGGGGCGGTGCCGCCCTCGGTCGTGCGCGCGGCGACAATCGACGGGATGTCGAGCGCCTCGGTAATGTCGTGCTCAAAGAGCGGGCTTGCCTCCTGGAACACCTCAAACGGCAGGTCCTCAAGATTGCAGCCGCGCTTCTCACACATCAGAACCAGATGCCCCACCACGGCATGTGCCTCGCGGAACGGCAGGCCACGCTTGGCCAGGTAATCGGCAACATCGGTAGCGGCAAGGTGCCCCACGCCGCACTCGCGCGCCATGGCATCCTCGTTGACGGTCCAAGTCGAAATCATTCCGGCCATAACCGACAGGCACTGCATGAGCGTATGGGCGGTATCGAGCGCGCCCTCCTTGTCCTCCTGCAAGTCCTTGTTATAAGCAAGCGGCAGGCCCTTCATGGTCACGAGCAGCTGCACCAGGTTGCCATAGACACGGCCGCTCTTGCCGCGAATAAGCTCGGCAAAGTCGGGATTCTTCTTCTGCGGCATGATGGACGAGCCGGTGGAGTAGGAGTCTGAAAGCGTGATAAAGCCAAATTCGGAGCTCGACCACAGCACGATCTCCTCGGAAAGACGCGACAGGTGCATGGCCATGACGGAGCCAGCGTAATGCAGATCGAGCAGGAAATCACGGTCGGAAACAGCATCGAGTGAGTTAGGAATCACGCCCGCAAAGCCAAGTTCGGCAGCCGTCATCTGGCGATCGAGCGGATAGCTCGTACCGGCAAGCGCGGCAGCACCAAGCGGGCAGTTGTCGGCGGCATCAAAGGCGGCCTTCAAGCGTGTAAAGTCGCGCGCGAACATCCAGGAATACGCCAGCAGATGATGCGAGAGCAGCACGGGCTGAGCGTGCTGCATATGCGTGTAACCCGGCAGAATCACCTTGTCGTACTTCTTAGCCGCATCCACCAGCACATGGCGCAGCTCAAGATTGGCCTCCATGAGCTCCTTGGCCAGCGCCTTGACGCCCAGGCGCGTGTCGGTCGCCACCTGGTCGTTGCGCGAACGTCCGGTATGCAAGCGCTTACCGGCCTCGCCGATGCGACGCGTCAGCTCGCTCTCGATGGACATATGAATGTCTTCGTCGTTGATGTCGAAGGTGAAGTTGCCGGCATCGATATCCTGTTCGATTCCGGTCAGGCCCTTGGCAATCGCCTGCTCGTCCTCGGCACTGATGATGCCCTGGGCCGCCAGCATTTTGGCATGCGCCTTAGAGCCTGCGATATCCTGCTTATAGAGATGTTTGTCGGCCGGCAGCGACGCGCCAAACTCCTGCGTGACCTCGGCCACGCCTGCCTCAAAACGACCGCCCCAAAGAGCCATGGAACCGTCCCCTTTCTCCAAATACCAAAACAAGCGCCCAAAGCAATGCGCCATATCGCTAAAGCGATTTTTCAACCGCTAGTTTTACACATTCCCCACCGTGTGCGGAGCCATGTAGCTAATTTGCAAAGAAGTGACGCGCCATGCACTTGGCGCCCAACGTCTCCCTCCGGATGTTGCCCTGCGAACCATCGATCCAGGCCTTCAGGCTCATAGGGACATCCTCGACCCTTGCAGCATCGAACTCGGGCGCGAGGGCAAGTAAAGCATGCGCGATAGCATTGAACATAATGGATACTCCTCATATATATAGGCGCAGAGCCGCCAAATTGATAGAAGGAGCCCCGCCGGACAACCCCGGCGGGGCTCGGACTCAGCCACAGTCGCGGCATCATATATGCGGGCGGAACGTAGGGGCCACCGATGTTAAGAAGTGTCAGCAAGCATAACGAAAGGTAGGGACCCCGTGCGCCCGTTATGTATCACGCGGATGGGCCGCGCGGATACCAAGGGAAGGAGGCGCTAGGCCTGGGCGGCAGCAGAGCTGGGGCCCTGGACCTTTGCCCACGTCTTGAGTGACAGCGTATCGATCTCGATAAAGCCGGCGCTGGCCTTCTCGTCAAACGTGGTGTCGCGGTCGTAGGTAGCCAGACCGTAGTCATACAGGCTAAACGGGCTCTTGCGGCCGACGACATGGCAGTTGCCCTTAAAGAACTTCAGACGGACGGTGCCGGTCACGAACTTCTGGGTGTCGGCCATAAAGGCGTCGAGCGCGTTTTTGAGCGGGCTGTACCACTGGCCGTTGTACACGGCGGTGGCCCAATCCTGCTCGAGCTTGATCTTGGTCTTGAGCAGGTCGCCCTCGACGCAAATGTCCTCGAGCGCCTTGTGGGCGGTGATGAGCGTCAGGGCGCCGGGAACCTCGTAGCACTCGCGGCTCTTAAGGCCCACCAGGCGATCCTCGACCAGATCGAGACGGCCAAAGCCATTGTCGCCGGAGATCTTGTTGAGGGAGATGACAATCTCGGAGAGCTTCATCTTCTTGCCGTCGACGGCGACGGGCTTGCCGGCCTCAAACTCAATCTCGGTGTAGGTCGGGGTGTCCGGCGTGTCCTCGGGGTTCTTAGTCATAACCCAAGCGTCATCGAGCGGCTCGTTCCAGGGATCCTCCAGGTGGCCGCACTCAATGGCACGACCCCACAGGTTGTCGTCGATGGAGTAGGGGTTGTCGTTGGCACCCTCGGGAACCGGCACGTTGTGGGCGTGGGCATAGGCGACCTCGTCGGGACGGCACTTCAGGTCCCACTCGCGAACCGGGGCGATAACCTTGAGCTCGGGGTCGAGGGCCTTTACGGCGGCCTCAAAACGGACCTGGTCGTTACCCTTGCCGGTGCAGCCGTGGGCGACGTAGGTAGCGCCAAACTCGTGGGCGACCTCAACAAGCTTCTTGGCAAGCAGCGGGCGAGACAGGGCGGAGACCAGCGGATACTTGTTCTCGTACATGGAGTTTGCTGCGATGGCCTTAGTCAGGAACTCATCAGAGAACTCGTCGCGCAGGTCGAGCACCTGGCAATCGAGAACGCCCAGGTCGAGCGCCTTCTGCTTCTTGGCATCCAGTCCGGTCTCTTCCTGGCCCACGTTGCCGCAGACACAAACGACATCGAGATTCTTCTCGTCCTGGAGCCATTTGACACATACGGATGTATCAAGACCACCGGAATATGCGAGAACGACTTTTTCCTTGCTCATGGCTGTTTCCTTTCGCCCTTGGTAGCTAGTTAGAACATCGGTCAGTTGCAAGTCACCTTGAGGTCAAAAACCGTGCAATATCAGGTTAAATAGCAAAAATCAGCACATACATGCCCTAGAAACATGCAGCAATGTCGTGCTAAAACCCAACGACCTCAAAATGACTCTGTTGAGGCAATTCGCCCCATGCGGACAGAGACGATTGTTATCGTCGTCGGGAAATTGCGCGCTGGCGTCGGATGGCATTGTCTGCAGTGGTGATGATCTTTACGAACTGCATCTGCCTCTCCTTTCACGTATCGCCGGGCGCAATTCAAATATCGTAAACGGTACCTTTTACTCGGTAAGCGGTTGTTTTTCCGTCTCCGTTTTCGATGGTCGCTATATTACGCTAAAGTGCCCGCAGTACAAGCGACAAATTCAAATTTCTGAAAAGTTTTTTCATTACTTTGTGAAGCGTGGTGCAAATACGCACCATTCCTGCGAAAATACGCTCGACTACTAGTTGATGGTTATAACGTCTGAAACAATCTCGAAACGAAAGGCGCATTTTTATGCAAACTTACGAATCGGACGCCAACATCGGCAACATTAAGATTCTCGCCGTCGATATGGACAAGACGCTGCTGACCGACGAGCGTGTGCTGCCCCAGGGTCTTGATGAGCGCCTGGACAAGCTCGCCGACGCCGGCATCGTATTCTGCCCCGCCAGCGGACGTCCCGCCCCCAAGCTCGAGGAGATGTTCGAGGGCATCAAGAACCGCCTCGCCTTTTGTCCCGACAACGGAGCTTGCGTGATCTATCGCGGCAGCTATATCTATAAGAGCAATATTGACGTGGAGCTGTATCAGCAGGTCTTGAGCCGTGCCTCGGAGGATCCTCGCGCTGTCCCCGTCCTGTGCTGCTTCGACGAGTTCTACGTGCTTGCCCGCGACCATCAATACCACGACGAGATCAGCGTCTACTACAACACAATCAACTACGTCGACAGCTTTGAGGGCATTGATTTCGAGTCCAACAAGATTTCGGTCTTCTTCCCCGGCTACGACGCCGAGCCCGCTTTCCGCGAGACCTATAGCCCCGAGTTCTCGGACAAGCTCTACGTCACCAACGCCGGGCGCGAGTGGATCGACTTTATGAACCTGGGCGTCGACAAGGGCGCCGGCGTCGCGCACCTGTGCGAACACCTGGGCATCGATATCGCCGACGCCGCCGCCGTGGGCGATACGTACAACGACATCCCCATGCTGGAGCGCGTCGGTCACAGCTTTATCGTGGACAATGCCGAAGAGCACATGAACGCGCATGCCAAGTGGCGCATTCCGAGCAACAACGACGGGGGCGTACTGACGCTCATCGACGCTATCTTGGCGGCCCGGTAGCCGTCCCATCGGGCCTGGCCGGGCGGCACAGGATAACTTTTCGCTCGGTCAGGTCCTGCGCAAGACGAAAGCCACATTAAGTGGCTTTCTTTGCGTGCGGAATCTACGAAAAGTTAACCTGTGCCGCCCGGCCAGGCCCTAGGTTTACTTGTTTGCCGCCTAGATGGCGTCTTGAGTGTCTAGATACTTAGGCTGAATTTAATTGAACGAAGGGGGCTCCTTGTTGGCAAGGAGCCCCCTTCTGGTTTGGTTACTTTAGGGTTGTGGGCACTTCCCTATTTGGCGTCGGCCCAGGTTATGCCGGTGCTGGCTTCGGCGATTAGGGGGACGCGGAGGTCTACTACGTGCTCCATGACGTCGCGGACCATGGTGGTTAGGCGCTCGACTTCATCGGCGGGGCACTCAAAGTCCAGTTCGTCGTGTACCTGCAGGATCATGTGGGCGGCAAAGCCTTCTTCTTCCAGGCGGCGGCTTACGCGGGCCATGGCGATCTTGATGATGTCGGCGGCGGTTCCCTGCATGGGATGGTTCATGGCCGTGCGCTCGCCAAAGCCGCGGAGTTGCGGGTTTTTGGCCTTGAGCTCGGGAATATGGCGTCTGCGGCCATACATGGTCTCGGCGTAGCCCGTCTGCTTGGCGCGCGCCACCACGTTGTCGAGGAACGTACGCACGCCCGGGTAGGCCTCGTAGTAGCGGTCGATCATGTCGCGCGCCTCGGCCATCGAGATATGCAGCGACTGCGACAGGCCGTAGGCCTGCTGGCCATACACGATGCCAAAGTTCACGGCCTTGGCGCGACTGCGCAGGTCGGGCGTTACCTCGGACACCGGCACACCAAACACGCGCGCCGCCGTCTCGGCATGGAAGTCCTCGCCCTCGTTAAAGGCGCGCACCAAGTGCTCGTCACCCGAGAGATGTGCCAGCAGACGCAGCTCGATCTGCGAGTAGTCCACCGCCAAAAAGACGCTTCCCTCGCCTGCCGAAAACGCCGTCTTGACGGTACGCCCCAGCTCCGAGCGCGTCGGAATGTTTTGCAGATTAGGGTCGCTCGAAGACAGACGCCCCGTCGCGGTGATGGTCTGGTTGTACGTGGTGTGCACACGACCGTCACCGCGGCGCAGCGGGCCCAACGTGTCCAGATAGGTTGACTTGATCTTGGACTTCTCGCGCCAGTCTAAGATCAAACGAACAATCTCGTGGTCACGGGCAAGATCACTCAGTACCTTGGCATTGGTCGAATAGTAACCGCGCTTAGTCTTCTTGAGGCCCTTGGTCGGAAGCCCCATCACATCAAAGAGCACGTGCGACAGCTGCATGGGACTGCCAATATTAAAGGTCTCGTCACCCGCCAGGTCGCGAATACTGCGCTCAACCTCGGTAATCTGGGTCGCCAGACCCTCGGACAGACTGTGCAGACGGTCGGGGTCCACGAGCATGCCCGCGCGCTCCATCTTGGCAAGTACCGGAACGAGCGGCATCTCGATGCCATCGAACACGTTGGCGGCATTCTCACGGGCCATGCGGTCGCGCAGCGGTGCGACCAGCGCCAGCGTCAAGGCCGCCGTGCGAGCGGCGGGCGCCGGAGCGTCCTCACCGGCACCCTCTGCGCCGCGCGCCGCAGGCAGCGCCATCTGCAGATACGTATCGGCAAGATATGCCTCATCGAACTCGGAGCGATCGGAATCCAGCAGATAGGCAGCGACCACGGTATCGAAGATACGCGTGGAATCGGTAGCGAGCGGATCCATGAGCTCGGGCTCAGAAGAATCGACGGGCGAAAGCTCGTGCAACAGCGCCTTCATATCCGGGCTCGCCACGCGACCCTCCATAAACAGACGCGCGAGCACGCCGGCAATCACGCCGTGAACGAAGTTGAAGCCCTCAACCTCAGCCGCCGCACAGCTGTCGCCCTCCTCGAGCGCGAACAGGCCCTTGGACGTCGCCAACCACAGCGTGCGCGTCAGTCCAAAGAGCGCGCCCTCTTCCTTGTCGTCGTCCAC
Organism: Collinsella aerofaciens; assembly: GCA_048532905.1. Taxonomy (GTDB): domain Bacteria; phylum Actinomycetota; class Coriobacteriia; order Coriobacteriales; family Coriobacteriaceae; genus Collinsella; species Collinsella aerofaciens_CB. The sequence goes on from DBGFTB010000025.1 coordinate 74,665, forward strand.
CACGGCGGCGACCCACTCGCCGGCATCAATCGCGCGGGAGACCTCAGCCGCAACGGCACCAAGCGCGTCGGCATCGCCGGCGGCTGCGCGAACCATAGCAGGTATCTCAACCACACTGGAGGCAGCAGCAGCCCCGCCCTCGCCGCCGATCAGCGCCAAGAAACGGTTCTGCATGGCGGTGATACCAAGCGTGCCCAGCGCCGCGGAAACCTCATCGGCAGAAAACGCCGGGAAGGACGTCGCCTCAAAGTCGAGCTCGACGGGCGCATCGGTGCGAATTGTCGCAACCTTGCGGCTCAGTAGTGCGTCATCGATGTGTGCACGCAGGTTCTCGCCCATCTTGCCCTTGACCTCGTCGGCATGCGCGATGACTTCGTCCAGGCTACCGTACTTCGCAATGAGCGCACTCGCCTTTTTGGGACCGATGCCCGGTACACCGGGGATGTTGTCGGACGTATCGCCCTTTAGACCGTAAAAATCGGGCACGAGCGCCGGCGTAATGCCGTGATACAGGTCGTCCACGCTCTCGGGCGTCATGATCGCCACGTCAGACAGGCCCTTGCGGGTCGAGACCACGTTGACGTGCTCGGTCACGAGTTGATACATGTCGCGGTCGCCGGTCACCAGTAGCATGTCGCAGCCGGCCTGCTCGCCCAGGCGCGCCATGGTTCCCAGGATATCGTCGCCTTCCCAGCCCTCGGACTGCAGAATCGGCACGTTGAGCGCGGTGAGCAGCTCCTTAATCATAGGGAACTGCGCATGCAGATCGGGGTCCATGGGCGGGCGTTGCGCCTTATACTGCGGCAGCATCTCCATGCGCACGCGCGGCTTACCCTTGTCAAACGCCACGACCACACCGTCGGGGTTAAAGGCATCAATCATCTTAAGAAACATGTTCAGAAAGCCAAAGATCGCGTTGGTGGGGCGACCGTCCGGCGCGTTCATGGTCGGCGGCACGGCGTGAAAGGCGCGGTGCATGAGCGAGTTGCCGTCGATAACGGCAAAAGTGCGGCGCTTGTCAGACATATTAAATACCTCGCTTTGGGCTGGGCACGGTTTGCTCACTCCAGTTTACACGCTCCCCGCCCCGCGGCCACCTCACATCAAGCTCCCCCGCCACCGTGAGCCCGCGCGTGATACGATGGCTCACGGTACATCAACCAGCACGATCGATCCGAAAGGAGCCTGCGTCATGGAGCGTCCCTGCGCATGGAAAAAGTACACGCCACAGCAAGTCGAGGAGCTCGAGGAGCTTTGCCGCGGCTATAAGCAGTTTTTGAGCGAGAACAAGACCGAGCGCCTGTGCGTCAAGACCGGCATCAAGATGGCCGAGGAGGCGGGATACGTCGACCTGGAGACCGTGATCGCCGAAGGCCGCGAGCTCAAGGCAGGCGACAAGGTGTACGCCGCCAATCACGGCAAGGACCTCATGCTCGTCAACCTGGGCAACGCCCCGCTCGAGCAGGGCTTTAACATCCTGGGCGCCCACGTGGACTCGCCGCGCCTAGACCTTAAGCAGAACCCCGCCTTCGAGGCCGGCGACATGGCCTACCTCGACACGCACTACTACGGTGGCGTCAAGAGCTACCACTGGGTGGCCTCCCCGCTCGCACTCGTGGGCGTCATCTGCAAAAAGGACGGTACCACCGTCGACATCAATATCGGCGACAAGGCGGACGACCCGGTCTTTACCATCTCCGACCTGCTGATCCACCTCTCGAGCGAGCAGATGTCCAAACCTGCCAAGGACGCCGTCGATGCCGAGATTCTCGACGTGATCGTGGGCGGCCGCCCCGTCAAGTTTGACGAGGACGACAAGGACGCCCCCAAGGAGCCCGTCAAGCAGATGTTCCTGGATATCCTCAAGGAGCAGTACGACGTCGAGGAGGAGGACTTCCTCTCCGCCGAGATCGAGGTCGTGCCCGCCGGCCCCGCCCGCGACATGGGCCTCGACCGCTCCATGATTCTGGGCTATGGCCATGACGACCGCGTCTGTGCCTACCCCTCCATGCTCGCCCAGATCAACGTCACCAACGTGGAGCGCACGAGCATCACGCTCATCGTCGACAAGGAGGAGATCGGTTCCGTGGGTGCCACCGGCATGACGAGTCGCTTCTTCGAGAACACCGTCGCCGAGATCATGATGCTCGCCGGCGAGGACAGCCCGCTGGCTCTGCGCCGCGCGCTCGCCCGCAGCCGTATGCTCTCCTCCGACGTGTCCGCCGGCTTCGACCCGGGCTATGCCGGCAAGTTCGAGACCAAGAACGCCGCCTTCATGGGTCGCGGCCTGTGCTTTAACAAGTACACGGGCAGCCGCGGCAAGGGCGGCTCTAACGACGCCGACGCCGAGTATGTGGCCCTCGTCCGCGACATCATGGACGAGGCCGGCGTGGACTTCCAGACCTGCGAGCTCGGCCGCGTCAACGCTGGTGGCGGCGGCACCATCGCCTACATCATGGCCAAGTACGGCATGAACGTCATCGACTCCGGCGTTGCCGTCCTGTCCATGCACGCCCTGTGGGAGGTCGCCAACAAGGCCGACATCTACGAGGCATATCGCGGTTACAAGGCCTTCATCGAGCGAGCCTAACCAACCCTTCATCAGTTGCGGTGAAATACGGACTAAACTGGCCCATAAACGGCCAAAACAGACCGTATTCCACCGCAACTTTTTTGGCAGAGGAGAGTCCATGCTGCAGGTCATCATTTCGCCCGCCAAGCAGATGCGCGCGGCCCAAGATGCTTTTGAAGTCCTGGGCATCCCACCCTTTGTGCGCGAGACGGCTCGCCTCCACCGCGCACTGCTAGATATCGAGCGGAATGAAGGCAGCGGCGGCCTGCAGGCGCTGTGGAACGTGAGCGACAAACTGCTGGGACCTTGCCTCAACACACTGCATGAGTTCGGGCCCATCCTGAAAAGCGGCGATCTCGACAATCCCGCACTCGCCCGTCACCTCTCCCCTGCCGTCATGTCCTATCACGGCATTCAATACCAGAGCATGGCACCCGAGGTGATGGATTCCGCGCAGCTCGCATGGCTGCAAGACCATCTGTGGATCCTCTCCGGCCTCTACGGGTGCGTTCGTCCCTTTCATGCCGTCGAACCGTATCGGCTGGAGATGGGCGCGAAGCTTGTCGTCGACGGTGCCCGAGACCTCTACGCATTTTGGAGCGATAAGCTCGCGCGGGCTATCGCCCCGGCAGGCTCAAACACCACGATCGTCAACCTCGCCAGCGTAGAGTATGCCAAAGCCGTTCTGCCCCACCTCGCGGGCGACGCCACAGCCGTCACATGCCTCTTTGGCGAGGGCATCCGCAACGGGAAGCCCATCCAACAGTCGACCGCCAGCAAAAAGGCGCGCGGCTCCATGGTGCGGTGGATGGCAGAAAACAAGCTCGAGGATGCAAGCGAACTTACCGCATTCAACATCGGCTATCGCCACGTCCCCGAGCTCTCATACCTAGGCACCCTCATGTTCATCAACGAACAGATGCTCTAGAGCCGGCACCCAACACTGACCCGCTCAGTCTTCTCTATATAACTTGCGGTGGAATAATTCCTATTTGAGCCTTTTTCGCACAATCAGGAACTATTCCACCGCAACTTTTATGAATTGGCTGCTAGGCTCGACACCTATTCTGCTAGACCGTCGGCCTTTGCAATCCCGTTTGTCGAACCGTCCTGATAGACAATCTTGACGTGCTCGACCTCGGACACCGCAACACCCGACGGGGGCTCCAGGCGCCATTCCGTCAGCGCGATATCCATCGTCGTGGGCACATCCCCTTGATCTTTGAGCTTCACCGTCAACGTTTTGAACGTCGCATCATACGTCACGCGTTCGATTTCCTCACCAGGAATAGACCCACCACTCAGCTGCAACTGCACAAACTCATCGCACGGGTACCAATAATCGCCCGGAACGGCGAGCGTATTGGCATTACCGCCAGTACTCCTCACCGTCATAATCGGTAGGCTATCATCAGCCTCGAACTCCCATGCAGCGCCGCCGCGACCACCAAACGTCCAGATACAAAAGGCAATCACCAGCACGGCAAGCACCGCAAAACCGATCGCGACAAGGCCATGGTGCGCACGGCTTTCCTCGGCCGATACATCCCATTGCGTCTCTCGATATAGATGCTTGTCTTCCATGTTCGCCTCCTCACAGGCACGCTCGTTAGGCCAATCGTACCCATTCGAGCTATACTTGAGCCCATTACATAAACGGGGGGCTTGCAGGACAAGACGGCAGGCTGAGATTGGGCGCGCCCGCCCTGACCCGCAAACCTGATATGGGTAATGCCAACGAAGGGAGCCGTGCCAATGAGCACACAGACCGAGCCCAAGCTCGTCACGCAAATCGACTTCGCCCGCGCCGGGCAGATCACACCGCAGATGAAGGAGGTCGCCGAGCGCGAGCATCGCGACCCCGAGTACATCCGCGAGCGCGTGGCCGACGGCCGCATCGCCATTCCTGCCAACATCGTGCACATCAAAAAAGGCATGCGCGCCTTTGGCGTCGGTGAGGGCCTGTCCACCAAGGTCAACGTGAACTTGGGCATCTCGGGCGACAAGGCCGATGCCGCCGAGGAATGGAAGAAGGTCAAGATCGCCGAGGACTTTGGCGCCGACGCCATCATGGACCTCTCCAACTCGGGCAAGACGCGCCAGTTCCGCCAGCAGCTCATCGACGAGACGCCGCTCATGGTAGGTACCGTCCCCATGTACGACGCCATCGGCTACATGGAAAAGCCGCTGGTCAAGCTTACCAAGGACGACCTGTTCGAGGTCGTGCGCGCGCACGCCGAGGACGGCGTGGACTTTATGACCATCCACTGCGGCATCAACAAGTCGGTCACAAAGACCTTTAAGGAGACCGGCCGCCTCATGAACATCGTGAGCCGCGGCGGCTCGCTGCTGTTTGGCTGGATGGAGGTCACCGGTAACGAGAACCCGTTCTATGAGTTCTACGACGAGCTGCTCGAAATCTGCCACGAGTACGACGTGACGATTTCGCTCGGCGACTCCTGTCGCCCGGGCTGCCTCTACGACTCCAACGACGCCACCGAGACCGCCGAGATGATCGAGCTGGGCAAGCTGTGCAAGCGCGCATGGGCCGCCGGCGTCCAGGTTATGGTCGAGGGTCCGGGCCACATGGCGCTCGACGAGATCGCCGCCAACATGAAACTGCAGAAGCGCCTGTGCCACAACGCCCCGTTCTATGTGCTCGGGCCGCTGGTGACCGATATCGGCGTGGGCTACGACCACATCACCGCTGCCATCGGCGGCGCTATCTCCGCCAGCTCCGGCGCCGACTTCCTGTGCTACGTGACGCCGGCCGAGCACTTGTGCCTGCCCAACGCCCAGGATGTGCTCGACGGCCTCATGGCCACCAAGATCGCCGCACACGCCGCCGACATCGCCAAAAAGGTGCCCCACGCCCGCGACATGGACGACAAGATGGGCCAGGCACGCCGCAAGCTTGACTGGGACGCCATGTGGGAGTGCGCGCTCGACCCGGTTACGGGCAAGAAGCGCTACGAGGAGTCCCCCGCCGCCACCGAGGGCACTTGCACCATGTGTGGCAAGATGTGCGCCGTCCGCACCGTCAACAAAATCTTCGAGGGCACCACGATCGACCTCGGCATGGAGGACTAGCCTGTCGCCGCGGCCGCTTCTGGCGGCGAGCTGGTGCCTGTCAATTGTTGACGTGTGAACATTTGCTTGCATTTGCGTAAAGATTGCATCGCCCGCCCGGGTTCGACATAGAGTCGGCCCGGGCATCTTTATAATGCTGGCTTATAGACCCATTTGATTCCGACCGAACAAGGGAGCGAACATGGATCGCAGTAAGGTACCTGCCGTTCTATCCATCGCAGGATCCGATTCCAGCGGTGGCGCCGGCATTCAGGCCGACATCAAGACCATCACGGCACACCGCCTGTATGCCGAGACGGCCATCACCGCCATCACCGCACAGAACACCCTGGGCGTCACCGCCGTGCAGAACATCTCCCCGGATATTGTCGCGGCGCAGATCGATGCCGTTTTTGACGATATCCGCCCCAACGCCGTTAAGATTGGCATGGTTTCCTCTGCCGAGATTATCGATGTTATCGCCGACCGCCTGAGCGCTTGGAACGCGACAAACGTGGTAGTCGACCCCGTCATGGTAGCCACCTCGGGCGCACGGCTGATTGCCGAAGATGCCGCCGAGGCGCTCACCCGCCGCCTGTTCCCGCTAGCGACGGTTATCACGCCCAATATTCCCGAGGCCATGGCCCTGCTCGACTACGAGGTCGACTCCGAGCGCACGCAGCAAAATGCTGCCATGCTCCTCACCCGCCGCTTTGGTTGCGCATCCCTCGTTAAGGGCGGGCATCTTGTCAACGAGGCCAACGATGTACTGGCCGAACCCGCGCCACTCGATGACGAGGGCAACCATCTTGGAGATCCACTCACCGCGTGGTTCCGCCACAAGCGCATCGAGACCGACAACACGCACGGCACCGGATGCACGCTCTCGTCCGCCATCGCCTGCGCGCTGGCCCAGGGCATGGATCTTGCCGATGCCGTCAACGCCGGCAAGGCCTACCTGACAGGCGCTCTGGCCGCCGGCCTGAACATGGGCAAAGGCTCCGGCCCCGTCAATCACATGTGGCAGTATTAAGATTTGCAGCCCAAAACCACCGCAAAGGGGACAGGCACCTTTGCGGTGGTTCCCACAAACATCTCGATCCGTAACAGTTAGAGCCCATTTTTCGGCTCACCTGTTACAGATTGAGACATTCAAATTCCGCAGAGAAGAAAATCTCGATCTGTAACAGTAACTCGGCAAAATCGACCCTAGATGTTACAGATCGAGACAAACGACCGATATCGGCCTAAATAATCTTAATCTGTAACATCTAGCCCGTTTTCGGCCTTACAACTGTCACAGATCGAGACAAAGCAACGAAACAAGCCACCACAAGGGGAACTTCTGTGGTGGCTTGGGGTCGCGCTACTCTCCGAGCATCTCTTGGAGCTTGGCTGCCACGGCGTGACCCAGGCTCTCATGGCTTTCGGGCATCATATGCAGATAGTCGATATCGCCCGGCTCGGCAAAGTCGGCGGCATTCAAAAAGTCGCAGCCAAACTGCTCAGCCACATGCGCGTAGTACTCACCAAAATGTTCCGAGGCTTCTACGGAATGCTCGTCAAAATCGGTCATATATACGTCGGCGATCTGCGGCTTAATCTTGATAGGCGCCATCAGCAGAATGCGCGGACAAGGCGCAGCGTCGGTCCACGGAAACGCGCGGACGGCGCGAATCAGCGCCATGGCGCCACGGGCGATATCGGAAGCTGTCACGTTAAAGACCGTCTTACAGTCGTTGGTGCCCAGCATGATCACAATGGCGTCCAGCGGCTTATGGGCCTCGAGCAGCATCGGAAGTGCGCGGATGCCGTTAAGATTGGTGTCCAGATGGCACATGTCGTCGCGTACCGTCGTGCGGCCGTTGAGGCCTTCTTCAATTACATGCCAGCCCTCGCCTAAGTCACGTTGGGCCACGCCGCACCAGCGCACATCCTGCGCATAGCGCACCGCGGTGCCGTCGCGCATGCCCGCCGGATCGTAACCATAGGTGTTGCTGTCGCCAAAGCATAGAACGTTTTTCATCGTAAGCCCCTCGCTCAGTAAAAAGCCGACGGAAGCAGCCTCTCCCGCCGGCTCGACCTATCTGTCAGCACGTACCAATTACAGGTACTTGCGCCAATCGTCCTCGTCCTCATCATCCTCGGTAGCAGCCTGGGTCTGCTCGGCGGCGCGAGCTGCCGCAGCGCGAGCGGCAACCTGGGCATAGGATTCCTCGTTGCGCTCGGGGAAGTTTGCCAGCACGTGCTCGAACTTGGCAAAATCCTCATCCCAGCGCGTAGAAGGCACGGCAAAGAAGACTTGCTTGACCTTAAAGTCGCCCGACGCGAGCTCCTTGCGGAAGAGCTCGGCCACGGCCTCGGCGTCAAAGCCGTTGTTGTCGCAGCCCCAAGCGCCCAGCACGAGCTTCTCGCGACCCAGCTCGTCGCAGATGGCAAGCACAAAGCGAATGCGGTCGCGCAGGGCATCCAGCAGAGCATCGTCGCTCACGCGATACTCCTGGCGGGCGCGCTTAACGTTGGGCGCGGCGGCCACGATCACGTCGGCGTATGCATGCACGTGGTTGCGGTCGAAGCGCACCGCAGGCACCACTAGGGCGCGGTTACGATAGAGCTCGCAGTTGATGTTGCGGCGACGGTTCTCGCCGTACCATTTGCGCTGCTTATCGAGAACGTTGTACAGATACGAATCGGCGCACAGTGTGGCCTCCTGGCCCAGATAACCCTGAATATAGCCACCGCCCGGGTTGGTGAACGAGGCAAAGGCGAGCACGGCCATGTCGCAGAACTGCGCATAGCCACGACCGTTGTCCAAGATGGCCTGCGTGGCGGAGGCATCGCGCACGGTGACCTCAGGCAGGGACGCAGCAGGCTCCTCAGCAGGCGCGGACTCAGCTTCGGCGATTTCCTCGGCAGGCTCCTCGACGGGCTCAGGAGCTGCCTCGACCTCGGCAGCCTCCGCGCCCTCGACGTCCTCGGCAACCTGTTCTTCGGTGGCCACAGCACTCTGAACCTTGGCCTTCATCGCCGCGACAAAGCCGGCAGGCATACCGTCAAACTCGCGAACACCGGCAAGCGAACGCTCGATATCCTTGGCGCACGCTTCGGACACAGTTGCCACGTGACGCTCGGCGGCCTTGGCACGGGCCTCGCGCTTGGGATTGGGCTGACCCGCTCGGTTGGACCTGCGGTTACGGTTCCTGTTGTCGACGTCTGCCATACGTGGCCACCTTTCCTGTCGCTGCCGCTATCGGCTTTTTCCCATCCATGATACCCCGCCGCGCACAAAAAAGACGGCCCCGAAGGACCGCCTTTCGCATCGTTTTACCGTGTCCGGCAGGAAGCGTCGCAATGCCGCGCTTTAATCGCGACGGCCGAGGATGTTCAAAATGCGCAAAAACACGTTGATAATATCCACGAACAGGTTAGAGGCCATAAGCACGGCATTGGGCAGTGTGGGCGGCACCGTCGTGGCAACATAGGTGTCGTAGCCAATAAAGCCGGCGAACACCACGATCACGATCAGGTCGGTGATGGTCTGTGAGACGCCCATGAACATCAGCACGATCTCAACCAGAATAGTAGCGAGCAGAATGCCAAAACCGATGCCATATACGCGCTGGAAAAACTTGGGGAACGTCACGCCCAAGGCGCCAAAGACAAAGGTGATGGCGGCCGTGGCGATAAAGGCAGTGTTGATGGTGGGCAGGTCGTAGTTGGCAAGGCCAAACGACGCGGTCAGGCCAAAGGTGCTCGCAAAGATTACGTAGCCCACAAGGGACAGGCCCACGGACTGCTTGCTGGCGGCGGCCGACATCATGACCATGCCGACGATGGTCAAAATAAATGAGCCAAAGACCAGCGGCAAAGCGGCGCCGCTCATCATCATGCGCGCAAACGACATGGTGCTCGTAAAGTAAGCACCGACGCCCATGGCGCAAAAGCCCAAAAAGATCAGGGCAGACATGACAAGGTTGTACGCGCGCGGCGACATCTCCTTGGCACGGCTTGCGCCGGTTTCGATGGGGCCGTTCTGATAGCCCTGAATATCGTTCATAATTTCGTCCTTTCAAAAGCGCCGCGACAACGCAGTAGCTGACAAGATTCCTGTCATTGTACCCGAATGCCGTACGTCCTTACCTACGGCGCTCGCCCTCGAGCGTGCGATCAAAGGCCCAGACCCACCAACGCATCACGTGTGCCTGCGAGCCGTCCGCCCGCTCGCGCGTCTGGTCCTCCAGATACAACTCGGTCGCGTGCCCGCCAAAACGCACCTTATAGGTCGCCGTACGAACACCGTGAACCGTTAAGCCAAAGCCCGTGGACGAGACAATCTCGTCGATCGTAAAACAACGGCCGTCGACCCAGCAGACGGTGACCGGCACGACCTGTCCGCCCGCGAGGATGCGGGCCACGACGTCCACATACTGCTTGTGCACGCGCCGAGTTTTGCCGTCTGTCTGTCGATATTCCATGCCTCCTATTATCGAACGCATGTTTGTATGTTGTAAAGCGAACAGACTGTGGTTTTGGAGTGTCGTAGTAATCGCACGTGTCCGCATGGCGTGTTAGCAAAAAGAACACCCGCGGTCAACAGGGCTAATATTCAATTTTAGTGCCAAAAAGTCCACTTCTCCCATCAGAACTCGGTAAAGAGACCCGCAGGAGGTGATACGATTTATCATGTTTTTGTAACGTGTCTGCAAACTTCGAGAAAGCCCATATATGGACGTAACGTTCTCAACCTTCCTCGGCCAAATTGTGTCGAACCCAGTCCTTGCCGTCACCGTGATCCTCGCGTTGGGTGCCATCTTCGTCAATGGATGGACCGACGCGCCCAACGCCATCGCGACCTGCGTCACTACGCGTTGCATGCCCGCCCGCGCCGCCATTCTCATGAGCGCCGCATTCAACTTCCTCGGTGTGCTCATCATGACGCACTTTAACGCGAGCGTCGCCAATACCATCTCGCATATCGTCGACTTTGGCGGAAACAGCACCATGGCGCTCGCGTGCCTCTGCGCGGCGCTGTTCTCCATCGTCGTCTACGGCGCCACAGCGTCGCGTTTTGGTATCCCCACCTCGCAAAGCCACAGCCTTATCGCCGGCCTGACCGGTGCCGCTATCGCCCTCGGCGGCGCGAGCAGCGTCAACGTCCACGAGTGGATGAAGGTCATCTACGGCCTGGCGCTCTCCATCGGCCTGGGCTTTGTCATGGGCTGGGTCCTGTGCAAGCTCGTCTCGATTCTTTTCGGCGCCGCCAACAGGCGACGTGCCAATGTCTTCTTTAAATACGCTCAGATCGCGAGCGCTGCGGCCATGAGCTTTATGCACGGCGCGCAGGATGGACAGAAGTTCATCGGCGTGCTCTTTTTAGGCGTGGCCTTTGCCAGCGGCCAGACGAGCGTCGGCGATGCAGGCATCCCCATCTGGATTATGCTGCTGTGCTCGGCCACTATGGGTATCGGCACCAGCGTGGGCGGCGAGCGTATCATCAAGTCCGTCGGCCAGAGCATGGTCAAGCTCGAAAAGTACCAGGGCTTCTCCGCCGACCTGGCGGGCGCCGCAAACCTGCTGCTTGCCACCCTTACCGGCATCCCCGTGTCCTCCACCCACATCAAGACCTGCGCCATCATGGGCGTCGGTGCCGTCAAGCGCCTTTCGGCCATCAACTTCGGTGTCGTCAAGGACATGATGTTCACCTGGTTCTTCACCTTCCCCGCCTGCGGACTCATCAGCTTTGTCATGGCCAAGCTGTTCATGATGTTCCTCTAGTCAAACCGAGCGTCCATCCGGACTGCATTACCTCGCCCGCCCATCTTCACCTCGAAAGGACCACCCATGGCAAAGAAACCCGATTCGTTCTACTTTGACAACTACGTCGCCTGCGCCGACCTAGCCGTCCAGGCCGCAGAGCTGCTCACCAAGATTTTTGAGAACTTTGACCCTGCGCAGATCCACGACATGCTCGATAAGATGCATGCGATTGAGCATGCGGCAGACAAGAAGCACCACGAGCTCGAAGACGCCCTGCTCACCGCCTTTATCACCCCGCTTGAGCGCGAGGATCTGGACCTGATGAGCTGCTCGCTCGACACCGTGCTCGATCGTATCGAGGGCGTCGTGCAGCGCGTCTACTTCACCAACATCCAGAGCATCCACCCCGATGCCATCGTCATCGCCCACAAGGTGACCGACGCCTGCCGCGCGATGAAGGACCTGATGGTCGAGCTGCCCAACTACCGCAAGTCCAAGACCCTGCGCGAGCTCGTCATCCAGATCAACACCATCGAGTCCGAGGCCGACGAGCTCTACATCAACGCCATGCGCAACCTGCACGTTAACGGCAAGGACCCGCTCGAGGTCATCGCTTGGCGTGACGTGTACGCCTTCCTGGAGTACTGCGCCGACTGCTGTGAGAATGTGGCCGATGTTGTGGATTCGATTGTCATGAAGAACAGTTAATTGGGGGTACGTGTCCCGGCGGCGAAGGGCCGGCAC
>DBGFTB010000026.1:0-13600 GCA_048532905.1 Collinsella aerofaciens
GAATTGCATAGCTAAAACTGTTTTCTGCATATATATGTCGTCTGTCCATGATTCAATTTGGATTCTATTATATTCAGCTCGCAATCATTCTTATTCATACATCCTCACCAGTTGAGTATGGATATAGATTGTTTTCAAAACGAGTCGGGCAGTTAGTTGCATGCCTTGACGGCGTAAGAAGTAGGTTAAGATACCGTTCGCACAATACGTCCGTGCCACAAGTCGACTAAATTGAGACAATAGTGAATAGGGTTAGGCTACCGTCCCCTGCGGGGACTGAACGGACAGATGCATATGCCGAGCAAAATCGAAAAGAAGCAAGCCGCCGCAAAGCTGCGCAAACCGCCGCGCGACTTCTCGTACACGCAAAACCGAGAGCTTAGCTGGCTGCGCTTTGACAACCGCGTGCTTGACGAAGCCTTCGATGAGACCGTTCCGCTGTTCGAGCGTCTAAAGTTCGTGTCGATTTTCGAGTCCAACCTCGACGAGTTTCTCATGGTGCGCGTGGGCGGCCTGTCCGATCTGGCAGAGCTCAAAAAACAACCTGTCGACAACAAGAGCAATATGACCGCCTCCGAACAGGTCGATGCTGTCATGGCCGAAATGCCCGGGCTCCTTACCCGTTGGGAGTCCATCTTTAAGAGCATCGAGGGCAAGCTCGACACCTTGGGCGTTCACCGCGCCCGCATCGATTCGCTTACGCCCGAGGAGCGCACCTTTGTAACCCGCTACTTCCAGGCCTACGTGTCGCCGGTCATCTCGCCGCTGGTCATCGATCCGCGCCACCCCTTCCCCAACCTGCGCAATGGCGCGCTCTATCTGGCCTGTGGTCTGGACGGCGCCACCGACGAGGAGAGCCTGCTGGGCCTTATCGAGATTCCCGCCTCGATGAACCGCGTGGTCGAGATCCCCTCGCCCACCGGCACCTACTCCTACATCTTGCTCGAGGACGTCATCCTCGCCTGCCTGGACAGCTGCTTTGGCTCCTATAAGCCGCTGGATCGTGCGCTGATCCGCGTCACCCGCAACGCCGACATCGATCCGGACGGCGAGGGCGTCGAAGAGGAAGAGGACTACCGCCAGCACATGAAGCGCATCCTCAAGAAGCGCCTGCGTCTGCAGCCGGTAGTGCTCGCGGTCTCGGGGTCGCTCGAGAAGGCAACGCTCAAGACCATCCGCAAGGCGCTCGAGCTTTCGCGCCGCTCTGTCTTTACCTGCGATATCCCGCTCGACCTGGGCTACGTCTTTGGCATTGAGGGCAAGATTCCCGAGCACCTGCGCAACGAGCTGCTCTTTACGCCGTTTAGGCCGCAGCCCAATCCCACCATCGACATGACCCGCTCCATCCGCGAGCAGGTGCTGCAGCACGACAAGCTGCTCTTTTATCCCTACGAGGCCATGAACCCCTTCCTGGATCTGGTGCACGAGGCCGCCTACGACCCCGAGTGCATCTCGCTGCGCATCACGCTCTACCGCGTGGCCAAGCAGAGCCGCCTGTGCGAGTCGCTGATCGATGCTGCCGAGAACGGCAAAGAGGTCACGGTGCTCATGGAACTTCGTGCCCGCTTTGACGAGCAGAACAACATCGAGTGGGCCGAGCGCCTGGAAGAGGCCGGCTGCACCGTCATCTATGGTTCCGAGGGCTTTAAATGCCACTCAAAGATCTGCCAGCTCACCTATCGCGAGGGCATGGCGCTAACGCGCCTCACGCTTTTGGGCACCGGCAACTTTAACGAGAAGACGGCCAAACTCTACAGCGACTTTATGCTCATGACAGCCCATCCCGGCATCGGCGAGGACGCCAACCTGTTCTTCCGCAATCTGTCGCTGGGCAACCTGCGCGGCGACTACCGCTTCCTGGGTGTGGCGCCCGTCGGACTGAAACCGCTCATCATGCGCGGGCTTGACCGCGAGATCCAGCGCGCCCTTGCCGGCGAGCCCGCCCGCGTGTTCTTTAAGCTCAACTCGCTGACCGACCGCGAGGTTATCGACAAGATCGCCGAGGCATCGTGTGCCGGCGTGCGCGTAGACATGATCATCCGCGGCATCTCGTGCCTCAAGCCCGGTGTTCCGGGCAAGACCGAGAACGTGCATGTCCGCTCCATCGTCGGACGCTTTTTGGAGCACGCGCGCGTCTATGCTTTCGGCGTGGACTCGGACATGATTTACCTGAGCTCGGCAGACATGATGACGCGCAACACCGAGCACCGCGTGGAGATTGCCTTCCCCGTGCTCGACCCCACCTGCCGCGCCCTAGTGCACGAGTACATGGGCATGCAGCTGCGCGACAACGTGAAAGCCCGCAGCCTCACGAGCGACGGCACCTGGGTCCCCGTGGAGCGTGCAAAGGGTGAGAAACCCTTCAACTCGCAGGAAGCCCTGCTGGAGCGTGCCTATCGCAACGCCGAGGCCGCCGCGCAGCAGCGCGCACAGGAGAAGGAACGTGTGGCCGAGGAGGCCATTCAGGCCGATGTTGAACACGGGGCAGCTGCCAAACCGGAAGCGGTTGCAGCTCCCCCGGTGAATGAGCCCGAGGCTGCCGCAGAGCCCGCCGTGGAGAAAGCGCCCGAGCCCGCTACTGCGACTCCGGAGCCCGCCGCCGAGGCAAAGCCCGCCCCTGCTCCTGAGCCGCAGCCGGCCACACCCAAGGTCCAAGAGGTCCAGGCGACCGTCATTGAGCCCGAGCCTGCACCTGCACCTCAGCCCGATCCGCAGGTCATCAAGCCCGCACCCGAGACGAGCGCCCGTCGCGATAAGCCCGCCGGCAAGACCAAGGCCATCGAGCGCCATCGCCCCGGCCGCGTGCGCATGGGCCTGGGTCTGATCGGCCTGGGTCTTAAGACGCTCATTACCGGCAAGACGAAATAGTCGTTTGTAGAAGCAGTTTGTAGAAGCGCCCCGCATTTGAGGAAAGCCTCGGATGCGGGGCGCTTTTCCCTGCTACCATAGTGCGAACAACAACGCGAATGACAGGCAGGAATATGAAGCTCACTATAGAATCGATGACCTACGGCGCCGACGGGCTGGCGCACGCCGACAACGGCAAGGCCGTCTTTGTGCAGGGCGCCGTGGCAGGCGACACCGTCGAGGCCGAGGTCGTACAGGACGGCAAGTCGTTCATGCGTGCCCGCACCACCGAGATTCTGGAGCCAAGCCCCGATCGCATTCAGTCTCCCTGCCCCTTCGTGGGCATCTGCGGCGGCTGCTCGTGGGGCAATCTCTCACGCACGGCACAGCTCGCCGCCAAGGAGCAAAATCTGCGCTCCACGCTCGAGCGTATCGGCAAGTTCAGCCCCGATCAAGTCGATGAACTGGTGCAACCCATCCGCCACACCAAGGATGATTGGGGCTACCGCAATAAAATCGAACTCGAGCCGACCGTTGTAAACGGCCGCGTGCGTCTTGGCATGCACGGTGTCGATCCTCGCAAGATCGTGACCGTCGATTCGTGCCCGTTGTTCGACAAACGCTTCCCCAAGGCACTCAAATCGGTCGTCGGCGCGCTCAATTATCTGAGCGGCAGCCACGACCTGGGCCTTGAGCGCGTGGGCATTCGCGCCTCGCGTCGCACCAAGGCACTCGAGGTGGCGCTCTGGACGCCTACGGGCTCTTTCCCGCGCTCGCAAGTCTCGCGCGTGTTGGCAGACGCCGCGCACCCCACAAGTGTCGTACGCGTGATGAGCAAGGGCGAAAAGAAGGCCCGCCGTGTTTCCAAGGTCGAAATGCTCGCCGGAGAGGGCTCATGGACCGAGAATATCGCCGAGGGTCAGATGCGCTTGTCTGCCCCGTCTTTTTTCCAGGTCAACACCAAGGGTGCCGAGATTTTGATCGAGCTTGTCATGGAAACGCTCGATCCGCAGGAAGACGAGCTTGCCGTGGACCTGTACTGCGGTGCCGGCACCTTTACCCTGCCGCTCGCCCGCCGCTGCGACTTTGTCGCCGCCGTCGAGGCCTACGGCCCCGCCGTGCGCGACCTGCGCCGTAACCTGGAGATCAACAAGCTTGATAACGTCGACGTCATTGGCGGAGACGCGGTGCGCGAGTTCCCCGACCAGGATGCCGACGTCTTGGTGGTCGACCCGCCGCGCGCAGGCCTCGCCCCCGAAGCGATCGACCTTATCGCCAGCACGAGTGCCCACGATGTCGCCTACGTGAGCTGCGACCCGGCCACCCTGGCGCGCGATCTCAAACGCTTTGTCGAAGAAGGCACCTTCTCCCCCGTAAAGATCACGCCAGTCGACCTGTTCCCACAAACCTTCCACTGCGAGACCGTCGTCCACCTTAGGCGCAACTAGCCACTTAATCATTGCTCAGAAAAATCATTGGGAAATCGAGCGTGGCAAGCGGAGGTCTTCGGGGTATAAGACGGCTAATTGTATGCCGCCTATGAAAGGAACCCTCATGCCCAGCGTTGCCGTTCTCGCCGCCGATGGCTTTGAAACTATTGAATGCTTGACCATGGTCGATGTCATGCGTCGCGGCGGCGTGCGTGCCACGCTCGTCTCGATTATGCCCACGCGTGAGGTCGTAAGCTCGCTGCAGATCCCCGTGACCTGCGATGCGCTCTTTGATGAGATCAACTTTGACGAGTACGACTGCGTCGTGCTGCCCGGCGGCCTGCCCGGTGCCACCAACCTGCGCGCCGATCAGCGTGTCTGCGACGTGGTCTGCGAGTTCGCCGCGACCAAGCACGTCGCCGCCATCTGCGCCGCCCCGTTTATCCTGGGCGAGCTCGACCTACTCGAGGGGCGCCACGCCACGTGCTTCCCTGGCTTTGAGAAAAGCTTCCCCGAAGGCGCCTATACTGGCGAGAAGGTCACGCAAGACGGCAACATCATCACTGCCAGCGGCATGGCACAGTCACTCCCCTTTGCATTGGAGCTGCTGCGCACGCTCGCTGGC
Source organism: Collinsella aerofaciens (assembly GCA_048532905.1). GTDB lineage: Bacteria > Actinomycetota > Coriobacteriia > Coriobacteriales > Coriobacteriaceae > Collinsella > Collinsella aerofaciens_CB. The sequence goes on from DBGFTB010000026.1 coordinate 4,903, forward strand.
GACAAGGCCGTCGAGAAGGTCGCCGAGGGCATCCAACTATGATTTTGGCTTCGCAATCGCCGCGCCGCATAGAGCTGATGCGCGAGGCAGGCTACAACATTCGCGTGATTCCCGCGGATATCGACGAAACGCCCTTTGATGGCGAGGCTCCGCTCACGCTTGTCGAGCGCTTGGCACGCGCCAAGGCGGCTGCCGTTGCTGCCGAGTATGCCGAGCCCAAAGAACTGACGGTCGCGGCCGACACCATCGTCACCTTCGACGGCAAGATTTTGGGCAAGCCGGCAACCGAGGGCGAGGCGCGCACCATGCTCCGTGAGCTTTCGGGCCGCACGCACCAGGTCGCAACCGGCGTCTGCATCGTTAAGGCAGGCGATACGGCCGCCCCGCATGCCGCCGAGAGCCTGTCGTTTGTCGATGTGACCGACGTGACATTCTACGAGCTCACCGACGAGCAGATCGAGCACTACGTTGCCTCGGGTGAGCCCATGGATAAGGCAGGCGCCTACGGCATCCAGGGCACAGGCGGCCGCATGCTCGTGCACGATATTTCGGGCGACTTCTATAACGTAGTGGGCCTACCCATCGCCCGCGTCGCGCGCGCGATTCAAAAACTCTCGTAATTGCATCTGGCGCTGGGTATTCCCCAGCGCCTACAATTTTGGCGTACCGTACGGATCCCGACCGGGCACAAGGCGCGGCGGAAAACCGATAGGAGTTAAACATGGATACACTGCTCGAGGCCATTGACGTCTGCGATGTCGATGGCTTTTGCTATGGCAACTATACGGACGAGGAGGCCGGCACCGGTTGCACCGTAATCGTGGCACCCGAGGGCGCCACCGGCGGCGTCGACGTACGCGGTGGCGCTCCCGCTTCGCGCGAGACCGACCTGCTACGACCCGAGAACACCGTCGACAAGGTCCACGCCGTCTGCCTTTCGGGCGGATCGGCCTTTGGCCTCGAAGCTGCAAGCGGCGTCGCTCGCGAGCTTGAGAGCCGCGGCATCGGCCTTCCCGTCGGCCCCACGCAGGTGCCTATCGTGTGCTCCAGCTGTATCTTCGACCTTGCCTTTGGCGACCCCACCGTGCGCCCCGACATTAAGGCCGGCATCGCCGCCGTGCGCGAAGCACTCGACCACACCCCCACCAAGCTCGAACAGGGCAACGTAGGCGCCGGCACGGGCGCCACCGTGGGTAAGCTCATGGGGCCTGCCACCTGCATGAAGGCCGGTCTTGGAGCTGCCGCCGTGGCACTCGGTCCCGTCAAGGTGGGCGCCGTGGTCTCGGTCAACGCCTGCGGCAACGTTGTCGACCCCTTCACCGGCGAGTGGGTCGCCGGCATGCGCGCCGCAGCCGATAGCGACCAGATCGTCGACATGGAACTCGCAGCCTTTGCCGCCGCCGGATCCATGCAGATGCCGCTCGACCGCACCAACACCACCATCAGCTGCATCATCACCAACGTGGAACTCACTAAGGCACAAGCCACCAAGGTCTCCCAGATGGCCGCAGACGCCTACGCACACGCCATCCGTCCCACGCACACCACCAACGACGGCGACACCATCTACACCCTCGCCAGCGGCAAACTGGGCGCCCAGGCAAGCGCCGCCGTTCCCCTAGACCTGCTGGGCATGCTCGCAGTAAGGGCCCTGGAAACTGCCATCGTAAACGGAGCCAAAACCGCCAAAACCTCCCACAGCATCCCCGGCGCCGCGAAATAGTCCACTCGACCGTCGGTCGGAGACGGGCGGGCGTTACGTTTGCTGCTCTACAGTCCTATGCAAGACGAAGGCCACATTAAGTGGCCTTCTTTGCATGCGGAACTCGCGACAAACGTAATGCCCGCCCGCCTCCGACCGACTACCAACTAATATTTTTTCAGCCCAGGCCCCTGTGTACCGCGCGTCTAAGATCGTCAAATTCAGGCAGCCTGACAATCGATTCTTATTGCAGAGGCCCCTTGGCCTTTAGTTTGATACAAGTTCCGCACGAGCCGGAAAGCACTAAATGTGCTTTCCGTGCGAGCAGGACTGTTCGCAGTAGCAAACTAAAGGCCAAGGGGCCCAGTCAACCTATCAGCAACGAATACTCAGCAGCTAGTTGAATTTGAAGATCTTTGAGGCAAGACGGTATAGGCCGAGTGTGGTTTTGTCACCGGCACGACCGCGCAGATTGGTGAAGAACCCGACCACGCCGTAGCGGGCACGACGATACATGCGCTCGTCATAGGCCTTCAAATCATTCCACAGCGTCTTTAGGCGCTCGTCGGCGCAATCTTCCTCGGAAAGCTTGGTAAGCACCGAGCAGATCGCCATCATCATGGTGAAGTAGCCCATCATGTACGAACGCAGGCGCGACGACCCAACATCGCTGTACAAGTGGTACGACTCCATCATGATACGCGTAACACGGAACTGCTGGTCCAGACGCTTGACCATCGTTGCCTCGTTGACGCTCTGGCCCTCGCGACCGATAAAGTAGCGGTAGAGGTCGATGTCGGCGTAGTACATGGTCTTGCAACGCGGCAGCGGCACGTAGGCGTAGATGTTGTCCACATAGAACGTGTGCGGCGGCATGGGAAGGTTGGACTCGCGCAGCACATCCGTGCGATAGCACAGGCTGTGCATGAGTAGGTTCTGGTCCAGGCGGAAATGACCGATCTGATCCCAGGAAAAGATCTTCTTGCGCGGCAGGGCAAATTTGTAGCCAATAGCGGTATGCGTGCCCTCGTAAACCTTCTCGTACACGTAGTTCGAGATAAACAGGTCAACGCGCTGATCGCGCTCTTCAAAGCCACGCAGAATCGACAGCATGGTCGAAAGAGCCGCAGCGTCGAGCCAGTCATCCGAGTCGACAACCTTGTAGTAGGTGCCCTGTGCTTCGCGCAGACCCGAAAGGACGGCAATACCGTGGCCACCGTTCTCCTGGTGTACCGCGCGAATGATACCGGGATAACGTGCCTCCCACTCGTCGGCCTTGGCGGCCGTCTCGTCCTTGGAGCCGTCGTCCACCACGATAATCTCGATATCGGTGGCGTAATTGCTCCCCTCCAAGATGGAGGTGATGCAATGGTCCATGTCCTTGGCGGCGTTATACGAGGGAATACCGAATGTTATGACTTTATGCATGGCAGGCGATAATCTCATCCGAAAGATCGAGGGCGGAATTGGTCACGGCGTCCATATCGTAGTAACGATACTCGGCCAGACGACCCACCGGGTGGAAGTTCGTCAGGTTCTGGACGCGCTCAAGATAGCGCTCATAGAGCTCACGGTTCTCGAGCTCAAGAATGGCGTAGTACGGCGTCTCGCCCGAGCCGGGCGTATAGGCCTTGGAGTACTCCTTCATGATGGTGGTCTTGCCGGGCAAGATCTGACCGGTCATGTTCTTGAACTCGGTGATGCGCGTGTAGTCCTCGCTCGTGGTGTAGTTGACGGTGCCCACGGGCTGGAACTGGTCCATATCGAGCGTCTCGAACTTCATGTCGAGCGTGCGGTACGGTAGCGCGCCCAGATCGAGGTTGAACAGCTCGTCGAGTGGACCGGTGTAGACGATCTCGCCACCATAGACCTTGCCGTCGATCTTGACGGTGGTCTCGTCGATCTCAAAGAGATCGCGGGCGTCCACGTCGCAGAACACGTCGATCAGGTCGTGGTCGAGCATGTGCTCAAAGAGCGCCGTGTAGCCCTCCTGCGGCATGCCCTGGAAGGGAGCTTGCGGGAAGTAGCGGTCATCATCGCCCACAAAGACGGGAACGCGGCCGGTGATCGAGGGGTCGATCTGATCGGGCGTCTGGCCCCACTGCTTCATGGTGTAATGCAAAAAGACGTTCTCGTAGACGTAATCGGCGACCTCGGCCAAGTCGGGGTCGTTCTTCTTACGCAGCTCCATAATGGGCACCTTGACATCCTTGCCAAAGGTCTCCACGAGCTTCTGATACAGCTCCTCGCCGCGCTCGTCACCAAAGGCGAGCTTGAGACTCGCATGGTTGAAGGGCACGGGCATAAGGGTACCGTTGATGTTGGCGAGCACCTTGTGCTGATAATCCGTCCACTTGGTAAAGCGCGACAGGAAATTGTGAACGCGCTCGTTAAAGGTGTGATAGATATGCGGACCGTACTCGTGGATCAGGATTCCGGCCTCGTCAGTGCAGTCATAGGCATTGCCCGCAATGTGGCTACGGCGCTCCAAAACGGCAACACGATAGCCGATGGTCTCGGCAAGACGGCGGGCGCAAACGGCACCGGCATATCCAGCACCGACGACAATCATGTCGTACGCGCCGGCGTTAAAGCCTTCAGGCAGGCCTGAGGTAATCTGCATCGATACTCCTTGTCAAAAGCCACGGGCTCGTTAGCTGGGCTTTTCTCGAACATTCTTCGAGACATATTTATCAGAGCGATTATAGCGCTAATGCGTCCTATAATGAGCTTGCCACACAAGGAAAGCTCAAGCACCGCGGCGAACATAATTGAAAGGTAAACCCGCTAGCAGCGGGTTTATTCGTGAACAGCCGGGCGCCTGGAGCTTAGCGAAACGCTTCTAAGGAGTAACATGAGCGATTTCCTAAACCGTATGAAGTCTGCCGCCAAGGCCGACCTTAAGACGATCGTCCTGCCCGAGGGCGAGGATCCGCGCACTATCGTCGCGGCCACCAAAATCATCGAGGAGGGCCTGGCAAAGATCGTCATCCTGGGCAACCCCGACGAGATCAACGTTCCCGGCGCTACCGTCATCGACCCGCGCAATGCCGAGAAGCACGAGGAGTACGCGCAGAAGTTTGCCGAGCTCCGCGCCAAGAAGGGCGTTACCATCGAGCAGGCTCGCGCCCAGGTGATGGACGCCACCTACTTTGGCACCATGATGGTCAAGATGGGCGATGCCGACGGCCTGGTCTCCGGCGCCTGCCACTCCACTGCCGACACTCTGCGCCCTGCGCTTCAGATCCTCAAGACCGCCCCGGGCACCAAGCTGGTCTCGGCCTTCTTCGTGATGTGCACCGATACCCCGCAGTTCGGCACCGACGGCACGCTGATCTTCGCCGACTGCGGCCTCAACATCAACCCGTCCTCCGACGAGCTCTCCGAGATCGCCATCGCCTCGGCTCACTCCTGGTCCACCTTCATGGGCAACGTTGAGCCGCACGTGGCCATGCTCTCCTACTCCACCATGGGCTCCGCCGGCGGCGAGGTCGCCAAGAAGGTCCAAGAGGCCGTGAAGTTCTGCAAGGAGAAGGCTCCCGAGCTCGCCATCGACGGCGACCTGCAGCTCGATGCCGCTATCGTCCCCACTGTTGCCCAGCTCAAGGCTCCCGGCTCCTCCGTCGCCGGTAAGGCTAACGTGCTGGTGTTCCCCGACCTCGAGGCCGGCAACATCGGCTACAAGCTGGTCCAGCGCTTCGCCGGTGCTGACGCCTACGGCCCCATCCTGCAGGGCATCGCCAAGCCGGTTAACGACCTTTCACGCGGCTGCTCTGCCGACGACATCGTGGGTGTCGTGGCCATCACCGCCGTCCAGGCTCAGATGGCTGAGTAGCGTACATATCCCCTCGGGACAGGAATTTCCGCCCGCTAGCAAAAGGCCTCCGGAGCTGTTGCTCTGGAGGCCTTTCGTTTACTTGCAAATGCGCGCGTTAGTTGTTCTTGGTCAGACGCTCGACGTCGTGGGCGATCATGTATTCCTCGTCGGTGGGGATGACCATGACCGTGACGGCGGAACCGGCGGCACTGATGACCTGCGGGCCGTTGCCCACGGCCTCGCGGTTCTTGTTGTTGTCGATGCGTACGCCCAGCCACTCAAAGCAATCGCAGAAGGCCTTGCGGATCGACCAGTCGTTCTCGCCGATACCGGCGGTAAAGGTGATGGTGTCCACGCCCGCCATGGAAGCAATCATAGAGCCGGCCTGCTGCATGGCCTTGTAGGCGAACATATCGAAGGCGAGCAGGCAGCGCTCGTCGCCCTCGGAGGCGCGTGTACGGATGTCGCGGGCGTCGTTGGAGATACCCGAAATGGCAAGCAGGCCGGACTGCTTGTTCATCATGTCGTCGACTTCCTGGTAGCTGTAGCCGCCCTCGCGCTGCAGGTAGCATACGGTAGCCGGGTCAATGGAACCGCAGCGGGTGCCCATCATCAGACCGTCAAGCGGTGTGAGGCCCATCGTGGTGTCGCGGCACACGCCGTCCTCGATGGCGGCGAGCGAAGCGCCGTTGCCCAGATGGCACGAAAGCAGACGGTGGCAGCGCGAGCCCAGGATCTCCTTGGCCATCATCCACTCATAGCGGTGGCTCGTGCCGTGGGCACCGTACTTGCGCACGTGGTACTTATCGCACACGTCCTTGGGCAGCGCGTAGGTGTAGGCGACCTCGGGCATGGTCATGTGGAACGAAGTATCGAAGACGGCGACGTTGGGCAGCTCCGGATACTTCTCGCGGCAATACTCGATTGCTGCGGCCTCGCCGTAATTGTGCAGCGGGGCGAGCGGGGCCACCTCGAGAATCTTAGCCATGACCTCGTCGTCGACGACCGCGGAATCGTCAAAGTACCAGCCACCCTGAACGATACGATGCCCAATGCCATCGATCGTAAAGTCGGTCTTCTCGAGCTCCTCGAGCACACGCGCGATAGCCGAACGGTGATCCGGGAAGGGAACCTCCTCGGTTTGCTTGGCGCCACCGTTCTCGGAGTGGCCAAAGATGCCCATGTCCGAACCGATACGTTCGCAGTTGCCCTTGGCGAAAACCTCACGGGTATCGGTATCCAAAAGCTGATATTTAAGGCTTGAGCTACCAGCGTTGACAACAAGTACGTTCATGAGACTCCTTTGCAGTGCAATACGGTCGACGCAGACCCCTTAAGGCGGCCGCATGTTAATAAGAAGTTATCACAACTTGATAAATAGCTATCAGTCATATCGCCCAACGAGCGCAAAAGAGGGGCCGAACGGCGCTCGGTCGTCCAGCCCCTCCCCTCTTGCAATTACTTGCCGTTGACGATGCGCTCGACGTCGGAAGCGATCATGAACTCCTCGTCCGTGGGGATGACGAAAATCTTGACCTTGGAATCCTTGGCAGACAGGCACCAAGCGCCGTCACCACGCAGGGCGTTGCGGGCATGATCCATCTTGACGCCCATAAAGGCCAGGCGGTCGGCAACGCCGGCGCGGACAGCCGGAGCGTGCTCGCCGATGCCGGCGGTAAAGACCAGGGTGTCCATACCGCACATAGAAGTAGCCATCTCGGCAGCCTTGGCGGCAATCTTGTAGACAAACATGTCGAAGGCGAGCTGAGCCTCGGGGTCGCCGGCAGCGGCGAGCTCCTCGACGTTGCGGCAGTCGTTGGTCTTGCCGCCGGTCACAGCCAAAAGGCCGGACTTCTTGTTCATCATCTCGTCGACCTCATCGAAGGTGTAGCCGCCCTCGCGCTGCAGGTAGCACACGGTAGCCGGGTCGATGGAGCCGCAGCGGGTGCCCATCATGACGCCGTCGAGCGGCGTCAAGCCCATGGTGGTGTCCATGCACTTGCCGTCCTCGATGGCGCACAGGGAAGCGCCGGAGCCGATATGGCACACGACGACCTTGCGGGCCTCGCCGTTGGTCATCTCGGCGACCTTCTTGGAGATGTAGCGATAGCTGGTGCCGTGGGCGCCGTACTTACGGATGTGCAGCTTGTCGCAAACATCCTTGGGAAGGGCGTAGGTCTTGGCGACCTCGGGCATGTTGAAGTGGAAAGCGGTGTCGTAGACCGTGACGTTGGGCAGATCGGGATACTGCTCCAGGCAGTACTCGATAACGTTGGCCTCGGGGTTGTTGTGCAGCGGCGCCAGCGGGGCGACCTCGCGAATCTTGGCGAGGACGTCCTCGTCGACGAGGGAGGAATCACCAAAGTACCAACCGCCCTGAACGATACGGTGGCCGATGCCCTCGATCTTGACGCCGTTGGCCTCAAGGTCCTTCAGGACGACCTCGATGGCGACCTTGTGGTCGGGGAACTCGATGTTCTCGGTCACCTTCTTGGAGCCATTGGCAGCATGGGTGAAGGTACCACCGGTAAAGCAGACGCGCTCGCAGGAGCCCTTTGCGGACACCTTATGGGACTTGGTGTCGATGACCTGATACTTAAGGGTCGAAGATCCCGCGTTGACGACCAGAACGTTCATGTGTCTCCCTACTAACAGGCGGTGTGGCGCCGCCAGGTTACATACGCTTCGATAATAAACCCAAACGCCCTCGCGCTCGAGTTTATTGCGTTGATATATAAGTTATCGGTGCCTAAATACTCATGGCCTTTGACTTGTAAGACGAAATAGCGCGGGGATATACACCAGGGAAGAAATCCCGAGCGCAACAAGCAATACGACTCGAATGCCCGCGATGCTGCTCAACGCAGCATTGAACAGATAGAAAAGGATGGCACCCACCGCCACCATCTGGCTTTGGACCGAAATCAGTGAACAGCGCATCGAAGAATCGACAGCATTTTGAAAAATTGAGTATTTAATTGGAGCAAATAACGAGTACGCGACCGTCTGCAGTACATAGAACACGGGCAGCAAATAGACCGGTGTTAGCGCCGGAATAATTTAGCCAAATATAGTCGGCCGAGATTGACCAATCCCGGCCGACCCATTTTAGCCAACACGCCCGCATCTATGACTTTCCTATCGCATTCCTACATCCCCTCGGGCTGGATCCCCCTCAC
>DBGFTB010000027.1:0-43657 GCA_048532905.1 Collinsella aerofaciens
GGGCGCGGGCTTCTTGGATTTCCTCCAAGTGGCTGATGATCTCGGCAGCGCTCTCCTCGATAGCCTTGCCGTCGGTACGCACCACAAAGCAGCCTAGCCGCTTCATGAGGGCACGAGCTTCCTCAAGCTCGCTGTGCACACTCTCGGGCTCGGCATAGGAGCCGGCAACGGCACGAGCGTAGTCATCGCCCAAGCGGCTATCGCGAATTTCGGAAATCACATCGACGGTCGAAATTAGGCCGAACAGGCGCATCGGGTCGACCTCGTAAATCGACTTCGGCGGCTCCATGCCATGGGCCAAAGGAACATTGGCGACCTTGTAACCCTGATAGGCCAAATACATCGACAGCGGCGTCTTGGACGTGCGGGATACGCCCAGCAGCACGATATCGGCTCCCGAAAGGTCGTCGCAGCCGCGTCCATCATCGTGCTCAACGAAATATTCCATGGCCTCGATACGATGGAAATAGCGGTCATCGGTCCTGTGAATCACGCCCGCAACGCCTTTGGGCGGCACACCGATGAGCGACGACAGCACAGCGAGCGTCGGGCCGATCAGGTCGACCGAACGGATATGCAGCATGCCCAGGTAATCGAGCACACGGGCGCGAAGCGCCGAATCGACAATGGTGTGGAACACGGCAATATCGCGATGGTCCGCATCAACGCGCGGGCCCACAAACAACTTAACCTGCTCCACCGAGTTCACCTTGGGCAGGCGCAACAAACGAAAAGCCCCTTCATCAAATTGCCCGGACGCCGCAAGCACCACCTCACAAGCGGTATCGCCGAGCGAGTCGGAGATAACGATAACGGTGGGACGAGCGGTGACCGGGCAATCCATGCGGGGCTCCTTTTGCGCTTACGCGCAGGCTGGCTTACTTTTTGCGGGCAAGCTCACCGATGTTGGCAATGCCGGAGAAAACGGCCTCGAAGCGGTTGAGCAGCTTAAGGCGATTATCGCGGAGCTGCTCGTCCTTGTCCATGACCATAACCTCATCGAAGAAACGGTCGATGGGCGCGCGCAGGGCGGCGAGGGCGGCAAATGCGGCCGGGTAGTCCTCGGCAGCAAGGGCAGCATCGACAGCAGTCTGAGCAGCCTCGGAAGCATCGGCAAGCGCGAGCTCGGCCTCGCCCATCAGGCTGCGGTCGTACTCCGCGCCCAGCTCGGGCTTGGAGATATGCGAGGCACGGGCATAGGCCGTAGCCAGGTTGTCAAAGGTCTCGGCATCGTTCTTGCGGGCCTCGTCGAGGGCAGCGCAGCGGGCGAAGAAGACGGACGGGGCGATGATGTGCACCGCAGAGACGGCGGCAACGGTATCGGCCGGGATCTTTTCGTCGCGGGCCATGCTCACCAGGCGGCCATGGAAGAAGTCGCGAACCTGCTGGGCGACCTTGGCGGCGTCGAACTCAATGCCCTGCTCGCTATAGAGCTCGAGGGCGAAGTCGATGAGCGATGTGGGGTCGATCGGCAGACGGTCGCGCAGGATGTTGATGATGCCGATAGCGGCACGACGCAGCGCGTAGGGGTCGGAGGAGCCGGTCGGGGGCTCGCCGATGGCAAAGATACCGGCGATGGTATCGAGCTTGTCGGCGCAGGCCACGATGCAGCCAGCGGTGCCCTCGGGCAGCTCGTCACCGGCAAAGCGGGGACGATAATGATCGCGAATGGCGTGGGCAACCTCCTCGTTCTCCCCCATCGCGGTCGCGTAATAACCGCCCATCACGCCCTGCTGGCTCGTGAACTCGACGACGGCGTTGGATACCAAGTCGGCCTTGCACAGGTGCGCGGCGCGAGCGGCATCGGCGGCCAGGTGGGCGCCCAGATGGGCCTCGCGAGCGATGGCAAGCGCGAGTTGCTCAATGCGCTCGGACTTGGCGAGCACGCTACCGAGCTTCTCCTGGAAGGCAACCTTGGCCAGACGCTCACGGAACTCGTCGAGGGAGATCTTCAGGTCCTCCTCGTAGAAGAACTTTGCGTCGTCCAGACGGGCGCGCACGACGCGCTCGTTGCCGTCGATCACGCGCTCGGCGTTCTCGGGCTTGCTGTTGGAGACGACCACGAACTCACGCGTGAGCTTGCCCTCGCCGTCATAGATCGGGAAGTAACGCTGGTTGGTGAGCATGGACTCGCAGATGATCTCGTGCGGGACCTTGAGGAACTCCTCATCGAAGGTACCGACGAGCACCGTCGGCCACTCGCAGAGGTTAATGACCTCCTCGAAGACCTTCTTGGGCGTGTCGACATGACAGCCGGGGCGAGCGGCCTCGACCTCGGCGATACCGGCAAGGATGGCCTCGCGACGACGCTCGGCAGAAAGCACGCCGGCGTCCTCAAGCACCTGCTCGTAGACGGCGGGGCTGGCAACCACATGGTCACCAGGGCCAAGCACGCGATGACCACGTGTGGTGTTGCCGCTCGTCACGTCGGCAAACGACACGGGCACAACATCCTCGCCCAAAAGGCAGCAGATCCAACGGACCGGGCGCACGAACGTCGCGTGCTCGTGGCCCCAGCGCTGGGAGCGGTAGTTGGGCCACTGCAGGCCGGCGATAGTCTTCTCGCACAGAGCGGTCAGAATCGGCGTAGCCGGTGCGGAGGGAATGTTCTTCTCGGCGAACACATACTCGCGACCGTCAGTGTCCTCGCGACGGACCAGGTCCTCGGCAGCCACACCGCACTTGCGGGCAAAGCCCTGGGCGGCCTTAGTGGCGTTACCGTCAGCGTCGAAGGCAATGTTGGCCGCGGGGCCACGCTTGACCTCGTGAACCTCATCGGTCGCGGTGGCGACGTCGGCAACGAGTGCAGCCAGGCGACGCGGGCTCGAGATCACGCGGACCTCGCCGTGGGCCAGACCGGCCTCGTTGAGACCCTTGGCAATCATGGAGCCAAGCTGCTTGACGGCATTGTTCAGCGGTGCGGAGGGCATTTCCTCCGTACCGATCTCAAACAGGAAATCCTTAGCGTCTGCCATGGCTTACGCCACCTCGCCTTCCTGGTCGGCATTCTCGTTGACTCCGGCGACCTCGGCCATGTAGGCCTCGCAGCACGCCTTGGCGACGGCGCGGACGCGCAGGATGTAGTTGGCACGCTCGACCGCGGACAGCGCGCCACGGGCATCGAGCAGGTTGAAAGCGTGGCTGCACTTCATGACACAGTCGTACGCCGGCAGCGGCAGCTTTCGTTCCAGGCAGGAATGGCACTCGGCCTCGTAGTCGTCAAACTTCTGACGCATCATCTCGACGTTGGCGACCTCAAAGTTGTAGGCGCTGAACTCGCGCTCGTTCTCGAGGAACACGTCGCCATAGGTCATGGGCGTGCCGTCGGGCAAGTAGCTCCACACCAGGTCGTAGACGGAGTTGACGCCCTGCGCATACATGGCGATGCGCTCCAGGCCATAGGTGATCTCGACAGGAACGGGGTCGACCTCGATACCGCCCACCTGCTGGAAGTACGTAAACTGCGTGACCTCCATGCCATTGAGCCAGACCTCCCAGCCAAGACCCCAGGCGCCAAGGGTTGGGCTCTCCCAGTCGTCCTCGACAAAGCGGACGTCATGGTCGTTGGGGTCCAGACCGATAGCGGCAAGAGACCCCAGGTAGAGCTCCTGGGCGTTAACCGGAGAAGGCTTGATGAGCACCTGGAACTGATAGTAGTGCTGCATGCGGTTGGGGTTCTCACCGTAGCGGCCGTCGGCGGGACGGCGGCAGGGCTGCGCATAGCAGGTGCGCCACTCGGCGGGACCGAGCGAGCGCAGCGTGGTCGCGGTATGGAAGGTACCGGCACCGACCTCGGAGTCATAGGGCTGCATAATGACGCAGCCCTGCTCGCCCCAGTACTGCTGGAGGCGCAGGATGATGTCTTGGAAGGAAAGCGATGAAGCGTTCATGCCTCTAATATCCCCTCGTCGAAACGATTACACGGTTAGGTACTGTACTATAGCGGTTTTTAGTCGATAGCGCCGATGCGGTTGAGCGGCCAGTAGCGCACAAGCGCCACAGCGATCAAATCAGAGCGATCGACGGGACCAAAGTAGCGTGAGTCGGCAGAGTTTTCGCGGTTGTCGCCCATCACCCACACGCACCCGTCGGGAACGGTGTAGGGATAGCTTACCTGAGCACCGGGCGCTTGGACCGAAAGTGGCCAGCTCATGCCCGTCGTATAGTCCTCGTCGAGCGCTTGGCCGTCAACGACCACCTTGCCATCCTGCAGGTCGACCGTCTGGCCGGCCGTGGCAATAACACGCTTGACAAGAACATCATGCTCGGAGGTGCCATCGGGGTTGTGAAACACCACGATATCGCCCTGCTTGACGGGCTGACCGAGCTCGAGGCTCACCTTTTGTGCCAGGATCTGGTCGCCAATCTCGATCGTGGACTCCATGGAGCCGGTGGGCACCACAAAGGGCTCGACCACAAACGAGCGAATCAAGAAGGTGGCGACCAATGCGATCGCGATGACCGCGATCCACTCAAAAGCGCCCCTCAACGCGGAATGCTGCGATGGAACCATTCTCACTCCTCGCTCTACGAATACGAAGCGTCCAAAATCTTCTGCGCGTAAGTGCGCTCCTCGGGCGTGAGCCGCGCCGTCTCGATCAAGTCGGGACGCCAGCGGCAGGTGCGCTCGATGGCGTTCTTGCGACGCCAGGCATCGACCTTGGCGTGATCGCCGCTCACAAGCACCGGAGGCACGCCCTCGCCGTTGAACTCGGCAGGACGGGTGTACTGCGCGTACTCGAGCAGGCCTCCATCCTCGGCGGTCGAGAACGACTCGTCCACGTTGCTCATCTCGTCGCCCAGGGCGCCGGGAATCAGGCGTACGACGGCATCGGCAACGACCATAGCGGGAAGTTCGCCACCCGTAAGCACGTAGTCGCCGATCGACAGACGCTCATCGGCATACGCATACGCACGCTCGTCGACGCCCTCGTAGCGGCTGCACACAAACAGCAGGCGCTCACTTTTGAGCAGGCGCTCGGCCACATGCTGCGTAAAGGGCTCGCCACAGGGGGTGAAGAACACTACGGTGGGCTTGGGACCCTCGGAGCTGATGGCCTCGATGGCCTCGGCAATAGGCTCGACCTTCATGAGCATGCCCTGCCCGCCGCCGTACGGCTCGTCATCGACGGTACGATGGCGGTCGTGCGTCCAGTCGCGCAGGTTATACGCCTTAAAATCAAAAAGGCCGGCCTTGCGGGCGCGGCCCAAAATCGACGTGGACATGACGGGCTCAAACATCTCGGGAAAGACCGAAAGGGTCTCGATCAGCATGTTGTCCTCCCTACTTGTCCATATCGATCAGGCCGTCCATCACGTGGACGGAAATTGTTCCTGTGTCGGGAAGATCGAGCACAACCTGCTCGATCACGGGAATCAGCACCTCGCCGTACCGATCGCCCTCGACAACCCAAACATCGTTAGCAGGCGTCGACATAATCTCGACGATCGTGCCGAGTAAACCGAAGCGCTCGTCGACCACCTCGCGACCCATCAGATCGGTATAGGCAGCGTCGAGCGAATCGAGCTCAAAGTCGTCACGATTTGCCAGCACGTAGCATCCCGTGATGCCCTCGGCGGCCGTCAAGTCGTCAATGCCCTCAAACGAGACCAGATCGCCATCGCCCGTATCGGTGACGGACACGACCGTGCAAAAGCGGTCGCGCTTGAGCGCCGGCGGCGTCAGAGCGACCCGCATACCCGGCTCTAATACAGAAGGAAGCCCCCGCAGCGGCTGCGCGAGGACCTCCCCCTTCCTTCCGTGCGGCTTGACCACACGGGCGATGTTTTTGTACTGGGACCTCAAGGTCCTAGCCCAGAACCTCTACCTCGACAGCAGTGTCGAGGCGAGCGGCCAGTGCACGGGCGAGCGTGCGAATGGCCTTGATGGTACGGCCACGACGGCCGATGACCTTAGCGACGTCATCCTCGGCGACCGAAACCTCAATTGTAGAGGCGTCGTCACCATCGATGACCTCAAGGCTCACGGAATCCGGGTCGTCGACGATCTGAACAACGAGATATTCGACGAGATCGGCGATGCGATCTGAGAGCATTGCCTCACCCTCGAGCTGTGCAGCGTCAACCTCAGGCACGATTTACTCCTCGGCGCCCTCAGCGGCCTCAGCGGCAGCCTTAGCGGCCTCGGCCTCTTTGGCGAGCTGCTTCTTGGACTTCTTGACGACGGTCTCGGTCTTCTCGCCCTCGTTGGCGGCCTTGACCAGAGCGGCGACGGCGTCGGTGAGCTGAGCGCCCTTGGACTGCCAGTCGGCGATCTTCTCGAGGTCGAGGTTGATGGTCTTGGGGGCGGTCATCGGGTTGTAGCGGCCAACCTCCTCGATGATACGACCGTCACGCGGGGCGCGGGAATCGGCGACGACGACACGGTAGTACGGACGCTTCTTAGCGCCGTGACGAGCAAGGCGAATCTTGACTGCCAAAGGAAACTCCTCCAACCAAGCAGCTTTAGGCTGCAACTACAAACAAACAGTTGAACATAATACGCCATCGACGCGGGCAGGTGAAGTCCGTGAGACCAACTTCTTCGGTGTAGTCGAGGGCAAATCCATATCTTAGACAAGAATTCGGGGTTTGCAAGCACATACACGCACCCCACATGAGCTGCGCGGTATACTCATGACATGGAAAGACGCGAACATACATACGGTTATGAGGATGCCATGGGCGTCACGCCGCCTCCCTGGACGGGTCCGGCGGTGGGACTCATGGACCTCGATGCGTTTTTTGCGAGCGTGGAAATGCTCGATCATCCCGAATGGCGCGGAAAGCCGCTCATCGTGGGCGGAGACGCCGATTCGCGCGGCGTCGTGTCCACGTGTTCGTATGAGGCACGTCGCTTTGGCGTGCACTCTGCCATGGCCTCGGCCGAGGCGCGGCGCTTGTGCCCGCAAGCCATTTGGACGCATGGGCATTTTGATCGCTATCGTGAGGTCAGCGCGCAGGTCATGGCGATTCTTGCCGAGGAGACGCCGCGCGTGGAGCGCGTATCCATCGACGAAGCCTTTATCGATATCACACCGGGTCGCTTTGCGCCCGAAGACCCGCTGCTGGTTGCGCGACGAATAAGCGACCGCGTGGCAGGGCTGGGAGTGACCTGTTCCATTGGCGTGGGCTGCAACAAGACGGTCGCAAAGATCGCAAGCGAGCGTGACAAGCCGTTTGGATTGACGATTGTGCGCCCCGGAACCGAGCAGCGCTTTTTGGCCGCGCTGCCGGTATCTGCCATGAGCGGCATCGGGCGCTCGGCCGAGGAGCGACTGCGCCGCATGCGCATCTACACCCTCGGCGAGCTATCACGTGCACCGGAATCCACCTTGGCCTCTATTTTTGGCGTCAACGGCGAACGCATGCGCCAGCGTGCGCTGGGACTCGAAATCTCCGAAGTCACGAGCCTCGATGAAGAACGCGAGGTCAAGTCGGTCAGCAATGAACGCACCTTTGCTAAAGATTTAACTGAGCGTGGGGATATTGAGGCGGCGATTGCACTGTTGGGAGAGTCAGTGGGACGCCGCCTGCGCCGTCAGGGGCTGACGGGTGCCACGGTAACGCTCAAGCTTAAGTATTCGTATGGCAGCGGGCGTACGGCACAGCGCCGGCTGCCTCATCCGACCGACGATGAGAACATCTTCGTGGCGGTTGCACTCGAACTGCTCGACAACATCTGGCAGGATGGCATGCATGTTCGCTTGGCGGGCATCGGCATGAGCGACTTCGACCACCAAGGCGGCATCCAGACTGACCTGTTCTGCGAAGTCGACGACCGCGGAGCCCAATCCAGCGACCGCCGCGACCTCTCCGTCGCCATCGACGCCGTCCGAGACAAATTCGGCGACACCGCCCTTTCCTTCGGCCGCCAATCCCGCTTCAATAACTAGTCTTTTTTGGACGGGGGGGGTTGCTGCCTTCCGTCCGACACGGCATTGGTAGTCAATTTGGGACGGGGCTATTTTAGCTACCCCTATATATCGGTTGAGATTCATTCGGCCTAATTCATTCACCGTCAGCCAAAGGGTAGCTAAAATAGCCCCGTCCCAAATTGACTACCCCGGATGTCCGGTTTGCCCGCCGCAACAAAACTCTGTCCCAAATAGCTACTGATCGAGCTTGACCTTCTGAATCGTGCAGTGACCGATGCCCGTGAGGCGCACGATCTGCTTTATCGAAAAGCCCTCGTTTTTGAGCGTACGGATGTAGTTGTCGCGCACGGCTTTAGGCAAATCTTTAAGGTGGTGAGGCTCATACGGTTTAAGGAGAGCCTGTGCAAACTCCAGTGCATCTATGTCGCTCACATGAGCGCCGTCACGGAAGCAATATCGATTCGGTTCTCCCGAGGTACTGAAAGCAAAAAATCTCTGAGAATCTCCGAGCAAACCTAGCACACATTCAGTCATACAAATACCCGGGTATCCCATATATTCGCTAAAACTGCTCCAACGATATAGTGAAGCAGTCCCAATCCTGGCTTTCGCAGGATTATCGTGAATATATCTCACACAGTTGAGCAGCTGATCATCGTTAAGAATCGGCACGCTCTTAAATCGATCCTGAAAAACTGGTCCCTTCCGTCCGGTTTTCGCGTTGAAATACATCGCATATGCAGTCGTAACAGAGTGCATGCAATCGCTCAGGTGAACATGTTCATCATCTAGCAACAAGTGAATATGGTTGTCCATAAGGCACCAAGCAATGATATTGACGTCGTATTTTCGGCATTTCGAGGCAAGCAACCGAATCAAATATATCCGATCATCGGCATCCTCAAATATCAGCTGACCACCACAGCCCTTTTGGACGACATGGTAATAGCCGTAAACAGAGATTTCCCGCGCGGTCCGAGTCATACGCATCTCCTCCTCTACAGATAACAAATACGTTACCCGAGTCGGAAAGCTAAGTATCACGCAATGAACCGCAACTCGCTTCTATCGGCGAACGGTAGGTAGTAGCTAAAAAAGCCCCGTCCCAAATTAGCTACTTTGGGCAAAAAGAAAGCCGGGCAGGTGCGGAAAACCGCAACTGCCCGGCGATATGCGTGAGGGTAGCTAACCCCGTCTCAAATGAGCTACTAGAGGAGGTTGAGGGGGAGCTGGGGGGCGTCTCCCCAGAGTTTCTCGAGGCGGTAGAAGTCGCGGGCTTCGGGAGTGAAGACGTGGACGACAACCGAACCGTAGTCCATGAGCATCCAGGTCTTCTGCTCGCGACCCTCGATGGAGAACGGATGCTCGCCGCAAGCCTCGGCGACCTTCTCCTCGATCTCGTCGACGATGGAATCGACCTGGCGGTTGTTGGTACCGGTGGCAAGCACAAAGTAGTCGCATACGTCGGAAAGCTCGGTCAGGTCGAGCACCTGAACGTCCTCGCCCTTCTTGTCGTAGGCGGCCTGCGCGGCGGCGCGGGCGACATCCTCAGCGGCGACACCGCTTGCGGACAGCGAGGCGGCGGTACGGTCGGACGTGGCGGCGAAGCTCTTGTGCTCCACACCTTCAAGAATCTGCTCGTCGGTCATGGTCTCGTCGGCCATGGAATACCTCTTTCTAGACAGCCCGAGCTAGCGCAGCTGGGCGTAATGGTTGTAAATCGTAATAGCCGTGGGATAAAGATAACGCCCGGATTGGATCACATAGACCAAACCCTGCGCAAAACAGGAGAAGAACAACTCGTCGAGCGTCGACTCCCCCACCATCTTGCGCAGCGCATGCGCATAGTCGCCGTGGCGGTTGGGCTCGATGGCATCGGCCACAAAGACCACCATATCGAGCGGCGTCATGTCGCAGGCACCCACGGTGTGACGGTCGACAGCCTGGAAAACGGCCGGCGACAACTCGGGGAAAAGCTGCGGAAGCTCATAGGCGGCAACAGGGCCATGTAAAAGCGGCGTCGCGGCAGAAGGAGAGCCGGCAATCTTAATGCCGTAATGCAGAGCGCGCGTGACCAGCTCGTCATCGGAAAGCACCTTGTCCCAGTCGTGGATCAAGCCGGCGGCAGCGGCATCAAAGCGGTCGACGCCGTAGACCTCGGCCAGATGAAGTGCGGTCTCGGCAACACCCAGCGAATGCACATAGCGCTTGCGCTTATCCTTCATGCGAACATCGAGCAGCTCTTGAATGCGCTTGAGCAGCGCGCGCTCATCGCCCTCAAACTGATCCTCTACCGACAACGTAGACCCCCATCACTCAAAATCTTCTTGGCCCAAATCGGCATATAGCCTGCGTTTGCGAATGTAGCCGAGCACGGACTCGCTCGTAAGATAGCGCACGCTCATGCCGCGGGCAACTCGCTTACGAATGTTCGTCGAGCTGATCGCCAGCGCCGGAATCTGGATATAACGCACGTCGAACGGCAGCCCCGACTCTTTGATTCGGGCACGCGCCGTATCGATATCAAAGCCCGGTCGCGTCGCCGCAATAAAGGTAGCAAGCTCAGCGATTCGTTCGGCATCATGCCAGGTCACAATATCGATAATCGCGTCGGCGCCCGTAATAAAGTAGAGCTTTACCTGCGGCGGATAAAAGTCGCGAAGGGCATGAAGCGTATCGGCCGTATAGGTTACACCCGGACGGTCGATCTCGAACCGGCTCGCCAAAAAGGCCGGGTTCGCAGCGGTGGCGAGGACCGTCATGGCATAACGGTCCTCGGCAGGCGTCACCGGCTTGTCAAGCTTAAAGGCAGGAGAGCCCGCCGGCATAAAGAGCACAGCGTCCAAGTCGAGCGACTCGCGCGCCTGCTCGGCGGTCACCAGGTGCCCGTAATGGATTGGATCAAAGGTGCCGCCCATAATGCCGAGCCTAAACTCCTGCCCGTCCTCTAGAGGAAGCTCGGGCAGACCGATTCCACCGCGCAGCGACATGGCTTACTCGCCCTCCGAGGTCTCGACATCGCCCGCGGCATCCGTCGCATCGACAACCTCGACGCCCTCATCCGCAGCATCGGCCACGTCAATGGCTTCAACGGCAGCGTCCTCGCCAGCATCCTCGAGCTCCTCGTACTCCGAGAAGTCCTCGGCGCCCTCAAAGTCAAAGGCGCGCTGGCAAATACGGACCTCGTCGCCCGCACGGCAGCCGGCCTTCTCGAGCGCGTCGTCAACACCCATACGCGCAAACTTATGCTGCAGGTAAATGACGGCTTCCTCGTTTTCCCAGTCGGTCTGGATGACCATGCGCTCGATGGCACGACCGACCACGCGGAAGGCACCGGGCTCTTCCTGAACAATGCGGAAACGCTTCTCACGCTGCAGGCGACGGCGCTCCCACTCATCGTCGCGCAGAACGACCGGCTCATCCGAGACAGTCAACTCGGCGCGCAGCTTAGCCACCTGCTCGCCCACGGCAAGCATCAGCGTATTGAGGCCGGCGCCCGTCACGGCAGACACGGCAAAGAACATATGTCCATCGTCGAGCGCTGCGCGCTTGAGGTCGGCAATCTTGTCGGCCGTGCCCGGCGCATCGCACTTGTTGGCAACGACGATCTGCGGACGCTCCGAAAGCTCGGCGCCATACTGCTCGAGCTCGCGGTTGATGATGTGGTAATCCTCGACCGGATCGCGATCCTCAAAACCACCCGTCATGTCGACGACGTGCATGATCAGGGCCGTACGCTCAATGTGGCGCAAGAACTGGTGACCCAGGCCCTTACCCTCGCTCGCGCCTTCGATAAGACCGGGGACGTCGGCAACGACGTAAGAATATTCGCCGGCACGCACCATGCCCAGATTGGGCACGAGCGTGGTAAACGGGTAGTCAGCAATCTTGGGGCGGGCGGCACTCATGCGCGCAATGAGCGATGACTTACCCACCGAGGGAAAGCCCACAAGCGCGGCATCGGCCATAAGCTTCATCTCGAGCTCGATCCAGTGCTCCTCAGCCGGCTCGCCTAGCTGGGCAAAGGCCGGAGCGCGGCGCACCGACGTCACAAAGTGCGTGTTGCCCAGACCGCCGGCACCGCCGGGCGCCACGACGACGCGCTCGCCGTCGTGCACCAGATCGGCAATCTCGAACATCGGGGTCTGCGTCTCGGGATCGAGCTCGCGTACCACGGTACCCATAGGGACCTTGAGAATCAGGTCCTCGCCGCTCTTGCCGTTACGACGGGCACCCTGCCCGTGCGTGCCGCGCTCGGCGCGAAAGTGATGCTTAAAGCGGTAATCGATCAGCGAAGACAGCTGAGCATCGGCCTGGATGACGACATTGCCGCCACGACCGCCGTCGCCGCCATCGGGGCCGCCCTTGGGGACAAATGCCTCGCGCCTAAACGACATGCATCCGGCTCCGCCGTCGCCGCCGCACACGTTAATGCGGCTGATATCGGTGAACTGTGACAACAGAATCGCCTCCTACAAAAAAGAGGGAGACCCTTGAATCCTAAAACTCAAGTGCCTCCCACATATGTGCTCTATGAAGGGTGAATTACGCGTTCGCGAGCGGGCGTACGCTGACCCTGTGCTTGATACCCTTGTGGAACTCAACGGTACCGTCGACCAGCGCGAACAGCGTGTCGTCCTTACCACGGCCAACGTTCTCACCCGGGTGGATGTGCGTGCCGTGCTGACGGACGAGAATCGTGCCCGTGGTTACCGTCTGGCCGGCATAGCGCTTCGTGCCAAGGCGCTGACCGCGGGAGTCACGGCCATTACGGGAGGAACCGAGTCCTTTTTTGTGTGCCATTGTGTATACCTACTCTTTCGTTACGAGTGTAATCTACTCGGCGACGGGAGCCTCGGCAACAGCCTCAGCCTCTGCCTTGACAGCCTTCTTGGCGCGGGAGGTAGCCTGAACCTTCACGATCTTCAGCTTGGTGAGCTGCTGACGGTGACCCTTCAGACGACGATAGCGCTTGCGCTTGTGGAACTTGAAGACCAGCTGCTTCTCGCCCTTGAACTGCTCAACGATCTGAGCGGTAACCTTGGCCTTGGCCAGCTTGTCGGGATCGGTGACGATCTTCTTACCATCGTTGAGGAAGATAACCGGCAGGGTGACCTTGTCGCCCTCATTGCCCTCGATCTTCTCGACGGTGATGACATCATCGGTGGCGACCTTGTACTGCTTGCCGCCCGTGTTAACGATTGCGTACATGTTTACTTGCCCTTCATGCATCAGTTAGTGCAACAGCCGAATATAGTAGCAGGCGAAAATACCCCCGTCAACGAGTATGTGGAGCAAATCCACAAGTTCGCACAGGTATGGGGCTGACGAGTCGGCCCTCGTCGTCCTCGCATGCTTGATTCTGACGCTCGACATCGTAGGAGCAGATGGTCACGAGGTCTTGCATACCGGTGGAAACAATAGGTGCATCCACGCCCGGGGTCAAGCCCTGCAACAAAACATCAGCAGCAGAAAGCAAAATTTCCGGACGCATGGAGCCCTCGTTGTCGGCATGGGTGTCGAGCATGAGCACCAAATGGTCCGGGCGCTCCCCCGCCGTGAGCTCATAGCCCACGAGCGTGTGATGCAAATCCAAGCGCTTGCTCTTTTTGCCGCGCGCGTAGTCGATGCCGTGGCCCGCGCGCAGCGTGTCGATCGCACGACGCACCTCGTCGGCGCTTACGGGCGCCTCGGGATCCAAATGCAGGTCGATGCGATACGACAGGCGCGTGAGCTGCGCCGTCAACGCCGGCGTGCGCACGTCGATGTACGCCGCCTCGATGGGCGCCAGATCGGCCGGAGACGCCGCAGCCAGGCGCCCAAACGCCTCGTCGAGCGCCACGAACTCGGTCATAAACAGGTCATACCACTCGCAGGTCGACGACGTACCCACCGGCAGCGCCGAAGAGAAGCCCACGCGCATGTGCGGAGAGAAGCCCTGCGTGACGGCATAGGGAAGTCCCGCACGGCGCACGATGCGCTCAATGGTATGGATTACTTCGAGATGGCCCAGGTACTTAAGGCGATCGCGCTTGCCATAGCGAACACGAAGTCTAAAGAGCGAGGGGTTGTCGGTCAGGCGCTCACTCATGCGCGATCACCCATCAATACATTCTTGGCGTGGAGCGTGGGGCAGATCCCGCAGCCGGTGCACGACGTGCGGGTACAGTCGGGAGTCGTGACGCCCTCGAGCGAGCGACGGTACTCGCGCTCGAGGAAGCCGCGCGTGCAGCCGGGGCTCACGTGCTCCCACGGCAGGCGCCAGTCCAACTCATAGGGCAGGTGCACGAGCTCATTGAAGTCGATGCCGTTTTTGGCAGCAGCTTCCTTCCAGTTATCGAGCGAGAAATGCTCTACCCAGGCGTCAAAGCGAGAGCCCGAGCGCCAAGCATCGATGATGACGGGCGTCATGTCACGACCGGCGCGGGAAAGCGCGGCCTCGATGAGCGAGGTCTCGGCATCGTGGTAATGCACGCGGACGGCACGGTTGCGAACGCTCGTGATGAGCAGCTTCTGGCGACGCTTGACGTCGTCGTAGTCGAGCTGCGGGCACCACTGGAACGGCGTGGCAGCCTTGGGGATAAAGACCGAAACCGAGATGGACACCGAGATCGAGCCGCGACGAGCCTTGGGCACCACGGAACGACCGAGCTCCAGCACGTGATCGGCCAGATTGGCGATGGCCACGATGTCCTCGTCGCGCTCGCCGGGAAGGCCCATCATAAAGTAGAGCTTCATGCGGTTCCAGCCGGCCTCGAAGGCCGCCTTGGCCGCACGGTCCAGGTCCTTCTCGGTCACGTTCTTGTTAATGATGTCGCGCATGCGCTGGCTGCCGGCCTCGGGCGCGAACGTCAGGCCGCCCTTCTTTTCGCCGGCGACCGACTCGGCCATATCCACGCCAAACGAATCCAGGCGCTGCGAGGGAATGGACACGCGAATGCCCGTATCTTCCAGACGGCGGTTCAGGCGACCGAGTACATCGCGGATGCAGGAGTGATCGGTGGTCGAAAGCGAGGTCAGCGACACCTCGTCATAGCCGGTCTTTTCCAGACCCTGAATCACCGACGAGACGATCTGGTCGGCCGAGCGCTCGCGCACCGGGCGATACGTCATGCCGGCCTGACAAAAACGACAGCCGCGGGCGCAGCCGCGCAGGATCTCGATAGACAGGCGGTCGTGAACCAGCTGTGCATAGGGCACGCACGACTGCGACAGCGGATTCGTGGCGCCGAAATCCTCGACGACGCGCTTGTAGACCACGGTCGGCGCATCCTTGCCCTCACGCGGCACGGTGTAGCCATGCGGCGAGCAGGGCTCGTCGTGACGAACCTCATAGAGCGACGGCACGTAGTTGCCGGCAATGGATGCAAGCTGCTCGACAATCTGCACGCGCGGGACCCCTTCGTCACGCAGGCGGCGATGCAGCTGGCAGGTCTCGAGCAGCGATTCCTCGCCCTCACCGATGAGGATGGCATCGAAGAAGGCCGCGTACGGCTCGGGGTTGTACACCGAGGGGCCGCCGGCGATGATAATGGGGTCGTCCTCGGTGCGCTCAGCCGCTAACAGCGGAATACCAGCGAGGTCGAGTGCCTCGAGGAAGTTCGTCACCGCCATCTCGTGCGGCACATGCAGACCGACGATATCAAACGAAGCGACCGGCGCTGCACCCTCGAGCGACAGCAGCGGAATACCCGCCTCGCGCATGGCATCACCCATATCGGGCCACGGCACATAGCCACGCTCGCAGGAGATGCCCTCGGCCTGGTTAAGGATGTTGTAGAGGATGGCGATGCCCTGGTTGGGCAGACCAACCTCGTACACATCCGGGTAGATCAGGCAGCAACGGTAGTCGGCATCGGCCTTGGAAAGCGTGCCCCACTCGTGATCGATATAGCGACTCGGCTTCTCGACCTTGGCGAGCAGCGGCTCAATTAAATGAAAACAATCTTGGTATGCAACGCGCAACGGAAAACCCCTAAGCAGCGAGATCTGATGTGTCCTGATAGGACGCCATAGGACGGGTAGCGCCCGCGACCGTGGTCACCAGATCGCGAACGCGGGAGAACGTGGCAGTGACCACCTCGTTGGCACGGCTGTAGTCGACATCGCGCTCGTAGAGCGAAACGAGCGCACGGCCCATGCCATAGGTGCCCGCGGCGGCAGTGAGCGCCTTGACGGCAAACCCAATATGCGGCGTCTGCTTGACGAGTGCGCGGGTGACCGCGCGGATCACAAGACCGCCGGCAAGCACGCCCGCGACCTCGTAGCCGCGCTCAGGCTTAATGCCGCGTCCAAAGACGGCAGCGAGCTCAAAGAGCATGCCCACCTGCGCCAGCGCCATAACGGGATAATCGGCGCCCGGCAAAAACGCCAGCGCACCGGTCGCCATATTGGTGAGCGCGCACGAGGTGATGATACGGTTGGCCGCCGCGATGCGCATGAAGGCAAAGTTCGCCGCAAAAGCCGTTTCCTTGTCGGTGCGATCGAGAATCCAGCGGGCAAGCGTCTCGAGCAGATACGTCTTATCGGTTGCCGCTACCATGCCGAGCATGGGCGTGGACTCCTCGATAAACGGCACCTCCACAGCAGACTCGGCAAGCACGCACACGGGCGCGCCGGCGATCACGAGCTCCTGCACGGCACTCTCCAAGCGGTCGGAACCACACGAGAGCACCAGCACCACATCGGTATCGGTCTTTGGAGCAATTCGCTCCTCCCCCAGACGCTCGACGCGCACAATGCCCGAGGTCGTCTGCGGCACAAAGGCGTCACGCACCGTCTCGGCCAGAAAGCGCGAGGCGGACGAATCCAGATAGACCGAGACGCGCACCGGCGTATCGGAATCCTTCTTAACGGACGCGCCCATCTTAAAAGCGCGGGTCAGCTTATCTACGGGAATTTTCATAGCAAACCCCTCCAGCGGTTACGCGGCGCCCGAACGATGCCGCCATATGGATTGTACGATACCCACCGTCAGCAGCTGAATCATCATCGAAGACGAACCGAAGCTAATAAACGGTAACGGAATACCGGTAATCGGCATCATGCCGATGCACATGCCGATGTTTTCGAAAGTCTGGAATGCCCACATGCCGACGATACCTACGCATGAGAGCCGCAAGAAGAGCGACTCACACTTAAAGGCGACGCGAATCGTCGAAAAGATCAGCAGCACGTAGAGGCACAGGAGCAAAAAGGAACCGCAAAAGCCAAAGGTCTCGGACAGGAAGGCGAAGACGAAGTCGGTGTGGAACTCAGGCAGAAAGCCGCCGGCCGACTGCGTCGCATGCCCCAGGCCCTTACCAAAGAAGCCGCCCGAGCCAACGGCGATAAGCGACTGCTGCAGGTTGTAGGCATCGTCCGAATCGGCATTATCGGGGTCGATAAAGACCGTCAGACGGTTCATCTGATACTGCTTGATGAGCACATCGTGGCCGAGCAACGAATCAAAGACCGAATCGAGCGCCAGAACGAGGGCCACCAGGCCCACGAGCAGGGCCAAGGTCGACAGCACCCATTCGCGGCGTGCACCGCTCATACAAATGACGATGGCGCCCGAAACCAGCACGACCAGGCCCGAGCCCAGGTCGCCCATGGCAACGACGGCCAAAAACGGAATGGACAGCATGCCGCAGAGCTTGACGTAGTCACGAACGGTATCGATGCGACCGTTATACTGCGAGCCAAGCGTAGCAATAAAGAAGATGGTGATGAGCTTGGCAAGCTCAACCGGCTGGAATGTCAAGCCGATACCGGGAATCTTGATCCAGCCCGTCATGCCCAGACCGCCTGTATAGGACAGACCCGGAATCTTGGGCGAGAGGATCACGATCAGGTCGATGACGAGCAACGCCGTCGAGAAATTGGAAATACCGCGCAGGTCGGTACGCCAGACCAGCACCGCCAGCACCGTACCGATTCCAATTCCCAGCAGATGGCGTGAGAACGAAGCATCGGCCTTAAACTGCGAAGCCGACCAGATGATGATGGCACCGTAGGCGACGAGGGCCACAGTAGCCACGAGCACACCGATATGCACCTTTTGGCGAAACGTGCCGCGCGAGGCCGAAAGTTGCTTGTTGACACGGTCCAGGCTGCTGCGAGAGCCGGTCTTGGTTGAACGGAACAGATCCGCCGGAGAAAAATCCATCGCAACCTCCTATCGAACCGAAGAATCGCCCGAGGCCGAAGAGGTATCGGGCTCGTCATAAATCACGCCGAGCACGTCGCGCACGACATGCATCGCGGTATCTGAGCCACCGCCGCCCTGCTCCAGGACAGTAGCGATGACATACTTGGGGTCATCGGCCGGTGCATAGGCGCAGAACCAAGCGTATTCGTCCTCGCCGCTTTTCTCGCCCGTGCCCGACTTACCGTATACCTGCGGCGTCAGGGTGCCAAAGTGCGCCGCCAGGGACGTCGATGCCGTGTAAATCACGTCGTGCATGCCGTTGCGAACTAGAGCCAAATCCGAATCGCTGTTGATCTTGGCCTCCAGGCGCTTCTTCTTGCCCTTGCCGTTGTACTTATAGGCATCGCCGTCGCCATCGCGCGACACGGCAGACAAAAACACGTGAGGCACGTACTGTTTGCCGCCGTTGGCAAGACCCATATAGGCGCACGCCATCTGCAGGGGCGTCACCAGGATGTCGCCCTGGCCGATGGCAATGTTCGTCATATCACCGGCATTCCACTTGCGGTCCTCGGCAGATGCGTCGGTGAAGTACGACTCTTTCCACTCGGCATCGGGAATACGGCCCGCGCCCTCACTCGGCAGATCGATACCGCAGGTCTTGCCTAGGCCCCAGCGACGAAAGACCTCCTGCAGCCCCTCGGAATGTTTCTCGTCATAAAAGAACGCCTTGCCCATGTCGTAGAAGACGGGGTCGCACGAGTTGGCGATACCCGACTGCAGCGTCATGGTGCCGTGGCCGGAATGCAGCCAGCAGTACTTGCCCCACGACTTGCCCAGACCCGTCCAATAGCCCGTGCAGTTGGTCGTCTGCCCCGACGTGTAGGTTCCAAACTCAAGACCGGCCAGTGCCGAGAGCGGCTTGATGGTCGAAGCCGACATGTACTGTCCGCTAATGGCGCGGTTGAGCAGCGGGTGCGAACCCTTGTCATCATTGAGCTCGGTCCACACGTCATTTGAGACGCCGCCGATAAAGACGGACGGATCGAACTTGGGCTCGCTCGCCATGCCCAGGATCTCGCCATTGTTGGGATCGAGACACACCACAGCGCCGTTGCCGGCATTGCTGTAGCCAGTGGTCTTGGCAAGCTCGATAGCGCTCGCCAGTGCCGTCTCGCAGGCCTGTTGGATCTTAAGGTCGAGCGTGAGCTTAATGTCGGAGCCGGCCTTCGCCGGCACGGCGCCGGCCTGACCGGTCACATTGCCCGAGGCATCGACCTTGACGGTCTGCTCGCCACGAATACCCTGCAGCAGGTTTTCGTAGTAGCTCTCAACGCCCGCCTGGCCCACGATATCGCCCGACTGGTACGTAATCTTGCCAGCAGAAGCATCATCATCGCCAGAGGTTTTCTTATTCTGGGCCTCGAGCTGCTCGGAGGTAATGGTGCCGGTATAGCCCAAGATATGGCATGCCGTCTCGCCATATGGATACTGGCGCTCGGTACGCTCGGCAATCTTGACGCCCGGGAACTCGCCGGCATGCTCCTGAATATAGGCAACCGTGGAGCGACGGACGTCCGTCGCGATGGTATGCAGGCTCTGAGCGCCCTCTGTATTGTCCTGAATATTGCGAAGGACCGCCACGTAAGGCATTCCAAGCACGTTGGCAAGATGGCGAACCAGAACCTCATCCTCCGCAAGGTCGCGGTAGGCCACGACAGCAAGTGAGGGACGGTTCTGGACAAGCGCCACGCCATTGCGGTCAAGGATGCGACCGCGCACAGCGGGTGTGGTAACGGTGCGAGTCTGATTACTATTGGCCTGCTTCTCGTAATAGTCCGACGAGACCATCTGCATGCCCCACAGCTTGACGGCAAGCGCCGCAAACATCGCGCCCACACCCGTGGTGAGGATGGAAAAGCGGCCCTTAAAGGCGGTCGCCGCGGTATTGCCCTCGCCCTCAGTGGCGCGCGGGGCCGTTCCATGCTGTGTATCGTAGGTAAAACGGGAATCGCCACGACGCATGATGACCAGCGCGACCACGATGGCCACAACCAGCACGATACCGGCGATAATAACCGTCAACTGGGAAGACATCTACGGGCCTCCCCTATTTGAGCTTGCGGGTCTTGGGCTTAAAGCGCATACCCGTCTGGCGTCCGCCACGTGCGGAGAATCCATAGCCGGACTGCGGCACGACGCCGGACATCAAAAACGGAATGGCAACCAAACCCGTCAGGATCGAGGACGGCAGCGCATGGCCGAAGATCGCCACGACAAAGCTCGTCTCCAAACCCATAAACAGCAAGATGATGCTGTAGATCACATTAATGACAAGCGCGAAGGCGCCCACAGTGATGCCGCGCGCACTCGGGGTACCGCCCGTCTGGCCGACGGCGCTGTGCACCAGGGCAAAAGAACCCACGGTCAGCAGGAGCGACATAACGCCCACCGGCACGGCAGCGGACAGGTCATAGAACAAGCCGCTGCAAAAACCGCACACGACGGCACGGGTCGGGTCGCCCGAGAACACGCTTAGGCACACCAGGATAATCATGAAGTTGACGCGACCGCCCGCAATGGAAATCTGCGGCGCCAGGCCTGCCTGCAGCAGCACGCACACGATGGCGGCGATCACAAACGTGCGGGAGCTCATCCCCTGCTCGTGTAGATCCATGGACATGCCCCCTATTCGCTCGAGCCGGAATCGGTCGTCTCGGACGTATCGGAACTGTCATCCGAACTCTCGTCCTTCGTCTTGGTCGCAGCGTCGCGCGACGTTCCCTGCGGCGTGCTGTTAGCCGTGCTCACGTCCTCATCCGAGGCCGACTGTTCGTCGGTCAGCGAGGTGATGACCAGCACTTCCTCGTTGTTCTCGGCCGTGGTCTGAGCGCGCACCACAATGGTGTAGTACACGTCGTTTGCCGATTTCTCGACCGACGAGACGGTGCCGAGCGGTAGACCCTTGGGGAACACGCCGCCAATGCCCGAGGTCACGATAATGTCGCCAACCTTAACGTCGGAGTCGACACTCACGTACTCAAGACGCAGCGTGCCGTCAGCCTGACCCTGCAGCATGCCCTGGGCGCGCGTGTCCTGTACCATGGCGGACACACCCGAGTTCTCGTCGCCAATCAGGCGCACGGTGGACGTCTTGGCCGAGACTTCGATGATCTGGCCGATAACACCGGCAGAGCTCGTCACGGGCATGTTGATGGTAAGGCCGTCGGCAGAGCCCTTGTCGATGGTAACGGTCGAGGTCCAGGCATCGCCGGAGGCACCAACGATACGAGCAGCGGTCGATTTGAGGTTATAGGTCGACTGCAGGCCGACCAGCCCCTCCAGACGCTCGGCGGTCTTTTGAGCCTCGGAGAGCTCAGCAACCTTAGAGGTCAGTTCCTCGTTTTGCTTCTTGAGCTCGTCGAGCGTGTCCTGCGACGCCGTAAGGTTAGAAAACACGTTGCCGATAGCATTGAAGGGAGCCGCCACGGCCGAGCCCACAAAGCGCACCGGCGAGGTAATCGTCGTTACGCCCGAACGCACGGCATGAATCGGTCCTGCCTCGCCCTCGCGGATGTAAAACGTGAGCAGCAACACCGAAATCAGGCTGAAAACAATCAACGGGCGCATACCCGTTGATTGTCGCTTGGTATTCAGATTTGTGGAGAAACCCGAAGATCGTGCCAAATGGAATCCACCTTTTGGAAATTAAGCATTGGTCTGGACGAAGCCGCCATCAAACGCATTGGCCTCGAGCACGCGGGCACAGCCGTTAACAACGTTATCGAGCGCCGTGGGGCTGACGTTGACCGAAACGCCGGTCTCATCGCGCAGGCGCACGTCGAGACCGCGCAGCAGCGCGCCGCCACCGGTCAGCAAAATGCCGTAGTACATAAGGTCCGAGGCAAGATCGGGAGGCGTAGCGTCGAGCGCGTCCTTGACGGCCTTGGCCATCTCGTCGAGCGGCTTGTTGAGTGCGCGACGAATCTCCTCGCTCTCGATGCGCACGGTCTTGGGCAGACCGGTGATCACGTCGCGGCCGTTGACCTCGACGTCGAGCTCGTCCTTGAGCGGCACGGCGGAGCCGACCTTGATCTTGATGTCCTCTGCCGTACGCTCGCCGATGGCCAAGTTGTAGGCATCGCGAACGTGCGTGAGGATGGCCTGATCGAACTCGTCGCCGGCAATACGGATGGACTGCGAGACGACGATGCCGCCCATAGCGATAACGGCAACCTCGGTGGTACCGCCACCGATGTCGATGACCATGGAGCCGGTAGGCTCCTCGACGGGCAGGTCGGCGCCGATAGCGGCGGCCATAGGCTCTTCGATCAGATAGGCCTGGCGAGCGCCGGCCTGGATCGTGGCCTCAAAGACAGCACGCTTCTCGACCGACGTGACACCGGAGGGAACGCAGACGACAACGCGCGGACGCGGGGTCCACGGATAGCGCTTCTCGGACGCCTTGTCGATAAAGTAGCGAAGCATAGCCTCTGTAACATCGAAGTCGGCGATGACGCCGTCCTTCAGGGGACGAACGGCCACGATGTTGCCGGGCGTACGGCCGAGCATGCGCTTTGCCTCGATACCGACCGCCAGGATGCGCTCGTCGTTCTTGTCGATGGCGACTACAGAGGGCTCGCGAATGACGATGCCCTTGCCGCGCACG
This sequence comes from Collinsella aerofaciens, assembly GCA_048532905.1. Taxonomy (GTDB): domain Bacteria; phylum Actinomycetota; class Coriobacteriia; order Coriobacteriales; family Coriobacteriaceae; genus Collinsella; species Collinsella aerofaciens_CB. The sequence continues at coordinate 22,679 of DBGFTB010000027.1, forward strand.
GAGACAAGCGTATTGGCGGTGCCGAGGTCGATGGCAAGATCGCCCGCATAGCTACCGAAGAACATATCCATCAAAGAAAACAACGCAACTCCTGATGTGTTGGATGATTGCTGGAAAACTACTAGCTCATCATACTAGCGCAAGCCCGGCACCTCACTTGCGGTGAAGCGCCGGGCAAAGCTAAATCCCATAAGGTCACTACTGGTTGTCAGCAGCCGAGAAATCCATATCGAGCGAGGAAACGGCCCAGCCGATATGGTTGTCGGAGCGCACGAATTTGACGGTGTACTCCTGCTCGCCGCCCTTGGACAGCGATGCCTTCACCTTAGCGGTCGTCTCGGTCATGGACTGATCCATGCCCTCGACGGACACGGTGGCACCCTGCGGAATCGAAGAGATGATCATCGACTTGGCGTCCTCGGACAGGCTCGAGGCCAGGCAAGACTCGGCCTTTGCGGTGTCACCGTCGCCGGCAGCCTGGAACAGATCGGTAACGACAGACTCCTGGGACGGGAAGCCAAAGCCGCGCGTGTAGGCAAAGCCCAGACCGCCCACGGCGATCAAAATGAGCAGAAGCAGCACGATGAAGACTTTGAGACCCGTGTGGCGGTGGCGACGACGGACCTTGGCCTGCTTACGATCCTGACGGTCCTGCTGGACCATCTCGGACTCGGACAGCGTAAAGAAGCCGGTGTCCGAGGGATCGGGCATAAACTGACCGGTCGCGCCCGTAGGATCGAGCGGATCGACGGCAGGAGCGTCCATCGCGGGCGCCGGAGCCGTGGCCATAGCCGTCTGGGCAGACAGCGCGGCAAGCGAATCGTGCACGCGGGCAAGCTCATCGGCCTGCTCGGAGGTGAGCTGGTAGATACCATCGGCAGTAGCGGAGTTAAAGGCGTCGAGTGCGTCGGAGGGACGGCCGGCGGCAGAAAGCGCCTGACCCATGCCGGCGTTGAGCGCACGCGTGTCGTCGCGGGGGCCGGCAAAGTCGATAGCCGTACGGTAGGTCTCCACGGCATCCGCCGGACGGCCGAGCTTAATGAAGCAACGACCGAGCTCGCCGAGTGCGGCGGCAGGAGCCGGATTGGCGCCGTCGATGGCAGCCTGACGGAAAGCAGTACCCGCGTTGGCATAGTCGCCCGACTGGAACAGCGCGTTACCCAGGCCCAGATAGGCCTTGAACGGCGTGGCATAAGAAGCGTCCTGCGTAGCGGCAGAGAACGCCTGAGCGGCCGTCGTGTAGTCGCCCACGGCGGCGAGTGCCTTGCCGCGGTTGGTGAGCAGCGCGCCGCGCTTGCCATAGGTGCCGTCGTTGAGGGCGGCGGCATAGGCCTCGGCGGCCTCGGCATACATGCCCAGGTGCATCAAGGCGTTGCCACGAAGGTGATCGGCCTCGCCCATAATCTCATCGGGAGTTTTTGCCGCCCCAAGCATCTGGGCTGCAGCGGAAAAATCACCCGCGCGGTAAGCGGCACGGCCCTGTTGGATCAGCTGGCTATTCAAGGAAATCCCCTTTACTCGTGAACGATCTCGACATGGACGATCTCGTCGCCGGCACGCAGCTGCGAAATCACATCGAGACCCTCGACCGTGGTACCAAAGACGGTGTAACCGGAATCGAGGTTATGCTGGGCACCCAAGCAGAAGTAGAACTGCGAACCCGCGGAATCGGGATCCATGGAGCGTGCCATGGCAAGGGCGCCATCGACATGGCTGTTGCGCGGATTGGTGGCAAACTCGCCCTTGATGCAGTAGCCGGGACCACCGGTACCGGGCATGCCGTCAGGGCCCTCAAGACCGGCAGCGACGTCGGCGCCGGACATATCGCGGGTATTGGGGTCGCCGCCCTGAATGACAAAGCCGGGCACATAGCGATGGAACTTAAGGCCATCATAGAAACCCATCGTGGAAAGCTCGCAGAAGTTCGCGACATGAATGGGAGCGCCCTCACCGTCAAACTTGACCTTGATGGTACCCTTCGACGTCTCGATAACGGCGCACTCGTCGCCGGCAAGCTGATACTCGGGCGTGTAGAGCTCTTTCTTAAAACCAAACATGTGGTTCCTTCCTCGTGCGTTTAAAGCATATTTGTACGAATTGTAGCAATAAGCATGCGCTTACATCAATTGCGCACGTAGGTTATGCCGACTATGGCGAACTAATTTTAGGAACGCTGCTGCGGCTTCCAGGAGCCCACATTGGCGTCGTACTGGTTCAGCGCGCTGTTGCCGCTCTGCGCGATGGGCGCCAGGATCTCGCTTTGGTGGGAACTCATCGACTCACCATCAGGAATGGCCAGCGAGATATCCCAGCTCTGGCAGATCACGTCGACACGCTCGTACATCCACTCGGCAAGCTGCTTTAAGTGGGCGATGTCGTCCGCATAGACCGTATCGTCCTGGTACTTAAGGTTGTTGAGCTCATCTTGCGTCTTTTTGATCTGGTCGCGCAGGGCGTAGGCACTCTGCGACAGCTCCTGACGGGTGGACAGCGGCGTTCGGAGATAACCGTTGTTAAAGGAATCGATGACCTCGCCGATCTGGTCCTCGTCACCGTAGGACACGATGGTCTGATACAGACCGTCGAGCCTGGTATAGAGCCGATCATCGGTCAGCACGGTTTCTTCCTGGACCACCTCGGCAGAATCGTCTTGCTTGGTATCGTCCTCAGTCGCCTCGCCCTTTTGGCGCGTGGGGAAGGTCGTCTGCGCAGCCTGGCCAAACTGGTCGTAGAAGGCAGGCATGACACCCATGGGATCGGCCGTCACGAACCAATAGGCACCGCCGCAAACGACGGCAAGGACCGCGATGACGATGAGCGGCTTGGGGATATGACGCTTGTGCTTGTGATAGGCGTCCTCGTCGGGATGCACCTTGCGCTTGGGTTTTTGAGCATCGTCATGCAGGGAAACGGGCGTGGGAATATCGACCTTGGGGATACCGAAATCCTTATCGAAAGCCGGCAGCACGCAGGTCTCGTTAGGATCGGCGGCGTCCGAAAGAACAGCGGCAGCCGAGGCGGGCGCATGAGGCACCTCGGTATCGATCTGCTCTTGCGTTAGGCGCGGAAAGCCCGCTGTGCGGCCCGCTGCCAGGTCGGATGCGGCCGCGTCCTCGGAGAGGATACCCGGAGCAGGGCGTCCGCATTTTGGGCACGTGCGATCATGCGGAGAAAGACGGGCACCGCAGCCCTCACAGAACACGAACTCGGTGTGCTCGGGACCATCGCCCGGACCCACATAGGCGTTGCAGTAGGGGCAAAACGAGGCGCCGTCCTCGATAGTCTTAAGGCAATGCGGGCAGATCACGGCATCCTCTTTTCGAAGCAATTCAAACAATCGAGGTTAGAGCATAACATCGCCACGGCCCCACAGGAACAAGGCACCAATTCAACATCGCCAGGGCGCATAGCTACTTCTTCTTTTTGCTTGGCATCGAGACTTTGATGCCTTGGGCGGACTTCGTCACGCGGGAGCGCTTGGCTCCGGCACTCCTCTTTTTCTTGGGCTGAGCCTGGGCCACGCCCTCGAGCGCGCGGGCCTCGGCCTCGCGAACGGTGCGATCTTCGCGGCGCTGCGCCATGTCGGCGGCGAAGCGCTTGGCAAAACGCTCGGCCGTCGAACCCGTCGAGCTCACCTTGCCGCCACCGCGACCCAGGCGGACGCGCACACCGCGGCCAAAACCAGTTGCGGCATGACGACGACGCGGCTTGAGCGAATCCATCATCGTGGCGAGCTTAAAGAACACCGAGCAGGTAAAGACCACGATGACAGCCAAGATAACCATCTGGCCCATCGACAGGTTGGCAATGGACAGCAGCTCCGGGAATCCGATAACGCCCACCAAGATGCCGGCGACTACAAACACAAAGAGCACCACTCGTAAGGGTGTGAGCGGCTGCGAGATGCGCCAGATCAGACTGACGCTCGCCGCGCACGACGTAAGCAGGCACATCGTAGACAGCGTGAGCTGGCTAAAGCCAAACACGCGCGCCACAAAGATATCGAGCGCCGCAGCCAAAATGACCGCAATCGACGCCGGCAGTGCACGCTTGAGTACGTTGGTCAAAAACGCACCCTTCACGCGAGCATTGTTGGGCTCCAGGCCCAACACAAAGCCCGGCGCGCCGATGCAGAAGAAGTTAATGAGCGTCATCTGGATGGGCTCGAAGGGGTACGGCGGCAGCGCGATGCACAGCGCCGCCAGGCCCATCGAAAACAGCGTCTTGGTCAGGAACAGCGAGGCCGAACGCTGCAGGTTGTTGATGGAGCGACGGCCCTCGGCCACCACGGCGGGCATCGAGGCAAAATCGTTGTCGACAAGTACGATCTCGGCCACGTTACGCGCGGCATCGGAGCCGGCTGCCATGGCCACGGAGCAGTCGGCCTCCTTAAGCGCCAGCACGTCGTTGACGCCGTCGCCCGTCATGGCCACGGTGTGCTCGCGGCGCTTGAGCGCCTGCACGAGCTCGCGCTTCTGCTGCGGGGTCACACGACCAAAGACATGGTAGCGGTCCACTGCGGCATCGAGCTTGGCCGGCGTATCGAGCGTCGTGGCGTCTACATAGGCGTCCGCCCCCGGCACGCCCACCACGCGCGCGATCGACGACACCGTACGCGGGTCGTCGCCACTGATCACGTTGAGGGTCACGCCCTGCTCGTTAAAGTAGCCAATAGTCTCGGCCGCCGAGGTACGAATCTCGTCGCGGATGGTTACAAAGCCCACGGGCTCGGCCTCGCCCACCATATCGCCATCGGGCGTAAAGCCGTCCACGCGCGCCACCACGAGCACGCGGCAGGTATCGGCAAGCTCGGCGACACGGTTCTCGACCTGCGAAAACACACGATCAGAGAGCACAAACTGCGCCGCACCCATCACATAGGAGCCCTGCGCAAACGACGCGCCACTCCACTTTTTGGAGGACGAGAACGGAATGACCGACAGCGGCTCAGACACCTCGACCGGACGGTCGGCGTAATAGTTGAGCAGCGCCTGGCAGGTCTCGTTGGCATCGGCCGAAGTCGCACGCGCCACGTTAGCCAGCGCAAAATCGAGCACCGTGGTATCGACGGGAACAGCCGCCGCGTCCGAGCCGGCGCCTAGGCTCACGCCCTCAACCGGCAGCGGATACGTGCCCTCGACCTCCATGCGGCCCGACGTGATGGTGCCCGTCTTGTCCAGGCACAGCACGTCGACGCGAGCGAGCGTCTCGATGCAGTAGAGCTGCTGTGCCAGCACCTTGCGGCGAGCCAGGCGCACCGTGGCGATGGCGAGCACCGACGAGGTCAGAAGCACCAGGCCTTGCGGGATCATGCCCAGCAGGGCGCCCACCGTGGACAGCAGCGCCGACGAAGGCACATGACCAGCCAACAGCTCGGAGAAGCACCACGAAAGCGCGCTATCGCCCGGGGTTCCCGCGGCATCCCACAGCTCGCTCACACTCGAGGCAAACAACGCCAAACCGAGCGGGATCATGATGATGCTCGCAAAGCGCACGATGGCGTTAGACGCGTTCATGATCTCGGAATTGACCTTTTTGACGTATTTGGCCTCGTTATTGATCTTAGCCACGTAGTTGTCGGCGCCGACATGGATCACGCGGGCGCGCAGCAGGCCCGAGTCGATAAAGCTGCCGCTCATGAGCTCGGAACCGGGCTGTTTCTTAATAAGGTCGCTCTCGCCCGTCAGCAGGCTCTCGTTCACGAGCGCCTCGCCCGAAACCACCACGGCGTCAGCGGGAATCTGGTCGCCGCGCCCCAGGCGGATGATGTCGTCGAGCACGATCTGGTCCAGGTCGAGCTCCACCTCGGCGCCGTCGCGCACCGCGATAGCCTTCTTGGAGGTCAGCAGCGTGAGCTTATCGACCATCTTCTTGGAACGCATGGACTGAATGACGCCAATGGCGGTATTGAGGAACACCACGAACAGGAACGTCAGATTCTTAAACGAACCGGTCAAAATAACCAGGAACGCCAAGATCACGTTGATCAAATTGAACAGCGTGCAGAGGTTCTCGATGATGAGCTCTTTGACCGACTTGGTCTTGAGCTCCATGCTGCGGTTGATCTTACCGGCGGCGATGCGCTCCTCGACCTCGGCGGTCGAGAGTCCGCGCTCGATATCCGTTGCTGCCATACCACGTCCCATCACGTCGCGTCGGTATAAGAAAAACCGCCCGGACCATGCGAGGTTCGGACGGTCTTACGTTCGATGGTGCCCCATGTTGGATTCGAACCAACGGCCTTCTGCTCCGGAGGCAGACGCTCTAATCCCCTGAGCTAATAGGGCCAACGATTGGCATTATACCCAAGTGCACCACGGGCTATCAAAATAAAAGAAAAAGCTTTGCAATTACGTGGGAGACGCGGTGCAACGGCCCACTTTAGAAGGCAAAAGCGAGTCAGATAGTATAAACTTTCATGCACCATATATACACGGCTCGCAATGCGGGCCGTTTTTGCAAAAGTTATCCATCGAGGTGAGAGGCACACCATGATTGCAATTTTAAAGCAGAGCGCCAGCGACGAGGCCGTCGGCCATATCGTCAGCTGGATTGAGAAAAAAGGCCTGAAGACCGATGTCTCGCGCGGCGAGAACGAGACGATCATCGGCCTGGTGGGCGATACGACCAAGATAGACCCGTTCCTGCTCGAGTCTATGGATGTCGTCGAGCGCGTGCAGCGCGTCTCCGAGCCGTTCAAGCGCGCCAACCGCAAGTTCCACCCCGAGGACTCCGTCATCGACTGCGGCCACGGCGTCAAGATCGGCGGCGATCAGTTCCAGGTCATCGCCGGCCCCTGCTCCGTCGAGGGCGAGAACCTCATTCGCATCGCACGCCGCGTAAAGGCCGCCGGCGCCACGATGCTGCGCGGCGGTGCCTACAAGCCCCGCACCTCCCCCTACGCCTACCAGGGCATGGGTCCCGCCGGCCTCGACCTGCTGTGCGAGGCGTCTGCCGAGCTCGACATGCCGATCGTCACCGAGATCATGGACCCACGCGACGTGCAGGTCTTCTTGGACAAGAAGATTGACGTCATGCAGATCGGCGCCCGCAACGCCCAGAACTTTCCCCTGCTCAAGGAGGTCGGCAAGACCCAGACCCCAATTCTGCTCAAGCGCGGCATGTCCGGCACGATCGACGAGCTGCTTATGGCCGCCGAGTACATCATGAGCGAGGGCAACGACAACGTCATCCTGTGCGAGCGCGGCATCCGCACCTTCGAGACCCGCACCCGCAATACCTTCGACCTCAACGCCGTGCCGGTGCTGCACCACCTGTCGCACCTGCCCGTCGTCGCCGACCCCAGCCACGCCACCGGCTACACCCGCTACGTCGAGCCCATGGCGCTCGCCGCGACCGCCTGCGGCGCCAACGGTCTGGAGATCGAGGTCCACGACGAGCCGAGCCGTGCCTGGTCCGACGGCGCCCAGGCCCTCACCCCCGATCAGTTCGACGACACCATGCGCCGCATCCGAGCAATCCGCGAAGTTGTCTGCCAAGAGACCATGGAGTAGCCCATGGGTACGGTGAGAAACGCGCGTGTTAACCAGGGCGGCCCCAAGTGCGCCGGTATCGTGGGCCTGGGCCTCATCGGCGGAAGCTTTGCCCGCGGCTATGCGCAGGCGGGCGTCCGCGTGCTGGCCTGGGACCCCGATGACGACGTCATGACGGCCGCCAGCATGGGCACTGTCGCCGGAGAGCTCAACGACAAGACACTCGGCGAATGCGACATCATCGTCCTTGCCTGCTATCCCGAGGCATGCATCGAGTGGCTCGAGGCGCACGCCCAGGCGCTCGCCGACGCCACCGACACCGACGCCATCATGGGTCCCGCGGTGATCGACACGGTGGGTGTCAAGGGCATCGTGTGCGAGCGCGCCTTTGAGCTTGCCCGCGAGCACGGCTTTTACTTTGTGGGTGCGCACCCCATGGCGGGCACGCAGTACTCGGGCTATGCGCACTCCCGCGCCGACCTGTTCCAGGGCGCCCCGCTCGTGCTCGTGCCACCCGCGGTGGACGATACACTTAAGCTGGAGCTTTTGGGCCAGGTGCGCGAGATGGTGCGCCCCCTGGGCTTTGGCAAGTTCAGCGTGACCAGCGCCGCCGAGCACGACCGCGTCATCGCCTTCACGAGTCAGCTTGCGCACGTGGTGTCCAACGCCTACGTCAAGAGCCCCACTGCCCAGGTCCACCACGGCTTTTCGGCCGGCAGCTACCGCGACCTCACCCGCGTGGCGCACCTCAACCCGCAGATGTGGTCCGAGCTCATGATCGACGACGCCGACGCGCTCGCCTTCGAGATCGACCACCTGATCGACTCGCTCGGCGCCTACAGCCGCGCCCTTAAGGACCGCGACCAGCGCTATCTGGAGAATCTCCTTGCCGAGGGCGACCGCATTAAGCGCGCGCTCGACGACGAGGCCTCCCACTAGACCACCTATCACGCCAGGTCGAAAGGACCATAGCTTATGGCGATTACCATCGATATCGACACCGCACGCCCCTACCGGGTGCATGTTGGCACGTTTTTGCTGGAGCAGGCGGGACCGCTCGTGCGCGCCACTGCCGGCGGCACCAAGGCCGTCATCGTGACGGACACCAACGTGGGCCCGCTCTACCAGATGCCCGTTAAGCAGAGCCTGGAGGCGTCAGGCTACGAGGTAAGCATCTACACCTTCGAGGCCGGCGAAGCACACAAGCGCGCCGAGACCTACATCAACATCTTGGAGTTTGTGGCCGAGCACGAGCTTTCGCGCTCCGACGTGATCGTGGCGCTCGGCGGCGGCGTCGTGGGCGACGTGGCCGGCTTTGTGGCCGCCACCTACATGCGTGGCTGCAAGTTTGTGCAGATCCCCACGAGCCTGCTCGCCATGGTGGACTCGTCGGTGGGCGGCAAGACGGCCATCGACCTGGCCGCCGGCAAAAATCTCGCCGGTGCCTTTTGGCAGCCGAGCGTGGTTATCGCCGACGTGGGGTGCCTTGCCACCCTAACGCCTGAGCAGTTCGCCGACGGCTGCGGCGAGGTCGTCAAGCACGCCGTGATCGCCGACCCCGAGCTCTTCGCCGAGTTGGAGAAAACCCCGCTCACGCTGGAGCTGCTCAACCGCGATGTGGCCCGCGTAGCACTCATCATCGCCCGCAATATCGACATCAAACGCGCCGTGGTCGTCGCCGACGAGCGCGAAACCAACCAGCGAAAGCTCCTCAACTTTGGACACAGCGCCGGACATGCCGTCGAGGCCTGCGAGAACTTTGAGCTGGGGCACGGCAACTGCGTTTCGATCGGCATGGGCATCATCACGCGCGCCGCGGCCTTGCACGGCATTTGCGACGCCGAACTTCCCGCTCGCATCGAGGAGCTCTGCGCGCGCCACGGCCTCAAGACCCGCTGCAGGCTTTCGGCCGACGCCGTCTTTGCCGAGGCACTCCACGACAAAAAGCGCGCCGGTGACACTATCGACCTGGTAATTCCGCACGACATTGGCCGTTGCAGCATCGACCGCACGCCGCTTTCCACTTTCCACGAACTCATTGCCGAGGGCCTCGGCCAGAAGGGAGACGCATCCGCATGCTAGCCCGCATCACCCCGTCCCCGCTCAAGGGCACCGTTCCCGCCATCGCATCCAAGTCGATGGCGCACCGCTTGATTATCTGCGCTGCGCTTGCCAACGGCGAGACACACGTCACCTGTAACACCACCTGCGCCGACATCGAGGCCACGGTGCGTTGCCTTACGGCCCTGGGCGCTCGCATCGAAACCGTCGAGGACGGCTTCCAGGTCCACCCCACTATGAAGAGTATTGAGTTTGGCCTGCTCAAGGCCCTTGCCGGCGGCACGCTCGACTGCGGCGAAAGCGGCTCCACGCTGCGCTTTATACTGCCCGTCGCCTGCGCGCTGGGCGCAGAGGCCACCTTTGTGGGCCAGGGTCGTCTGGGCGCCCGCCCGCTGTCCCCGCTCTCGGACGAGATCATCGCCGCCGGCTGCGACCTACAGGGTCTGGGCGGTTTTCCGCTCAAGACGAGCGGACGCATGCGCCCGGGCACCTTTGTGCTGCCGGGAAACGTGAGCTCACAGTACATCTCGGGCCTACTGCTGGCAGCACCGCTGCTGGCCCAGCCCTCCTGCGTACAGGTGACCGGCCTGATCGAGAGCCGCCCGTACATTAACCTGACGATCCAGGCAATGAAGGCCTTTGGCGTCGAGGTCAACGTCGAGCGTATTCCGGCCAAGGACGGCCAGCCCGAGGTCACGAACTTCCGCGTAAGCAGCGGCTCGTACCGCACGCCCGGCAGCGTAGCCGTCGAGGGCGACTGGTCCAACGCCGCCTTTTGGCTGTGCGCCGGCGCCATCGGCTCCGACCCCATCACCGTGGAGGGTGTGTCGCTGAGCTCCGCACAGGGCGACCGCAACGTGCTTGCTGCGCTTTCGCGCTTTGGCGCCCGCATCGTGCGCTCCACCAACGCCGCCACCGTGCAGTCCGACAAGCTCGCCGGCTTTGAGATGAGCGCCCACGACATTCCCGACCTGGTACCCGTTATCTCGGCCGTGGCCTCGCTGGCACAGGGCCGCACCTTTATCCGCGATTGCGCCCGTCTGCGTATCAAAGAATCCGACCGCCTGGTCACCACCACCCGCGAGCTCACCGCGCTGGGCGCGCAGGTGCGCATTGCCGGCGATGACCTCATCATCAAGGGTGTCGATGCCTTTACCGGCGGCGAGGTCGATTCGCACAACGACCATCGCATCGCCATGATGGCCGCCATCGCCGCAAGCCGTGCCACCGGCGAGGTCGTGATCCACGGCGCCGAGGCCGTCAACAAGTCCTATCCCGATTTCTTCGACCACTACCGTCTGCTGGGCGGCAAGGTCACACTCGAGGAGGAATAGCATGTCCTCGACCTTTGGCAACGTCTTGCATCTGAGCATTTTCGGCCAGTCGCACTCCCCCGCCATCGGCTGCTCACTCGATGGCATCCCGGCGGGCATCGCTGTTGACCAGGAGCAGCTGCAGGCCTTCCTCGACCGTCGCGCCCCCGGTCGCGACGAGACCGCGACCAAACGCCGCGAGGCCGACGCCGCCCACATCATCGCCGGTGTTGTCGATGGACATACCACCGGCGCGCCCATCGCCGCGATTATCGAGAACACCAACACGCGCTCCAAGGATTACTCCGAGCTGCGCCGCAAGCCCCGTCCCGGACATGCGGACTTCCCTGCGCGCGTAAAGTATCACAACATGCACGATGTCGCTGGTGGTGGGCATTTTTCCGGCCGCCTAACGGCACCCTTATGCATCGCCGGCGGCATTGCGCTGCAGGCACTCGAGGCCCGCGGTATTCGGGTGATGGCTCACGTGGCGCAGATCGGCGGCATCTCCGACCTGCCGATGGACGATATGGTCTATCGCGAGGCCGACCGCAAGGCGATCCTTACGAACGATCTGCCGTGCATTGACGCCGCCGCAGCCGGCCGTATGCGCGAGGAGATCCTAGCCGCGCGCGACGAACTCGACAGCATTGGCGGCATCGTGGAGTGCGGCATTTACGGGCTTCCCGCGGGCATCGGCGACCCCATGTTTGACGGCATCGAGAACCGCATCGCTCAAATCGCGTTCGGGATTCCCGCCGTAAAGGGCGTGGAGTTTGGCATGGGCTTTGCCGTGGCCGCCATGCGCGGCAGCGAGAACAACGATCCGTATCGCATCGATGTCGAGACCGGCGAGATCGAGGTCGAGTCCAACAACGCCGGCGGCATCCTGGGCGGTATTTCGACCGGCGCGCCCGTCATGTGGCGCATGGCCGTAAAGCCGACGCCCTCGATTGGCCGCGAGCAGCAAACGGTGGACATGGACGCTATGGAAAATGCCGAGCTCTCGGTCCACGGCCGCCACGATCCCTGCATCGTCCCGCGCGCCGTACCCGTAGCCGTGGCAGCCGCCGCCCTCGCGATTTGGGACGCCCTCCTCGAGGACGCCGCCCAGCTCTAACCCGACTCGCCTGGGTTGCCTGTCAACTCAGCCGTTACGTGAAAGGGGCCTCCATGGACCTTGCCGATATTCGCCAGGCCATCGATGGCATCGACACCACGCTCCTCAACAGCTTTGTCGAGCGCATGGACATTGCCACCGAAGTCGCCAAGTCAAAAATCGAGATGGGCAAGGCCGTCTTCGACCCCGCCCGCGAGCGCTCCAAGCTCAACAACCTCGCCAGCCGCGCACCCGAGCGCTACGAGGCGCAGACCATCACCCTGTTCCGTCTCCTCATGAGCATGAGCAAGGCCGAGCAGCAGCGCTATATCAACGAGCTCAAGGGCATCACCGTCTCGCAAAAGGCCCACGCCACGGTTGCAGCCTCCGACACGGCCTTCCCTCAAACGGCCACCGTTGCCTGCCAGGGCGTGGAAGGTGCCTATAGCCAGATCGCCGCGTGCAAACTCTTCGACGTGCCCGACATCGCGTTTTTCGAGACCTTCGAAGGCGTTATGCGCGCTGTGCGCGACGGCTTCTGCGAGTTTGGCGTGCTACCCATCGAGAACTCCACCGCCGGCTCGGTCAACGCCGTCTACGACCTGCTTGCACAGTTCGACTTCCATATCGTGCGCTCGCTGCGCCTCAAGATCGACCACAACTTGCTCGTCAAGCCCGGCACCAAGCTCGCGGACATACGCGAGGTCTACAGCCACGGTCAGGCCATCGCGCAGTGCGCCAGCTTTATCGAGGCGCACGGCCTGCACGCCACCAAGTACCCCAACACAGCCATGTCGGCCGAGATGGTCGCCAGCTCCGAGCGCACCGATGTTGCCGCCATCGCATCGCGCAGCTGCGCGGCACTCTATGGCCTGGAGGTGCTGGAGCCCAACATTCAGGACTCGGACAACAACTACACGCGCTTTGTCGTCATCAGCCGCGAGCCGCGCGTCTACCCCGGCGCCAACCGCACCTCGCTCATGATCACCACGGCCAACGAGCCGGGCGCACTCTATCGTGTACTCGAGCGCTTCTACGCACTCAATATCAACCTCATCAAGCTCGAGAGCCGCCCCATCCCCGGCCGCGACTTTGAGTTTATGTTCTACTTTGATCTGGACTGCCCCTTTGGCAGCAAGGCCCTCGACGACCTGCTCGATTCCATCGACGACGTGTGCGAGAGTTTCACCTACTTTGGCAGCTACACGGAGGTGCTCTAGATGACCGATACCGCCGCAACCCGCCCCTACGGCGTGCTGGGCCGCGTGCTGGGCCACAGCTATACCCCGACCATCTACAAAGAGCTCGCGGGGCTCGAGTACGTGCGCTTTGAGCGCGAGCCCGAGGATCTTGCGGCCTTTATGACGGGCGACGAATGGGAGGGCACCAACGTGACCATCCCCTACAAGCGCGCCGTCATGGAATACCTGGACGAGCTGAGCCCGCTCGCCGAGCGCATGGGCAACGTCAACACCATCACGCGCCTGCCCGACGGCCGCCTGCGCGGCGACAACACCGACTACTTTGGCTTTCAGTGCCTGGTCGAAGAGTTGGGCGTTGAGGTTGCCGGTAAGAAGGTCCTCGTGCTCGGTGCCACCGGTGGTGCGGGTACTACGGCCAGTATGGTGCTCGGAGATCTGGGCGCCATCGTCGTACCCGTGGGTCGCACGAGCGAGGTCAATTACAGCAACATCGCTCAGCAGTCCGATGCAACGCTGCTCGTCAACTGCACGCCCGCCGGTATGTTCCCCCACTGCCCCGACGCTCCCTGCACGCTCGAAGGCCTCGATGCGCTCGAGGGCGTCATCGACATTGTCTACAACCCCGCCCGCACGGGTCTGATGCTCGAGGCCGAGCGCCGCGGCATCCCCTGCATCGGCGGCCTGCTCATGCTTGTTGCCCAGGCGGCACAGGCTGTAGAGCGTTACACCGGCCAAGTTACCCCGCGCAAGCGTATCTTGGACGTAACGGAGCGTCTGTCCCGCCGCGAACAGAACATCGCGCTGATCGGCATGCCGGGCTCGGGCAAGACCCGCGTGGGTGAGCAGATTGCCCTGCTCACGGGGCGAGAGCACATCGACCTGGATCGCGCGCTTGAGGAACGCCTGGGGATGCCCTGCGCCGACTATATCGTCGAGCGCGGCGAGGCGGCCTTCCGCGAGCAGGAAACGGCGGCGCTCTCCGACATCTCCAAGCGCAGCGGCCTGGTGCTTTCCACCGGCGGTGGCGTGGTCACGCGAGACGAGAACTATCCGCTGCTGCACCAGAACAGCAAAATTGTGATGCTCAACCGCAAGCTCGAAGAGCTCGCCCACAAGGGCCGCCCCATCACCGCACGCGACGGCATCGATAAGCTCGCGGAACAACGTATGCCACGCTACCGCGCCTGGGCCGACCACATCATCGACTCACGCGACTGCGCCGCCAATACCGCCCAAGCCCTCCTCGACACCCTCCCACCCGCTCTCTAAAAAAACCACCACAAAGGGGACAGGCACCTTTGTGGTGGTTTCTCGACTGCAAAGGAAGCAACCATGAAAGCACTCGTCATCAACGGCCCCAACCTCAACATGCTCGGCATTCGCGAGCCGGGCATCTATGGCAGCGACAACTACGACCGCTTAGTGCAGATCTGCCAGGAAGCGGGCGCCGCACAGGGCTTCGACGAGGTCGAGGTCTTCCAGTCCAACCACGAGGGCAACATCGTCGACAAGATCCAGGAGGCCTACGGCAAGGTCAACGGCATCGTCATCAACCCGGCTGCCTACACGCATACGAGCGTGGCGATCCTCGACGCCCTCAAGGCCGTTGCCATCCCTGCCGTCGAGGTGCACATCAGCGCCGTAGAGACGCGCGAAGACTTCCGCCAGGTGAGCTACGCCCGCCTAGCCTGCTTCGCCACCATCACCGGCGAGGGCCTGCAAGGCTACGCCCACGCGCTGGAGCTGCTGAGGGAACGTCTCGAAAAGTAGCCTCGCGAGCAAATCCATCAACGCGATTCACACGCTAATAATGCCAGTGCCGCCAGCAGCAACCTCGCTACTGGCGGCACTTTATTACTGGCATATAATCATTGCAGTCACACAACGTCTGGAGACGCGCATGTTAAGCATCCATCTGGGGGATTACCCCGGTTCCATCTACGATACCGAAACCTATTTTAGGAACTCATACTTGGACTCATGGTTCGAAGACCCTATGGCCGCACAGATTATTAAAAGCGTGGACGGATCAGAGCTCATCGGTCCCCACAACATCGTAAGCAAACAGCTGGGCTCGATCACCCCACTCGAACTGTCCGGCGGCGTTAAGACGCTGCTGCTGGTGCGCAATCTCCCAAATATGGTGTTCAACGCATCCACCTGCGGAGACAACTGTGCCCGCTGGCTACTCAAGATCGGCAAAGAGCAGGATGTGATGGTGACCTTATACCACATCATGAAATTCCCCTGGAAGAGCTTTGAAATCCGCATTGAAAACGATGGCCGCATCGTCAGAAACATGCAGGAGTTTGTCGGCGCCACGAATGACTTTTTGGATGTTGATGAGTAATGAAGGGAACGCATACCGTTGTCGTAGAGCGTGCAAAGGTCAAATACACACTCACGTTTAAGCGCAATATTTCCTTTATACGCGGCAACAGCGGCACGGGTAAAACGACGCTCATCTCGATGATTCGCGACTACAACGACCGAGGACCGGAAAGCGGCGTTGCACTCAGTTGCGACGTGCCTTGCGAAACGCTTTCCGGCAGACGCTGGGAGCGCGAGCTATCGATCATCGAAGATTCAATCGTCTTTCTAGATGAGGGTAACGAGTTTATCTACTCAAAGGACTTCGCCAAAGCCGTCAACGGCTCGTCCAACTATTTTGTTCTGATATCTCGTCGCGATGCCAACGAGCTCCCCTACAGCGTTGATGAGATCCTGAAGCTAGTCAACACGACAAGTAAAACAATCAATGGCCGCAAGAGCGACAGGCGCTTCTACTCGGTGACCAAGCCGCTATATGACCACACGGCAAGTATGCTGTATCAGGATCTAAATGTTGGATTCGAGGTACCCGACGCCGTAGTTGTCGAGGATAGCAAATCTGGCTATCAATTCTACGACGCTCTTTGCAACCGACTCGGGATCCCCTGCTATACCGCCACCGGCGTTGCGAATCTAAAACGTACGATTCACGAATGTCCCGAGCAAAACATCCTTGCTATTGGAGACGGAGCAGCATTTGGTCCCTACATCGAAAAGGTGCTCGGACAGCGCGTTTACAAGAACGTACGCTTGTTCCTCCCCGAATCATTCGAGTGGACACTCCTGCAATCTGGCCTCATTCCCAGTAACGATATCTTAAAAATCCTCGAGGATCCCTCAAGCTATATCGAAAGCCGCGACTACCTGAGCTGGGAGCGGTTCTTCACCGATGTGTTGATCAAATACTCGGCAGACACTCGCTACGCCTACAGAAAGGTAAAGCTCAATGAGCAGTACCTGAGGCCGCAGGCGATGAATGCAGTTGCAAACGTCTTGCCCGACTGCCTGAAGGCAGACTAGATACAGCGGGGAGGGCCAAGTTGGTCCTCCCCGCTTTTGTTACGCCTTCTTGATCACGTACGCCAATCCAATATCGCAGGCACAGCGTACGATTGACGCGAAGAACCACGATGCTGGCAGCGTCATAAGCAGAGGCTTGCTCACGCTCGGCTCCAGCCCCCTTTGGCGCGCCGTATAACCAATCCACATCAGCAGCACAATAGCAGCTCACGCCACGGCTTCGGCCTAAACGTATACCCGGCAAGAACAAAGAACACCGGCATGTGAAAAAGCCCAGACCACCAAGCGGTCTGGGCTTAATAAACGATGGTGCTCCATGGCGGATTCGAACCGTCGACCTTGGGATTAGAAGTCCCCTGCTCTATCCAACTGAGCTAATGGAGCAAATAACCGCACGCCCAGCCAAACAATTCGGCCAAGCGCAAGTAATTATAACCTAGTTGAACTGCTCGCGATACGCCTTGCAGACCTCACTGACCGGGCCGTCCATGCGAAGGTCACCCTTCTCAATCCAAACGGCACGCTGGCAGATGCGCTCAACCTGCTCCATGGAGTGCGAAACGAACAGAACCGTCACGTCGCCGCTCTGGATAAAGTGCTGGATGCGGGCCTCGCACTTCTGCTGGAAGAACACATCACCGACGGACAGCGTCTCGTCAACGATCAGAATATCGGGCTCGGTAATCGTCGCGATTGCAAAGGCGATACGCGCCACCATGCCCGAGGAGAAGTTCTTAAGCGGCATATCAACAAAGTTCTGAAGCTCAGCGAACTCAATAATGCCGTCAAAGTTGGCGTCGATGAACTCCTTGGTATAGCCGAGCAGGGCGCCGTTCAGATAGATGTTCTCGCGGGCGGTCAGCTCGGGGTCAAAGCCGGCACCAAGCTCAATCAGCGGCGCAATGTTACCGTGCACCTTAACGCTGCCCTCGCTAGGCTCAAGCACACCGGCGATAATCTTGAGCATCGTAGACTTACCGGAACCATTGGTGCCAACCAGACCCACGACCTCGCCACGATGAATATCAAACGAGATATGCTTGAGCGCCCTAAACTCCTCAAAGAACAACTCGTGCTTGGCAAGCTTGATGAAGTACTCCTTGAGGTTGGTCAGCGACTCGGACGCCATGTTAAAGATCATGGTGACGTCGTCGACCTCGACAGCCAGAGGCTGCTCGCTGTAATCAACAACAGATTCAGTCATCACAGCACTCCTTAGATGTAGAGGATGAACTTGCGCTCGGACTTATGGAACACGGTATAGCCAATAACAAGCGCAAGAACCGCCCAAGCAACGCACATACCAAACGTCATAAGCGAGGGCGTAGTCTGGAACAGGAAGATATCGCGCATAAACTGCAGGTAGTTATACATGGGGTTCGCATAGACCAGAATGCGCACGAGATGCGGCATTTGCGCAACGAAGTCGGTCGTCCAGAAAATAGGCGTGATGTAAGTCCACGCCGTAATGACGACGCTCCACAGATGCATGACATCGCGGAAGAAGACCGTGAGGGCGGAGAGCATCATGCCCAGGCCCATGCAGAAGCACATAAGCAGCAGTAGGCAGACCGGCAGCAGAATCAGGTGCCAAGAAGGCATAACGTGGAACCACAGCATAACGATGGCAACGGCGACCAGCGAGAAGGCAAAGTTGACCAACGAGAAGAGCACCTTCTGCACCGGGAAGACCCAGCGGTGCACTTTAACCTTCTTGAGCAGCGGAGCCGCGCCCACGATCGACGTCAGGGCCTGGTTCGTAGACTCGGACATGACGGCAAAGGTGACGTTACCCACGATCAAGTACAGCGGGTACATCTCGGGCGTAATTGAGCCATTGCGGCCCTGGGCGAAAATCGTCGAGAACACGATGGCCATGACGATCATCATCAGCAGCGGGTTGAGCACCGACCACGCGACGCCCAGAACACTACGGCGATACTTGATCTTAAAATCCTTGGTAACCAGCTGACGAAGGATAAACGCGTCCTTCTCAAATTCGTTCTTAGCAAACGTCGCAGGCAGACTGCGAGTTTCTTGTTGCTTTGCCTGATCCGACACGGATGCAACTCCTTTACTCGTAATCGTTGATAAACGAACAGTATAGACCCGACGGCTATGCAAACGATTCGCGCAACAAAACTGGAGAACTAACCCACATCTTAGGATGCCAGGCCCAAACGGCTATACTTTCAAGGATTGAATGTATAAGGAGCATTGAGTGAATTCTGAATCCATCGCCGTCATCATCCCCTGCTACAACGAAGCGCTCACGATCGGCAAAGTCATCGACGACTTTCACCGCGAGCTTCCGCAAGCGACGGTCTATGTCTATGACAACAACTCGTCGGACGATACCTCACGCATCGCCACCGAGCACGGCGCCACGGTCCGCTTTGAGCCCCGTCAGGGAAAGGGCAACGTGTGCCGCCAGATGTTTCGCGACATCGACGCCGATTGCTACCTGATGGTCGACGGCGACGACACCTACCCCGCCGAGGCGGCCAAAGCCCTCTGCGAGCCTATCCTCAGCGGCACGGCCGACATGACCGTAGGCGATCGCCTTTCCAACGGCACCTATGCCGAGGAGAACAAGCGTGCCTTCCACGGCTTTGGCAACAATCTGGTCCGTGCCATGATCAAGTTGATCTATGGCTACAGCTTCGATGATGTCATGACCGGCTACCGTGCCATGAGCCGCCCGTTCGTTAAAACCTTCCCTGTGCTTTCCGAGGGCTTCCAGATCGAAACCGAGCTCTCGATCCACGCCGTCGACCACCGCTGGCGCATCAAGGATGTGCCCATCGAGTACCGCGACCGTCCGGAAGGTTCCGAGTCCAAGCTCAATACCGTAAGCGACGGCATTAAAGTCGTTGCGATGATTGGCACGCTGTTCAAGGACTACCGCCCTCTGAAGTTCTTCAGCCTCGTCGCGCTTCTGTTTGCGGTGATCGGCCTCGCCTTGGGCACGCCCATCGTTGTCGAGTATTTCCAGACCGGCCTCGTTCCGCGCTTCCCCACCGCCATGCTCGCCGCGTCGTTTATGTTCCTGTGCGGTCTGAGCCTTGCGACCGGCTTCATCCTCGATTCCGTGGCAAAGGTCGAAAAAAAGCAGTGGGAGGTCAACGTGTACAGCAAATACGCCTACGATGACCAGCCCGGCAGGTCCGCCACCACGCCAAGCGAGTGAAAGATCTTCCGCAAAATACTATTGGCACCACTGCGCAGATAGCCATCAACAAGAAAAGCCGCCGTTAAAGAACGGCGGCTTTTACTCTCGAAAAGTTGATAGCGGCTAGAGCGTCTTGAGGTACTCCCCAAGCTCTTCCTCCCAGTCGGGCATGTGGAACCCGACCGACTCGAGCCTGGAAAGGTCGAGCGCGGAGTGGACCGGGCGCGGGGCGACGGGTCCCTCGGCGCCGCCGTAGTAGTCGGCGGTGCTGACCGGCACGACCTTGTCCCCGTTGCCGTTGGCGGCCTCGAAGACGGCGCGGGCGATGTCGGCCCAGGACCTCACGGCGCCGGAGCCGGTGCAGTCGTAGGTGCCGTAGGGGGCGTGCGTCCCCAGCACATGGAAGATGGCCCGCGCCATGTCGCGCGTGAAGGTCAGGCGGCCCAGCTGGTCGTCAACGACGGTGACCTGCTCCAGGGCGTCGTCCGCGGAGGCGCAGCGGTCAGAGAGCATGCGCATGGTCTTGACGAAGTTGTGCCCCTCGCCGATGACCCAGGAGCTGCGCATGATGTAGTGGCGGGGGCAGCCGGCCACGGCAATGTCGCCCGCGGCCTTGGTCTGGCCGTAGACGGACAGCGGGCTGAGGGGCTCGTCCTCGGTATGGACCTCGGCCGTGCCGTCGAAGACGTAGTCGGAGGACACGTGCACGAGGGTGATCCCGTGCCCGGCGCAGGTGCGGGCGAGCAGGGCCGGGCCGGTGGCGTTGGCCTTCCAGGCGGTCACGCGGCCCTCGGGGGCCTCCGCTTTATCGACCGCCGTGTAGGCACCGCAGTTGATCACGGTGCCGTAGAGCGACCAGTCGTACTGCGCGTAGGCGTCCGGGTCGGACATGTCGAAGGTGTCGATGTCGCAGAAGTCGAAGTCCTTGGCGACGCCGCGCTCCTCGGCGAGCGCGCGCACCGCATGGCCCAGCTGGCCGTTGCAGCCGGTGACAAGGGTGCGCTTCGGCGCCATGGGGACGACGTCCCTCAGCATCGGGTGGTTGAGGTCCGCCTCGGAGACGGTGGCCTGGTCGAGCGGGATCGGCCACTCGATGGCGAGCTCGGGGTCGGCGAGGTTCACGAAGGTGTAGGTCCTCTTCAGCTCGAGCGACCAGTGGGCGTCCACCAGGTAGGTGTAGGCGGTGCCGTCCTCCAGGGCCTGGAAGGAGTTGCCCACGCCGCGCGGGACGTAGATGGCCTTGCTGGGATCCAAAACGGTCGTGAACACCTTGCCGAAGGTCTCGCTG
>DBGFTB010000028.1:0-14716 GCA_048532905.1 Collinsella aerofaciens
GCCAACATCATGAAGGCGACCGACGGCCTTTTCCTGCGCGTGGCGCGCGAGGTGGCCGCCAACTATCCCGATATCGAGTTCAACGACAAGATTGTCGACGCCACCTGCATGGGCCTGGTCCAGAACCCCAACGACTTCGATGTTCTGGTGCTGCCCAACCTGTACGGCGACATCGTGAGCGACCTGTGCGCCGGCCTGGTGGGCGGTCTGGGCATGGCCCCCGGCTCCAACATCGGTGCCGACTGCGCCATCTTCGAGGCTACGCACGGCTCCGCGCCCGATATTGCCGGTCAGGATATCGCCAACCCCACGGCCGAGATCCTCTCTGCTGCGATGATGCTCGATCACCTAGGCGAGAACGGTGCTGCCAGTCGCATTCGTGCCGCCGTATCTGCCACGCTCGACGAGGGCGAGCAGGTTACCGGTGATGTGCGTCGTGCCCAGACCGGTTCCGTCGAGGGCGCGGTGGGCACACAGGCCTTTGCCGATGCCGTTATCGCGCACCTGGCCTAAGGCATGCACACTGCAAACGCCTAAATAGTACTTAAGTGTTTGCGTATAACCTAAGAATCAATACGCCCGGCGCTCTGTCGGGCGTATTCTATTGAAGACTATGTTTCCTAACAAGGAGTAACTGATATGGGTCTGATTCAAAAGAAGGACGAGAAGGACGAGATCGACGGCATCCAGATCATCGAGCGCGGCGAAGGCCCCGACGGTGACGAGGACGAGAAGATCGACCTGGTCGCCGGTACGTCTGCCGAGCACATTGCCGCCGGTACGACGGCCGAGGAGGAGGACGCCCGCCTGGAGGCTCAGATTGCCGCGGATGCCGCCGACGAGAATCTGATGCCCGAGGAGCAGGATGAGGACGACGATATCCTGGGTTCCGACGAAGACGACCATGCATCCAAGCATAAGAAGACGATGATTGCCGCCTTTGTGGTTGCCGTCGTGATCGCTGCCGTGGTTGGCTTCTTTATTGGCAATGGCGGCTTTGGCGGCAAGGGTGTCGGCTCGTCGACCCTGACCGAGGATCAGCTCGATTCGACCGTGGCAAGCTATAGCTACAACGGCAAGAAGAGCGACATCACTGCGCGCGAGGCCATCGAGAGCCAGTACAGCCTTGATACCGTCAAGGATAGCGATGGCAACTATACCGCTCCGTCTGCCGACGTCATCCTGTCCTACGTGCGCAACAAGATCCTGCTCGATGCTGCCGAGGACGAGGGCATCACCGTCTCTTCTAAGGAGATGAAGAAATACGCCGAGGATTCCATCGGCACTTCGGACTACAAGACCATGGCCACGCAGTATGGCGTGTCCAAGGACCAGGCCAAGCAGATCGTCCGCCAGTCCGCGACGCTGCAGAAGCTCTACAAGAAGAAGGTGGGCGATAGCTCCGCAAGCATGCCGACCGCTCCGACCGAGCCTGCTGACGGCAACGAGGAGACCGCGAGCAAGGACTACGCCGACTACATCATCAACCTTGCCGGTGACGAGTGGGATAGCGAGAAGGGCACTTGGAAGGACGCCGACAGCACCTATGCCAAGGCCTTTGCCGACGATGCCTTTACGGCCGATAGCGCTACCTATAAGCAGGCCATGACCGCCTACTACACTGCTTACCAGCAGTACTCTTCGCAGGCTTCGAGCGCCAGCTCCAAGTGGACCGAGTATGCTAACGGCCTCTACGCCAAGGCCAACATCAGCATCTACGGCCTGTTTGCGTAAAGATTTGTCTGAGCCACCGAGCGCGTAGCCGAAATATCTGAATAGCCCGCTAGAACGGATGTTGTTCTAGCGGGCTATTTGCGTTTAGGCTCTGGTGGCTAAATTATGCCTATGAATCTTTAAGTCCAAAAAGATTATCGGCTTCATCGTCAGGCATATATTCCAGCACATCGCCCGGTTGGCAGTCGAGTGCCCGGCATATCGCGTCAAGAGTTGAAAAGCGCACGGCAGAAACCTTGCCCGTCTTGATGCGCGACATATTGACCTGGGAGATGCCCACGCGTTCCGCAAGCTCTTTGGATGAGATCTTGCGTTCGGCAAGCATGCGGTCAAGCCGCAGAATAATCATGGATTCCCCCTAGAGCAACTCGTCATCTTGTTTTTGCAGGATATACCCGTAGCGGAAGATGCTGGCAATCAGGCAAATAATCAGGCCTGCAAAGAGCATGGAGGGCTCGAATAACTGGCCGACGAACGCATCCGTAAAGCTGCCGCCAAATCCTGAGAGTATCATTCCCGTGATTACGGCACCAAGAAGTCTCACGGAAACGCCGCCGATAAGGAATAAATGTCCTACTCGACGAAGCGTCTGGTTACATTCAAGGTCAAAGGGCCTGCCTTTCTTTTCAATGTTGAAGAAAAGCCTGCGCACGCTTAGCGCGATGGTAAGCGCGAGACATGTCATCAAGAGGCTTCCTATGGCAGTGTGACCATCGTGTGCGACGAGCATAAGTGGGGCCTGTGCATTGGTACCGACGATAGCAAGGCACGGTCCTTCGCCGGCTTGAAGTTCTACGGATTGGAGACACGACCCTTGGGAGAATCCAGGCAATATGAGTAGAAGGTCAATCGCAATGACTGCGAGGAGTCCCAGAGCGAGTGCGGTGGTAATGCAGATTGTGGCCCATTTGCAGATGCGAGCGAGCTTCCTCAGTTTGGCTATCGTCTGTTCGCGGCTGATGGTTTCATTCGATATAGATGCGTTTCGATGGACCATAACCCCTCCAATCGGCGTTTCGTATGATGCTTATATCATATCGAATTAATGATAAACGATAAATAATTACGAATACAGAGTAAATAATGATTGAAAACGATTAGCGTGAGCTATTAGCTCATTTTGAGTGCCGGAGTTTGGCGCGCGGGGGATGAGGACAAATGTCAAAACTTCCCGTGATCGCACAAGTGCTTCATCGGGTTTCCCCGATTCATATGGGAAAACAACTGCAAACGATTGCAAGTAACCGGTGAACGGTCGAAAACTACCGTTCACCGATAATCTCAAAACTGGTTCTAACTGGTATTAAGTCAAAAAGACCAATTCACATATCTTCACAATGACCTGCAATTTTTCTACACGCTATTTTTAGCCGCCCTGCGTTGTTTAGGGACAGGAAAAGTTCCGATCTTTTGCCAAAGCATTTCGAAACGGTTTCAAAACCGCAGGTAGAAGTGTTAACGACCGGTAAACGGTCGAAATATCACCGTGAGCGGTGCAAAAACGTTTTACCGTATGAATCAACGAAAGCGACCTCTTCTGGGGTGATATAGTGACAACAACACGTCACGTGGTTACTACCAGTTTAGAAACCACTGGTCTTCAAAGAACGCTTTCTAAGAAGCTTTAAGGGCGAGCGCCCGCTGGCTTCCGAAAATCATCGGACTCAGATTGTACACACCTTCGGAAGGGAAATTTGAATGGTTGGCTTTATTCTTACCGGTCATGGACAGTTCGCACCCGGCCTAGCTAGCGCTATCGCTATGGTTGCCGGCGACCAGCCTGCTTTTACCGTCGTTCCTTTTGAGGGCGACCAGGCCGCATCCTACGGTGAGGATCTCCGCGCCGCTATTACCGCCATGCGCGAGGAGTGCGATGGCGTGCTCGTCTTTACCGACCTGCTTGGCGGCACCCCGTTCAACCAGTCGATGATGATTGCCCAGGATGTCGACAACGTCGAGGTTCTGACTGGCACCAACCTTCCCATGGTTATTGAGCTTCTGTTCCTCCGCGGCAATGCCACGCTCGCCGAGCTTGGCGAGCAGGCCGTGACCGTTGGCCAGACGGGCGTCACCGCCCAGACGGTTGCATCCGTTGCCGGCTCCGAGGAAGAGGATATCTTCGGCGACGAGGACGGCATCTAATGGCCGATTTCGGAGCCAACGTCCTGAGCTCCTCGGTCGCCCTTTTAGGCCTGCTTGTCATCATGGGCTTGATTTACACCATCTGGTCGCAAATCAACATGAAGAAGAAGCAGAAGTACTTCAAGGAGCTGCACACCGAGCTCAAGCCGGGTCAAGAGGTTCTTTTCGCCGGCGGTATCTACGGAACCGTCAAAGGCATCGAAGGCGAGAAGGTCCAGATCAAAGTCCGATCCGGAGCCGTCGTAGATGTTTCGCGTTACGCGATTCAGGAGATCAAGTAACTGTCGTCAGCAAATAACGAAAGGAAGCTGATCAACATGGCAGAACCCAACATTCTTCTTACCCGCATCGATAACCGACTGGTTCATGGTCAGGTTGCCACCCAGTGGAACTCCACCCTGGGCTCCAACCTCATCCTCGTCGCCAACGACGACGTGGCGTCCAACACCATGCGCCAGAACCTCATGAAGATGGCCGCTCCCGCCGGCGTCGCTACGCGTTTCTTCTCTCTGCAGAAGACCATCGACGTCATTGGCAAGGCGAGCCCGCGCCAGAAGATCTTCATCGTGGCCGAAACACCGGAAGACGTGCTTACGCTCGTCAAGGGCGGTGTGCCTATAAAGAAGGTAAACATCGGCAACATGCACATGTCGGAAGGAAAGCGCCAAGTCGCCACCTCCGTCGCAGTTAACGACGAGGATGTCGCTGCGTTTAAAGAGCTGCAGGAATTGGGGGTGGAGTTGGAGATCAGGCGCGTTCCGAGCACGCCTGTTGAGGACACGAGCAAGCTCTTCTCGTAATCCTCGTGATCCACGTTGTCAGGAGTGAAACCCTGACGTTCTGTACGTGATATCCAAAGTGCGTACATACATTTTGAAAGGAGGAGCAAGATGGAATACTCGATCATCCAGATCGCTCTGGTCTTCGTCGTCACGTTCATCGCGGCAATCGACCAGTTTGACTTCCTCGAGTCTCTCTATCAGCCCATCGTCACCGGCGCCGTCATCGGTCTTATCCTTGGCGACCTCAACACCGGTCTTCTCGTGGGTGGTACCTATCAGCTCATGACGATCGGCAACATGCCGATCGGAGGCGCTCAGCCGCCTAACGCCGTCATCGGCGGCATCATGGCAGCCATTCTCGCTATCGCCACGGGCCTCGAGCCCAACGCGGCAGTCGGCCTTGCCATTCCGTTCGCTCTGCTTGGTCAGCTCGGCGTTACCCTGGTCTTCACGCTTATGTCCCCGCTTATGTCCACGGCCGATAACATGGCTCACAACGCGGACACCAAGGGCATCGAGCGCCTGAACTACTTCGCCATGGCTCTGCTCGGCCTGATCTTCGCTGTCGTCGTCACCCTGTTCTTCATCGCTGGCGCTACCATTGGTCAGACCATCGCTTCCGCCATCCCGACTTGGCTGCAGACCGGTCTGTCCGCTGCAGGCGGCATGATGCGCTTCGTCGGCTTCGCCGTCCTGCTCAAGGTTATGATGAACCGCGATATGTGGGGCTTCTTCCTCATGGGCTTTGGCCTCGCGCTCATCACCGTTGCCAACGATTCGCTGGCAACCCCTGCTCTGCTCATCCTCGCTCTCATCGGCTTCGGCATCGCTTTCTGGGACTTCCAGCAGCAGACCGAGCTGAAGGGTGCAGCTGTTTCTGACGGAGGTGACTTCGAAGATGGCATCTAATGAGTATGTGATCCCGGAGCACTACGAGGATCTCACTCCTGCTCCGCAGCTCGACCAGAAGACCCTCAACAAGATGGCTTGGCGCTCCTGCTTCCTGCAGGCCTCGTTCAACTACGAGCGTATGCAGGCCGCTGGCTGGCTCTACTCCATCATCCCCGGTCTGGAGAAGATCCACACCAACAAGAACGACCTCGCGGCTTCCATGAGCCACAACCTGGAGTTCTTCAACACCCACCCGTTCCTCGTCACCTTTGTTATGGGCATCGTGCTTTCGCTCGAGCAGAACAAGGTTGACATCCCCACGATCCGCGCCGTCCGCGTCGCCGCTATGGGCCCGCTCGGTGGTATCGGTGACGCCCTGTTCTGGCTGACGCTCGTGCCTATCACGGCCGGCATCACCTCCAACATGGCCATCAACGGCAACGCTGCTGCGCCGATCATCTTCCTGGTGATCTTCAACGCCGTCCAGTTCGCTCTGCGCTTCTGGCTCATGAACTGGTCCTACAAGCTTGGCACCAGCGCTATTGACGCTCTGACCGCCAACATGCAGGCCTTCACGCGTGCCGCTTCCATCATGGGCGTCTTCGTCGTCGGTTGCCTGGTCGTCACCATGGGTGGCACCCAGATCAACCTCGAGATCCCCAACGGCACCACCCGTGGCCTCTCCGCCACTACCGTGATCGTCTCCGAGAAGGAGGCCGAGAACTTCACCGGTATGGAGGGCATCGATACCGAGACCGCTGAGGCCGGTACCATCGCCATGACCGATAAGGACGGCAACGCCCTTACCGCTTCCGATGCCGACGGCAACGCTGTCGAGTGCGGCGTTACCGATCTGGGTAACGGCATGGAGTCCGTGACCTACGGCACCGTTACCGAGGATCCGGTCAACTTCTCTGTTGCCGACACCCTCAACACCATCGTCCCGAAGCTCGTCCCGCTTATGCTTACGCTGCTGCTTTACTACATGTTCGCTAAGCACAGCTGGACCCCGACCAAGGGCATTCTCCTGCTCTTCGTCCTTGGCATCCTGGGCGCTGGCCCGCTTGGTCTCTGGCCGAGCATCTGGTAAGGCTCTAGCTTGAGGGGTGTGTCCCTACGCGGCTCACACCCCGACCCCTTAAGCCATGTGTATGTTAAAAGCCGCGTGCTCGAAAGAGCGCGCGGCTTTTGTTTTCTTGATGATTCGGGTGTGGCAGACAGATAATGCTAAACACCCTAGGTAGTTAGCCGAATTCGAGCAAAAGGGAGGATAGGATGGCGATCGGAGCGCGTAAGCAACCGCTGTACGATCAGCTGGTCGATATTCTGACCGAAAAGATCGACCATGAATATCGCGCCGGTGACATGATTCCTTCCGAGCGCGAACTTTCGGAGCGCTATGGTCTCTCGCGCACTACGGTACGCCTGGCTCTGCAGGAACTGGAGCGTTTAGGACTGGTGGTTCGGCAGCACGGTCGCGGTACCTTTGTGACCGACCGTTCGGCAAAGGCAACCAATCTCATGCAGTCCTACAGCTTTACCGAGCAGATGCGCGCGATGGGTCGCGACCCCGAGACCACGATTCTCGAGTTTTGCGAGATGGAGGCCGATAAAAATCTGGCCGAGCATATGGGATTGCGTATCGGTGATCGCATTTTTAAGCTTAAGCGCCTTCGTTCTGCCGACAACATGCCCATGATGGTCGAACGCAGCTATCTACCAGTTCGTCAATTTCTGTCCCTAAAGCGACCGCTGCTGGAGCGTAAGCCGCTTTACGATGTGATTGAGCAAGACTTTCAGCAAAAGATACGCGTGGCCGAAGAGGAGTTCTATGCGAGCATAGCCCGTCCCACCGACGCCCACCTTTTGGGAATTGTCGAGGGCTCGCCTGTGCTCGATTTGGTCAGGACTACGTATAACGAGTCAAACGAGGTTGTGGAGTACACACTCTCGGTTGCTCGTGCCGATCAGTTTAAATACAAGGTTTACCACCAGCGTAGCGACTAGTGTTCGCATCGTTTCCATATGATGATTCTTTGCATTTAACTGGTTACTACCAGATAACCAACCGAAGTGTATAATTGCACGTCAGAGGATTACTTCCAGAGAGAGGTATTAGAAATGTTCGAGAAGAGTGTCGAGGAGCTCACCGAGCTCGGCGCCCAGATCACCACGGCCGAGATTGCTCAGCAGCCCGAGCTTTGGCGTGATACGCTCAACATCTATCGCGAGAACAAGGAGGCCATCGAGGCCTTCTTGGCCGAGGCTCGCGCTATGGGCGAGGGTCGTCTGTCCGTTGTCTTCACCGGTGCCGGTACGTCCGACTACGTTGGCGATACCTGCGCCCCGTACCTGCGTCACGCTGGCAACACTGATCTCTACGACTTTAAGCCCATCGCCACGACCGACATCGTGAGCGCCCCGCGCGACTTCCTGCGCGCCGAGGATCCCACGCTCGTGGTTTCCTTTGCCCGCTCTGGCAACAGCCCCGAGAGCCTTGCCGCCGTTGCCGTTGCCAAGGAGCTCGTCCACAACGTCAAGTTCCTCAACATCACCTGCGCTCCCGAGGGCAAGCTCGCCGTCGAGTCTGCCGATGATCCCAACGCGCTGACGCTGCTCATTCCGCGCGCCAACGACAAGGGCTTCGCCATGACCGGTTCTTATTCCTGCATGACCCTGCTCTCTACCCTTATTTTCGACACTGCCTCTGACGAGCAGAAGGCCGAGTGGGTCGAGACGATTGCCAAGATGGGCGAGGAGGTCATCTCCCGTGAGCCCGAGATTGCCGATTACCTGGCTGGCGACTTCAACCGCGTGACCTACTTGGGTTCTGGCTCCTTCGGTGGCCTTGCCCAGGAGAGCCAGCTCAAGATCCTCGAGCTCGCTCACGGTCTGGTCGCTACTTCCTACGACACCTCCATGGGCTATCGTCACGGACCTAAGTCCTTCGTCGACGATAAGACGCTCGTCTTCGTGTTCGTCAATAACGACGCCTACACCCGTCAGTACGACATCGACATCCTCAACGAGATCGGTGGCGACGAGATCGCTCAGCACACCATCGCCGTTCAGCAGGAAGGTGCCACCGTCTATGAGGGTGAGTCCTTCACCTTTAAGGGCTACGAGGCACTTCCCGAGGGCTACCTTGCTCTGCCGTTCGTGATGTTTGCCCAGGCTATCAGCCTGCTCAACTCCGTGCGCGTGGGCAACACGCCCGATACGCCGAGCCCCACCGGCACGGTCAACCGCGTGGTTAAGGGCGTGACGATTCACCCCTTCACCGCTTAATCGCGTCCCCCTGTAAGGGCGCCCGTCCGCTCATAACGGCGGGCGGGCGCTTTTTGTTTTACGTGAGCTGGGTATAAGCATCACTACAGTCAACTGCTTTAGAAGCAAGGAGTGCATATGAGCACGTACGCAATTAAGGCTGACAAGTTCTTCTTGCCGGCAGGCCCGCAACTGGGCGGCTATCTTATGGTCGAGGATGGCGTCTTTGGCGCCTGGCAGGCCGACGAGCCCTCTTGCGAGATTAAGGACTACACGGGATCGTGGATCGCACCGGGTATGGTCGATACTCACATCCATGGCTTCTACAACCACTCAACTACCGATAACGATCCCGAGGGCATCGATATCAGCTCGACCGAGCTCGCCCGTCGCGGCACCACCAGCTGGCTGCCCACGACGTTCACCGATGGCGTCGAGCAGATCAAGGACGCCTGCGCCGCCATCGCTCAGGCGGACGAGGGTCGCGGCCCCGACTTCTGCGGTGCTCGCATTCAGGGCATCTACCTGGAGGGCCCCTTCTTTACCATGAAGCACGTGGGCGCGCAGAACCCCGCTTACCTGATCGATCCCTCCGAGGAGGTCTTCGATCAGTGGCAGGAGGCTGCGGGTGGTCGCATCGTCAAGAGCGCCATGGCGGCCGAGCGCGACGGTGCCGCTGCTTATGCGGCTGCTCTGAATGCCAAGGGTGTGGTGACCAGCATCGGTCACTCCGACGCCTCCTACGATGAGTGCATCGCCGCCATCAACGCCGGTGCCAGCTGCTTTACGCATACCTATAACGGTCAGCGCGGGCTGCATCACCGTGAGCCCGGTGTCGTGGGCGCTGCCATGTCCACGCCCGAGACCTACGCCGAGATCATCTGTGACGGCAAGCACGTTAACCCTGCCGCCATCAAGGCGCTGCTGCAGGCAAAGGGCTGGCAACACACGGTGCTCATCACTGACTGCCTGGGCTGCGGCGGCATGCCCGAGGGCAGCTACACCAGTGGTGGCATGGACGTCATCATGAAGGACAACCTGTGCTGGCTCGCCGACGGCAAGAGCATTGCCGGCTCGGTGCTCACGCTTGCCCAGGGCGTCAAGAACATCGTTGACTGGGGCATCGCCAGCGCCGATATCGCCATTCGTATGGCAACCGAGGTGCCGGCACGCTCCGCGCACATCGAGGATAAGTGCGGCAGCATCATGCCGGGTCGCGACGCCGACTTTGTCGTGTTCGACCATGAGCTTACCCTCGTCGAGACGTATGTTGGCGGCCAGAGCGTCGGCAACGCCTTTACCGAGTAACGATAGAAAAAGACGGCGGGCCCGAATCTGCTCGGACCCGCCGTATGGGTTAAACGCTCAAAAGCACCTTCACAGTTACAGCTTGTTAGCGATCTTCTTTGCCGTGCGCTTGACGCCGGCCACCAGGCCTCCTGCAGGATGCTCCTTCTCGTATGCTAGACGCTTCTCGCGCTTGGCGTACTCTTCGACGATGATATCGCCATATTCGTCTTCGATCTTATCGAAGAAGTCGACGGCGCCCTTAATTTCCTCAGCGGTTGGGTGTCCCTTTTGGACACCGCCGGCGAGTTTGAACGGCCCCCACGTATCAAAGCCGGGGCAGCCGTAGACACCCATAAAGATGGCCTGCCTCATGCGGCAGATGCCATCGATATCCTTGCCGTACCACTTGTTTTTGCCACCGTAGGTCATAAGGCCAAACACCTTGTCCTGCGGCTGCAGCACGTTCGTGAGCACTCGTGCCATGTCCTTGTCGATCTCGGAGTAATAGATGCCCGTGGCGACACCGATCAGATGATATTCGTGCAGGTTGGGATACTCGTTTTTACCGAGTGCCCTGACGTCGAGGGTATCGATCTCGGGGTGTGCCTCGACGATGGCGTCCACGAGCTTTTTCGTATTGCCGTGATGGCGCGAGGCGTAGAGGATGATAGTTCGCATAAGAAGGCCTTTCAGCTGTAATTGCATCAATGTCTGTATGGTACCCCGTTACATGGCTGGGATACCGGACGCATCGATGAACGTGCGGGTTTGTCCTTTGGTTAGGGCCGAGACGGGTACTTGCGAGCAAAAAGCAGTTGTTCGAAAGGATGGGCAATGGAATACGCTCTCTCCAACGATTCGATTTCTATTAAGGTGTCCACGGCTGGTGGTTCGTTTACCTCGATTGAGGCTGGAGGTCGCGAGTACTTGTGGCAGGGCGATCCCGCCGTGTGGTCCGGCCAAGCACCGATTTGCTTCCCGATTTGCGGAGGCTTGCGCGACAACAATGCCATGACGTTTGCCGGGCATCACGTGAAGCTCGCCCGCCACGGGTTTGCGCGCAAGCAAGAGTGGAAGCTGCTGAGCCAGAGCGAGAACGAGCTGGCGATGTGCCTGGCTTCGGAGGATAACGCCGCGCTGCTGAGCGATTATCCGTATCCGTTTAAGCTTGTCGCCCGCTATACGCTCGAGGACGCTGCCGTGCGCGTTTCCTACGAGGTCACCAACGAGGGCACCGAGGACATGCCGTTCTTTATTGGCGGTCATCCCGGCTTTAGGTGTCCGCTCGATGAGGGCGAGGCCTATACGGACTACGAGTTGCGCTTTGAGAAGGACGAGGCTGCTGAGCTTTGCACTGCCGTCCCCTCGACTGGCTTGATTGACGTGACCAATCGCTCCAAGAACCCCATGGTGGGAAAGACGCTGCCTCTGTCACATGAGCTCTTCGATTTTGCGGAGACCATCTTTGACGTACTCGAGAGTCGTCAGGTCACGCTTTCCAAAAAGGGCGAGGACAAGGGCGTTCGCCTGAGCTTTGAGGGCTTCCCATATCTCATTGTGTGGAGCAAGCCCGAGGGCGATTTTGTGGCAGTTGAGCCTTGGGGCGGCCTTTCGACCTGCTCCGATGAGGATGACGTGCTTGAGCATAAGCGCGGCTGCCTTGTCGCCAAGCCCAAGGAGACCGTCGTTCGCTCGTTCACGATTGAGATTCTGTAATTCCGTTTTGTCGACTCGTATCGCGAGGCACAAGGAGCCTGCGAGATAAGGAGCTAAAAATGATCCTCACCGTTACGATGAACCCGTCTGTCGATACGCGCTATCAGCTCGATGAGCTCGTTATCGACGACGTCAACCGTGTGACGCCCGAAAAGACCGCCGGCGGCAAGGGCCTCAACGTGGCTCGTGTGCTGGGTCAGCTGGGCGACGACGTTGTGGCAACCGGTCTGCTCGGCGGCCACATGGGCGCCTACATGGCTGAGCTCATGGACGCCAACGGTATTAACAACGACTTTGTGCCCATCAAGGGCGAGACTCGCATTTGCCTCAACATCCTCCACGCCGGCAACCAGACCGAGCTGCTCGAGAGTGGCCCGACAATTGCCCCCGAGGAACTCGATGCCTTTACCGCCAAGTTTACTGAGCTTGCGGGCAAGGCCGACGTCGTTACCATCTCGGGTTCGCTACCCCGCGGTGTCGAGGCGGACTACTATGCCAAGATCACGGGCATTGCCGAGAACGCCGGCGCCAAGGTGCTGCTCGATACCTCGGGTGCTTCGCTCGAGGCCGCCCTTAAGTCCGAAATTAAACCCGAGCTGGTCAAGCCTAACCTGACCGAGATCAACGGCCTTCTGGGCACGAGCTTTACCACCGACGATGTGGACGAGCTCCGCGCCGCGCTCGCCTCTGATGCCCGCTTCTCCGATATCCCCTGGGTCGTCGTGTCCATGGGCGCTGCCGGCTCCGTTGGCTTCCACAATGGCCGTGCGTTCCGCGCAAAGACGCCCGATATCCCTGCCGTTAACGCCACGGGCTCTGGTGACTCCACTATCGCTGGCTTCGCGCATGCCATTGCTGCTGGCGCAGACGACGAGACGGTGCTGCGTACCGCCAACACCTGCGGCAAGCTCAATGCCATGGATCCCATGACTGGCCATCTGGTCATGGACCGTTGGGACGAGGTCTACAACGGCGTTGTCGTGACCGAGCTGTAAGGGCTTGGGCGTCGGCCCCGGCATCGATTGCTAGCTCATGTCGACGACAAGTGCGATAGCATTATGTCGGGGCGCGACGCCGACGTTGTCGTGTTCAATCCCGACCTTACCCTGGTCGAGACGTATGTGGGTGGCAACAGCGTCGGTAACGCGTTTGCCGAGTAGCCGCCAAAGAAGCGATCCGAGAGGGGATTTAGATGATTTACGGTGCATTGGGCGATATCGAGGAGTACCGCGGAATGCTCAAGGGCCTCGACGTGTTGATCGACTGGCTCGAGGAGAACGACCCGGCGCAGCTCGAGGTCGGCAGCCATCCGATTCTGGGCGACAAGGTCTTCGCGAACGTCATGGCTCCCACGACGCGTCCCGAAGCCGAGGCTCACTATGAGACGCATCAGCGCTATCACGACCTGCAGATCGACGTCGAGGGTCGCGAGGCCTTTAAGGTTGCCACGGGCAGCCTGACGCTGGTCCAGGAGTTTGACGAGAAGGACGACTACGACCTGGTCGATTCAGACGCCTCGATTGCCGGCGATCTTGCTGACGACAAGTTTGCGCTGTTTGTCGCCGGCGAGCCTCACATGCCCACGCTCGAGTTCCCGGGCGATGGCGCACAGCCGGTCAAGAAGATCTGCTTTAAGCTGCTTGCAGATGCTTACTGGGAAGAGTAACGAACTGCTCGTGAGCTAGCGTGATTTCCCTTGGGGAACGCGTTTGAGCCCCGCTGATCGCGGTCCCCTTGGGGATTGCGGTTGGCGGGGCTTGTTGTTGAGTAGGGGAGTTGCCGACGGCGTTGTGCTTGGATTGGCGGATGCGCGCTCGAAATCGGCAACAAAAAAGCCGCCCGAAGGCGGCTATCTTGTGCAATGGAGCCAGCGACCGGGCTCGAACCGGTGACCCCCGCTTTACGAGAGCGGTGCTCTACCAACTGAGCTACGCTGGCGGCCATGTGGTGACGCAACTGAGGCGTCAACGGCTGTCTATGATACGGGACATCGCACATCCGCGCAAGGGTTCTGGCGGCTTTTCTCACTTTAAATGCACTAATATTGGAAGCGTGATGTCTGCGGTACCCATTTGGTGCTTGACCTGCTGTTGAGTTGGTGGCCGACGTCCCGCTCGTATGGGTCTCAAACAGAATGGGGCAGCCATGGCTCTACCCAAGATCCTTCTCACGCGTATCGATGACCGTTTCATTTACGGGCAAGACGTTGAGCTGTGGAACGAAGCCGTGGGTTCCAACCTTGTCCTAATCGTCAACGACGAGATCGCGGCTGATTCGCGCAAGTGGGCTCCTATGAGGTTCGCGGCGCCCGAAGGCGTGTGGACGCGGTTTTTCTCGGTGCAAAGGACCGTCGACATCGTTCATACCGCAACGCCGCGCCAGTTGATTCTGATTATGGTGGCCTCACCCGCCGATGTGCTCGCGCTGGTTAAGGGTGGCGTGCCGATCAACAAGATCAGCATCGGCCATATGCAGGCAGGGGAGGGCAAACGTCCCGTTACGCCTGCCGTTGCCGTAGACGATACGGACATCGCCGCCTTCAAAGAGCTGCAAGAGCTCGGCATAGAGCTGGAAATCCGCTATCTCCCCAGTTCCGCCCCCGACCCCATCGGCAATCTGTTCAACTGATCCCTTGGGGACGGAGGAAAACGGATCATTTTGCCCTTGCGAGGGACGCGCGCGATGCCGCCTGTCAAAAACTATGCCCATTTACTACGTTTGATCGGCTATCGCCGAGCATGTCGAATTTGAGAAAAACAAAACCGACGCTCCTATAAGTTGTCAAGAGGCAGTTTGCGGGAGCGCTCTCTCCAATTCGCACAGGAGCTCGTAATACCTCCTCTCCAGTTTCGTCGACCGCCGTTTCCCCCGTTCCAAGTGCCCGAGTGTGGCTG
>DBGFTB010000029.1:0-31736 GCA_048532905.1 Collinsella aerofaciens
GAGACCTACCTCATCGGCGCCAATGGGGAGAAGGACAACATCACCGTGCTGCGCATGATCCTCGAGGCCATGGGGCGCGACCCCGAGGACTTCGACTGGGTCGCCGACCGCCCCGGCCACGACCGCCGCTACGCCATCGACAGCACGAAGCTCCAGCGCGAGCTGAGCTGGAGGCCGGCCCACACCGACTTCGCCGAGGGCCTCAAGGCCACCATCGACTGGTACGTGGCCAACGAGTCCTGGTGGCGCCCCGCCAAGGAGACCACCGAGGCCAGGTACAGGGCGCAGGGGCAATAAGGAATAGCATCATGGAGCTATCAACTAATGCGCCGTATATCGTTTCGATAATCGCCTCGATAATTTCCGGTATCAACTCTTATTCAGTTGCTCGCAAATAATCCGCCTCAGATGTTCAAAAGCTCAAAGAATCAAATGAGCATGAAATCGAAAAGCTCATGAAGCAGCATGAAGTTGATTTAGGTAATCAATGGTCGGCAATGTGATGTCGACGCCACAGATGCGGGAGTTCCTCGTAAATTCCCTTACAGATTCAATGAAGAAGGGCCAATAAGAGTAGCGACATATACGATAGGGTCATCTATCATTCCACTTGCTAATGCTGACATTTTGAGGCCGGACCGCTTTGTTACTAGTTAACAAAGCGGTCCGGCTTTATTTATACAGGCTTCTAAACCGAGGGTCCTTTGCTGCTTTTGAAGCAAGCAATGCTATTTACCAGTTTATTGCTCCTTGTTGGAGAACCTTTCGCATGTTAGCGCCGGAATAATTTAGCCAAATATAGTCGGCCGAGATTGACCAATCCCGGCCGACCCATTTTAGCCAACACGCCCGCATCTATGACTTTCCTATCGCATTCCTACATCCCCTCGGGCTGGATCCCCCTCACCTTCACCGCCTGGGGGACGGCCTCCACCGAGTAGGTGTCAAGCTCCCTGCCGCGGTAGCTCGGGCCCCGCATCACGAACACCGACGCCTTGTCGAACAGCCTGTCGAGGGCGCAGAGGAGCGTGTCGTCGCCCGTGAAGAACTCATCCCACCCGCTCGGGGCGATGTTGCTCGTGAGGACCATCGCGTTCGGCCCCTCCTTCTCGTAGCGCCTGTCGACGACATCGAAGAACAGGTCGGTGCACGGCCTGTCGTAGACGCATCTCCCCACCTCGTCAACGATGAGGCACGACGGCTTGACGAGCGAGGAGACGACCCGCGAGGTGTTTCCCCGCTGGACGGCCTTCTGGAACCTGTCCCTGAGCTCGGTCGCCTTTATGTAGTAGGTCTTGAGCCCCCGCATGCAGCACTCGCGCCCGTAGGCCTGCGCGAGGTGCGTCTTCCCTATGCCGCCGGGCCCGACGAAGGCGACGTTGCGGTGCGCGTAGAGGTCGGCCAGCGACGGGAGCTTGCCCAGCGCGGCCGCGTCCCGGCCCTGGATCCTGGAGAAGTCGAAGCCCTCGAAGGTCTTGGGCTCGCGCCTGGGCAGCCTGCTCAGCCTCAGCAGCGTCTCGATGGAGGCGAGCCTCCTCTTCTCCGCAAGGTAGGAGAAGGTGGCTGCCACGGCGGCCATCTCCCCGTCGCCGAGGTCGAGGTCCGAGGCGAGGGTCGCGAGCTCCTCCGCCCCGACGGCGATCCCGAGCCTCGACGCGGCGTCGCTCGCGAGCTCGTAGGGGCTCGCCCCCGCGCCCGCCATCATTCGGCCCTCCCGAAGTCGAACCTCTCGAAACCGGGTTTCGTCCTGGGCGGGGCGATTTGCTCGACCACGGTCCCCACCGGCTGGGTCGGCAGCTCCTCGGGCTGCGCCGGCGATGTCTCCCACTGCCCCTCGCACCAGCTGTCGGCGCCGGTGCCGACGGCGTGGGCGACGAGCTCGCGGGAGAGGTCGTCGCTGTATATGTGCACCACGCGCCCCTCCCGGTTCACCCTGCACTCGCGGCGGACGTACCAGTAGGGCACGCCGTAGCGGTGCCCCTCGAAGCTCACGAAGCCGTCGAAGGAGATCTTCCGGCGCGGGCACAGGTACCGCTCGACCTCGGCCGTGACCTCGAGCGGCCTGGTGTTCGCCGAGCACGCCGCCTCGTGCTCGCGCATCGGGACGCATGCCGCCGCGCGCCGCCAGCGGCCTCCCTGCTCGGCGCACCAGAGGGCGGCCTCCCGGTTGAGGGCGTCAAGGTCGGTAAAGGACCTTCCCGCGAGGAAGTTCCCCTTCACGAAGCGGACGAGCCTCTCCACCTTGCCCTTCGTATAGGGGTGGCGCGGCCTGCACAACCTGGTGCGGAAGCCGACGACGCCCATGAACTCGGCGTAGTCGGCCTGCCAGACGGGCCGGCCGTCGGCATCGCGGCGGACGACCACGCTCTTCATGTTGTCGGTGAGCACGGTCGCGGGCACGCCCAGCGCCGAGAACGCGTGCAGCATCCCGATGAGGAGGTTCTCCTGGCGCGCGTTCGGGAAGAACTCGACGTGGGCGCCCCCGCAATGGTGGCAGACCATGGCGAAGCAGGCGATCCGCGCCCGCTCCCCGCCGGGGCGCTCGACCGCGACGAAGCCCCAGTCCATCTGGTAGGCCTCTCCGGGCGCCGTCCTGAAGCGCTGGCCGCGGCAGCCCTGCGGGGCCGCCTGCCGCCTCTTCGCGGGCACGAGGTCCCGGTGCGCGGCGATATAGGTCTTCACCGTGGTGAGGCCGCCGGCGTAGCCCTGGCCGAGCAGCCGCTCGAATATCACCTGCGAGTTGGTGACGCCCTTCCGCAGGAGGTCGTCCACCAGGCCGGTGTGGCCGGCGAGCACGCCCGGCGCGGCCCTCCTCCCGCTGTTCCCGTGGGGCAGGGCCCTGAACCCGTGTGCCCTGACCGTCCTCGCGCGGGAGCGGGTGAGCCCCGTCCTCCTGCAGAACTCCGCGAGGTTGCATGCCTGCGGGTCGAACCCGTCGCCCTCCTCCGCGGCCATCTCCCGGAGCGCCGCGTCTATAATCTCCTGTAGGTCATCGTGTCTCTCGTTCACCTCAATGGTCCTCCTAACGCCGGCGTGTTGGCACCACCAGCGTAGTGGCGGCGGGGAGGCACGGTGGCCATTATTCGGTGACCGGGATTGGTCAAAATAGTTTGACTATTAGCGGCTAAAATCGCCCGGCGCTAACACGCATAGTCCCACTATATGGATACTGAATCAGAGAATCCTGAAAGCAGAGCGATAATTGTAGTATTGCCAATTAATTTTTAATGGCGGAGGAGACAATGAACCTAACGAATCTACCTGAGTGCATCTCAGCGATTGTGGCAATCATCGCGTTGCTCATTTCTTGTTACCAAGCTCGTCTCAGCAATAAACAGTCTCTATTCAATCGACGTTTAAATATTTGGATAACCGTCGATAAACTCATGAGCGTTTACGCAAAAAACGCGAAGAACTTGGAACATGATGATGAACCGCAAATGGCTATCGGCCAACTATTTGAATGGCTGACTAACACCACGTACCTGCAATCAATCTCAGCCTCAATTAATAAGGTGTTAGATGCTGATCTTCAGCTCAAACTGCATTTAAAGCTTGATGAAATGAGATCGCTCGCCATGGAGGCGAAATTTTGCTTCAAAGGAAAGAGCGGAGACGCAATAGCCGAATTCATAGAAGCTTATCAATCACTTTTGTTTTCAATGTATCAGTATCAGATCCTATTGAATAAGATGAGTCAGAGTGCAAAGGAATATCAATGGACGCTTGAGCAGGCTTCCGATAAGTTACATGAGCCCGATCGACGGCAAGATCTCTTTGAGAAAGAAAGCGCTCTTGCCGCTTCGTACAAGACTCTATGTCAGCAAAACAAGCAGGGTGCAATTCAGCGGCAAATAAAACTAACAGGTCCTAAATGGCGCAGGATGAATTGATGGATTACGGGATGACTGATAGCAGCACTCAGTTTCTACCGATTGTCCAAACAAGCTATCTCGTGACGTAGTTTGAATTCTCCTGGTGGATCAGAATAAGGATGACAGCATGATTTCGAGGATGTTCGCGGGAGATACGAGGAGATTTTGTAATTCTCTTCTATAGCCTTTGCATCAGATTTAGCATCGGACGATTAATTCTGATTCGCGCAATCAGCGAGGTTGAATAGAGGCGTTTGTGGTTAAGAACTTCTTTGTCACTTGCGGAGTATGTGGATGCGTGCATCGTGTGCGCGTCCAGGCTGGATTTGTTAATGACTATCCGGTTAGATACTTGTGTCCGCAGTGCCGGAACCGCATCGACGGAGCGGTTCGCCTTGACCCGAGCTGCGCTTTGATTGATTTTAATCTCGACCCTGGCACGGTTGCCTCCATGGGTGGAAATTTAGATTGCGCCCGAGTTATGGTGGAGTTATCTGGTGAGCTTCCGTCATATAAAATATCTGTAGAACATTGCGCCTGCATGACAAGCCCCTTTATCAGAGCCTCTGAGCTGATTCCGTTTGATGAACTCAGCGAGTACGTGAGTGATATGGTTTATTGTCTTCATTATTACCGCGAAGACTGGCCTACCCTGAGGACCGCTCTTCAACTGTATTGCGATGGGCATGACGATTAAGCGGATAAGGTTCTTTCTGAATTCGAGCGCAAACTGATCGGCGAGGACAGTCGACACTATACCTTGCTGAGCCGAATCGAGAGAATGTCTTGGCTCGGTCTCCCCATGATTGCAGAAAGTGACGCGCATGAACGCGCTATTGAATGTAAAAAACTCGTTTCTGGTCTAGAGGCAGAGGCGCTTTCCGGCCTAGCAGGTTACTACCTCAAAACCGATATGACTGCCAAGTCGCTGCTTGCTGAAATCAACGAAGTTCTGGATTCCGTAGCCGAATCTTATCCGGTTCTCCTCAACGGTTTTACTTTTCTTATGGCGGGAGACGCCTATGACTTGGAAAAGTACGGTACGTTCTGCTGTACTCCTAGTGATATTGAGAAGCTTTATTATCGGGAATATGAGCTTATTGGCAGCCTGCTTGTTCTGTTTATCGGGTTCGACAACATTGAATGTAACGGGGCGTTCGATGTCATGCCCAAAGGCGTAGACCTAGGTGCAAAGTCGTTCGACAAACTTTCTACAGCCCCTAAGGCAAAGCGATTCAACGCTGTCGGTACGGGCTCATTTACTGGCCTTATCAAGCAGTGTTGGAATCCGGTTCTGCGCAATGCATTTAGTCATAATCGGACGGATTTCGACTGCGCGACTCAAGTCATCCGCACTTTGCATGAGGATGGGACCAACGATTCTCGAGGCAACACCTATTTGCTTGAAATGGTTCGCGATTGCATTTTGATGGCTCGGGAAATTATGGTAATTCGTGGTGTCTTATTCCATTTCATTGGAAGTGGGCTGTGGTGACGATTGGGCTTAACGCTGATGTACATGCACAACGTAAATCGTGGTGCACATGTGCGTCAATCATCGAGCTGTGGGTGTGAAAGCGATATGCCAGCAACGGTCATCTCTGGCCATCTCCGCGTTTGCACTCGCAAGGCAAGGATTAAGGTGGGCCGCCTTAATTGGCATTGGAGCGTCGACGATCGCGTCTATAAATTTTGATGAACAGTGATATGGACTCATTGTTATAGTTTGGAGCCAAACATGGAAGCACCCGCCGTTCTCTATCATTATGCAAGCCTAGATACGCTGGTCTTGATTCTGCATAATCGGACTATCAGGTTCAGCCGGTTAGATAAGGTTGATGACCCGCAAGAACAGCGTTCAGCAGACTCTCAAAATCTTGGAAAAATGAAGCTCGTCAGTTGTTGGACCTCTTCTGATGAAGAGAGCATCCCCATGTGGCGCGAGTATGCTGGAGCTGAATGTGGAGTAAGAATCCAGATGAAGAGCTATCCGTTTAAGCAGTACTCTGTGTCTACCGAAAGCCTAAGTAAGCTATCCAGTGACGCAGTTTTGAATACTCCTGGTGGCAAGTTTGATGGACTTCAATTGCCGCTCGAAGACTTTTGGGATAAAAAATATCATTTTAAAGAAATGGCCCGAAGCGTTGAGATGCTTCATGAAGTCCAGTATACGAACGATAAGTCGCTTCTGTTTCCAAAGTTGATCCGTAACTGCGAAAACGGCTGGATAGAAGCCGATTTAAACACACTTGGGATTCATAAAGCTACCGCCTGGTCATACCAGAACGAATGGCGATATGTTTTGACGGCAGTTCCTGTGGGAATCGCCTCTGTAATCAAGGGTGATGTTGAGGCAGTTAAGAGGGCCACTGAGGTCATACTTGATAGATGCGATCCCGAAATTCCTTCCTTTTACGATTTGATTATCTCAGACGAAGCATTTTCTTCGATGAAGATCGTCGCTTCCCCAAAGATGACGCCGGGGAACCGATTAATTTTGGATGCGTTAGTGCAGAAATACGCACCTAGCATTGATGTTGCAGAAAGCTCGATTGAGTTGGCTTAAATAGGCAGCAATATGATGCCGGAGGTTCCCATGTGTTGTCTGCGAATTCATGGTGGGGGAGCCGATACTCTTCTAATCCAATGCGCAAATAATCAGATCGCACTTTTGGGCAGCTCTAGAAGTTCTTACTGATAGCTGCATATCCGCAATAAGGGAAGGGCTGACAAGTGGCTGCCGATATGCCCCTTCTTATTAAAGCCAATTTGCTACTTATTAAGGGTCTAAATAATTACTGCTCACCCGAACTTATCGTCCTTGACTATTAAACATCGTTATACTGCAAGGAGTATTCTTGTATGTTCTTTTGGAGCTCGGCATATGCAATTTAACTATTCCGCGCTTGACAGCTATGAGTTTGAGTTGCTCAGTCGTGATGTCGCCGAAAAGCTTATGCATATTAAGCTGTCCTGCTATACCGAGGGCAGGGATGGCGGGATAGATGCCTCCGATTTTTATTTCTGTGGTTCTCATGCCTGTCCATCGGTTGTCGTTCAAGCCAAGCATTGGACTCAGCATGTGCGTTATTCCAGGCTTGAATCAACTTTATTAGCTTTGATTAAACAGCTGGACTCTCGCGGTAATCTTCCCTCCAGATGTTTAATACTTACTGTGGCCTCTGGCGTTACGAGAGAATTCCAACAGCGATTGTTTTCTAAGGCGAAAGCTCTCGGTGTTCAAGATTTCAAACTACTGGATTCCGTTAAGCTTGACCAGCTCCTTTCTGATGAGTCTAATTTAGATATTCTGCGTAATCATTTTAAGCTATGGATTGCTGGGGCCAATGTGCTGCAAAATCTGTACATCAGGTCATTCTTTGTAGGCTGCGATTTGTATCTTGCTAATATCGATGAACGCAAATCCTTGTTTGTCCAGACCGCTCTATTTAACAGGGCGGTCAATATTCTCGAATCAAACCCCTGTCTAATCATCACCGGCGATCCGGGTACGGGCAAAACCACACTTACACAAATGCTCGCCCTTCAAATGTCCGCAGCTGGTTATCGCGTTCTCTATTCTTCATGCTATGAATTGGAGGGCGTAATTAGCGCATCTTCGCCCGATTCCAACCTACCGGAACTTATTATACTAGA
This sequence comes from Collinsella aerofaciens, assembly GCA_048532905.1. Taxonomy (GTDB): domain Bacteria; phylum Actinomycetota; class Coriobacteriia; order Coriobacteriales; family Coriobacteriaceae; genus Collinsella; species Collinsella aerofaciens_CB. The sequence goes on from DBGFTB010000029.1 coordinate 7,533, forward strand.
TGATTTCCTTGGACAGAATTTTCTTGATGTCGATTCAAAGTTGCTGCGCCTGATTAGTAGCTTACTTTATATGGTTAAGAAATCTGACAAGCGAAAGATAATTCTCAATTCTCGCATTTCCATTCTCAACGAAGCTGGTAGGAAGGACGATTCTTTTCATCGTTTGATTCGCAAACTTGATGATCAGCTTGTTTTAATAGACACCAGTTCCATGGCCTTATTGGACAAAGCTCGAATACTTCTTTCTAACTTGCGATTCGAAAACGTACCGCAGCCGTACATAGAGGCGCTATCTAAAAAAGTCGATAAAGATAAAGCAGGCTGCGTTAAGATTTGTGAACACGCCAACTATAATCCTCGTGTGATTGAGTATTGTTCTCGCCCGGAATTTATTGAGCAATGTGATTTGAACAATTACTGTTCAGAGATTGTTTCACGTCTTAATAACCCTATTGATATCTGGAAAAACGAATTCGAAGAGCGTCTTGGTGAGGAAGAGAGAGTTCTTGCTTTTCAACTATTTTCGTTTGGAAAGAAATTCGTAGGCCTGTCACATCTAAAAACTGCCTTTAATTCTAGAATCAAACTATCTTATGGGATTGATTGTTCTATCGATTGTTTTGATCGTGCAATCAAGCGCCTTGAGTCGGCCGTAATCAAAACGGTTGTTATCGATGGTGAGCGGCATGTTACAATGATTAACCCTTCTGTTAATGATTACTGTGCCACCTTTCTTGCTGAAAATGCCCTAGAGTCTACAGCGATAGTGGAATCAGCGATATATGTCGATCAGCTGGAAACCATTTTTAAGGTCAATACTGATAGGTCCGTTATCGACACATTTAAAAACAGGGCCATTAAAGGCGAGGTTTTAACCCTTAAAGTTGATTGCCCTGGATCTTGGCTCGGACTCTGTCCGGAGCATTATGTTTGCTCAGTATTGCGACAGATTATCGGCCTTCTTACCGATAGTGATTTTGAATGGATTGGATCTCTTCTGGGCGAAATGCTCGATTCAGAAAACACTAAAGCCTGGGAATCAGTTTCGCTTTTGTTGGTTGGCTCAGGTCGGGGTGCTTTCTATAACAGCCCATACTATGCGGAATTGCTATGTTCCTTTTTGAGCTTGAGTCATTTAGCGATAGGCACAAGTTATTTAACGGCCTATGACTTATTGGAAGACCTTGAAAGAGCTAAAAAGATACTGAATGTCTCCGATAAAGTTTCTGGACGTCTTTCATTTGCGCTTAAGGCGGAAGCGAATCGTTGGCTTAAAGAATATGTCATAGATTCCGTTGAGAGCTTTGGTAATGGTCGTGATTGGGAATCTGAATATCAACCTTCGATGTTCGACTGCTATATCGAGGATTGGGAAACGTTTGTAAAAAAGAAGATTCATGATGTGATGCTCAAGCATTTAAATCCATATTCGCTACTTTGTGGGTTTAGCGACGATTTAGGTGAATTTCTAACAGAAGACATTTCGCTAGAACAGGTAGAAGAAGTGGTCAAAGATTGTGTTTCCGAATATGTATGGGATTTGAATCTTGAGTATAAAGACGATGGGGAAGACTGCGATGTCGACACTGCTGACGATTACCGATATGAAATGGCTCAATATCAAAATGATATGAGAGCTGTAGAGAAACTATTCAACGAATCATGTTGATGCGGTCTTTGGTTCTAGTCAGATAATCCAAGCATCTTTATAGAACGGTGCATGCTTCAAGTTCGCTCTTGTTGTGAATAGTTGCATGGGCAAGCAGTGGCCGGTCCAAGGCGTGTGCCGTCTGACGACAAAGTCAAACAGCGACAACTTACGAGCGAGCTCTATCCAGGGCGTCATATAGTGCGTTAAGGCCAATGGTTTGCCCGTGGTGGTCTACGAGCCCACGCTGGACGCGCCGGAGTTCTTCGACTCCGAAGTGGCCGACGGCCTGGAGGCCTTCAAGGCTGGCTGCGACGTGATTGTCGTCAACCGTTGGAGCGATGAGTTCGCGGACGTGGTGGATAAGGTGTACAGAAGGGATTTGTTTAAGCGGGGCTAGGGAGAGGGCGGCCGCAGTCTAAATTAGAAACTTAGTTGAGTACGGGGTGTATTGACTGGCGCCGATACACCCCGTGCTTAGTTTATTCTCGCTAAATACATTTACAGTCACTGCGGTCGCGAACCCAATGACATTTGTCCCACGGGGTGCATGAGAAGGTGTGGTGCGCGCCGCGGAACTGGATCGTTTTGCTATCGGCAATCGTGCTCTCACTAATTCGGCGTATATCATATCATCAAGGCCGCCGTGGCAGTTTGGTGCGGCCTTTACCCGAAGGCGCTTAAATTGCCAGAGAAAGCGGAGGAGCTTGCAACTTTGATGAGCAGAGAAATCGAAATCAGGGACAGAATCACCAGGCTCGATCCTGCTGGCTTTCAGAACCTTGCCCAAGAATTGCTTACGCAATATTTTAGGTATGATAAGCCCGTGCACAGGGGGTCTGCCGCCCATTCGGCGGCAACCGCCCCGGGAACGCCGGACACAATCTGGCTTTTGCCCCACAACAAATTCGCCTATCTTGAATGCGGCCATTATCCAGATAGGGCAGATGCGAATAATAAAATCGAATTGGATATCGAGAAGTGCCTGGAGACCGAAAGAAAAGAGCTCGATTCTGGGCAGCTTGTTAAGATAGTCATCGCATATTCTTGCCGGAGGCTAGATAGTTCTGACCTCAGCTATCTAAGAGGCATTGACGATCGCATCGAACTTGTTGGCACGGACGAAATGGCGAGTTTGTTAGCTCGACGGTACCCAAATCTTGCAAGAGAGCATCTGGACATCGAGGTGGGTACTGGACAAATTATGACCCCGGATGAATTCGAATCCGCAGTTGAAAAGAATAGCTTCGCATCAACCCTAAAGGTCGACTTGCTTGGCAGGGAAAAAGAGACCAACGAGCTTCTCGCTGCGCTCGAAGAGAATCAGTTCGTCTTGGTGTATGGGCGCCCTGGATGTGGAAAGACCAGGCTTTGCGTAGAGGCTCTGCGCCAATTTGCGAATGGCAGCGGCGCGCATCCTCTTGTCATTAAATCGAACAGGTTGCCAATCTGGAACGATCTGGATAACGATGTCCCCAAAGAGGACCCTTCGTTAATTCTGCTCGACGACGCCAACGAGCTTTCAGACCTCGAAGGGTTTGCGGACTTCGTGTCTAACAGGGGTAATATCAAGGTCCTTATGACCGTAAGAAATTATGCGTTCGAGCATGTCAAGATCTCCATTTCAAAGTTCTGTAGGCCTTATTTCTATGAGGTCAACCCGCTTGACGAAGAAACGGCCTTAAACGTGGTCGAGAACGGATTCGGGATCGCGAAAGGGAGAGCATCTGCGGATATTGCCCGCTTGTCGAGGGGCAACATGCGGTTAGCCTGCGCGGCAGCCGAGGTCGCTAAAGAACGTGGGGTCGAAGTATTCTCCACGATGCCGCGCCTCATAGAAGCTTGCTACGGAGAGAAGGTTTCCCTTCTGGGCGGTAACGCCAAAATGGCAGCAACTATCGTCTCGGTTTTGGATGCACACAGGGTAGAGGGGAACAAAGATCTAGACAAGCTGCTTGCCAAGGTTGGAATTTCTCGTGACTGCTACGTAGACGCTTGCGCAGAACTGTGCCACGACGAGCTAGTGGATGCCTGCCAGGGTATGGTTGCGGTGGCGCCGGGCGAACAGGTTTTGAGGGATTATTTGCTTTACCAGGCTTTCATCGCGGAGAAAAGCTTGTCCCTTTCCGATGTCGATGAGCTTGAGTGCGGCAATGCTCGATGCCCCAGTATTGTCGCCATCCTTGTTAACAATTTCTACAGCGAAGAGCTTATTTCCTCCTTGAAATCGCAGCTGGACGACATTTGGGCATTGGCCAACGAGGATAAACGATGGGGAATGGTTGGCGAATATCATTTCCTTCTCGGCGAGAAGGGCCTTGGTCACATTCTCGGGGCAATCGAAGGCAGCAGGCCCCAAAACTACGATTACCTTGCTTGCCGATTTGACAAGAGCCCTAGTTCCTATTTACCTGAATCTCGGATTCTCATATCCCTCACACCCTATTTGCATGCCCCTCAATTCAGCGAGCCTGAAGAGCTTTTCTTCATGGCTTTGGGGAAGAACATCCTGCCTCCACAGGAGGCAAAGAAAGCTCTCACGACGACCATGTGCTTCAACGAAGACTCGTATTCGGACGAATTCCAATACGAGAACGAGGTCCTCGAACGTCTCGCGTGCGAGTTTCGCAAAACAAAAGAAAATAGATATGGGGTCCTGCTTGCCTATTATGTTGAGGCTTTACTGGCGGCAACGTACGACGGCCCGACAAGGACGGAGGGAAACAAGGTCACGTTCATCCATGGAAACCATATTTACACCGAGGCGATGATCGGCTTGCGGAGGCGAGCAATCGCTTGCCTCAAGGAGCTCAGGGGCTGTTCGGAGCTGAGCCTTCTCTGCGATTCGGTGATTACTGGGCTTCGGGGTATCGGCGGCGGCGACGGGGCCGGTAAGTTGTGGAAAGAGACCTTGGAGGAGATATATGAAGGATATGTTTCCCGAATTGAATCGATTAAGATTTGCAGCTTGCCTGGGTTTGTCCAATTGGAGAAAGAACTCATTTCCCAAGGTGTCATTGCCGAAGAAGGACTCCCGTTTCTCGCCGCGTCGCCCGAGATTCGGATCGCAGCCCAGATCTTCTTAGACGACTTCCTTGGACACGATACCTCAGGGGAATTGACCGAGGTTGTTCAAACAGCCAGCTCGGCAGAACTGGTGAAGGCAATCTCGATTGTGAGTTCTGCCGGCCGTCAGAGCTCAACTTACATTCCTTACCCACTCCTGAGGGATGTCTTGATTCTTGGTGCTGATGCTTTGACCGAATGCGCAGATTCGATCATCCTGTCAGATACACCCTTGTATACGATCCCGGACGATTTGCTTATTCGCTGGATTGACTTACTCGGCGTCGATCGGGTTCATGCTCTTGCTCTGAAGCGAGAGAAGAATGAGATTCCCGAATGGCTTAGTCGGATTGACGAAGTGCGATTTGAGAAGTTCGGAGTCAGTCCCGAGCTGGCAAGGGATATCGAGGAAGGAGCCGGCGAATACGGCGAAACCGTTTCGTATGAGGTGGCAATGGAAATCGAATCTGCTACGCCGGGCTATTTCGCTAGATACGTGGCCGGCGTCCTGCAGAAGCTGGACAGGGGTTCGCGAGGCTTTTACAGGCTTCTTCCCAGCAACATCAACAATGCCGAGCAGAAGGCGTTTGTCTACAAGCCGGAAATGCTGCGCCTTGCGGAAGAAATCTTGCTTAATCTCGTAAGCGGAACGAGCGCCCATTGGAATGAGGATCTTCTTCGTTTTATCGTCGCCAACGATGGTCAATTTCCTGAGAGGGCAATGCCCGTGCTCATGGAGTTTAATGCGACTTATGCGATGGAGAATTTAGGCGAAGCAGTATGGAGGGAGGAGAATGGCGAGATCGCAACCGATGGCGCATGGAAGGGTATAGAGGGGGTTGATACAAGTCCGCGGCGCACGATGAAGCCTTTCGCTTTGAAGCATTTTCTTAAATATGCTATTGAGCATTGCGGCGATGCTGTCGTGTCTTGGCTGGCGTCGCGTTCGATGCGTGATGGGAAGCTTGTCGACTATCTGCCAGATGTTGCAATGGAGTTACCCAAGAATCTGAAGGTTAAGTACATAGTCTTACTGTGCCAAGAGGGGCTTAGCTCAGAAGAACTCAAAAAGGTCCCGGTAATCATGTCTTCTTTCGGTGCATCGTGGAGCGGAAGTGAAATCCCTCTTCTTCAAGGGAAGATTGACTTCATTGAAGAGGTGATTGAGAATTTGCCCGGAATTGCCTATATGCGGCACCGCATGGTTTTGGAAAACGCGATAGCCTCGGTGAAGCGACGTATAGAAGCCGCAGAAGTTCACGAGTTCCTCCACCCATTTTAGCTATTGCAGCCCGCGCCTTCCGGCAATTCGTCAGGCCGCAGCTGTGATGCCAGACATCGCGCGTATCTCCCATTCATTCCCCGCAAGTTCGGGACGCTCTCGGTTCAAGCGGCTTAACAGGTCCATCGGCGCCTCTCGTTTACGCAGGCGCCGATGGACCTGTTGCTAACAAAGACTTCGTTGTGTCCGTCAGCGTGTGACGCTTGGATGATCAGACAACTTCCGCGCGAGCTCCATCCAGGGCGTTATGTAGCGCGTGAAGGCCATGGGCGTTCCCATGGCGGACTACGGGCCCACACTGGACGCGCCGGAGTCCTTTGGGTCCGAGGTCACACACGACCCGGAGGCCTTCAAGACTGGCTGCGACGTAATCGTGGCCAACCGCTGGAGCGACGATCTCGCGGACGTGGCGGACAAGGTGTATGCGAGGGATCTGTTTAAGAGGGACTAGGGGAGAAGGGCGGCCTGCGACTCTAATCATACGGATTTAACTGATCGTCAAGAAAGACGCGTAGTCGTTTAGAATCCAGTCGTCATTCTACTCCAGCATCATGCAGCCTTCCTTCCTATCGGATTATCCGCCACCAGGAGCTCGATGATGCATTCGGCATGCTCCTTGGCGTCCCCCGTTTAGAGAAGTTCGCGTCTCAGTCCGGAAAACCCAATACTTGAGGCGACGATGCCAAGATGCTATTCGGTCAGCTTCTTGCATCCGCGCCAGGTCAAGGGGAGAGGCAGCCTGTAGAACCAGGTTGGCTCCATAGGGATCTCCTCGAGCTTTCCGTTGCCCCGCCGAACCCACGAAGTTCCGTTTGCGTCGGTGAAAGCCGTTTCGGGTGCCGTGCGCACTCCCATTCCGGACCCTTCCGTCGGGAGCCATATGCACCATGCTCCAGGAGGAAGCGTGCCGACGCAGACGCGGCTGGGAAAAGTGGGAAGGTTGTCCTCTCCTTTGAAAGAGGGGCCGGCTCCACTAATTCCGACGCAGGTGACGATTACGTCGTAGACGGGGGATTCGCTTTCGTTTCGAAGCACGACGAACCGCCAGACGAATCGATTGTCCTCGGGCCGATCGGCCCGATTTCGGCCCCCTTCGTACCATGCCGATATTCGGGATGACTGATACCGCTTGATGTCGTCCTCCCTGTTCCTTTTACTCTGGTTGCTTTGCGATAATGCGACAAGCAAGGTCACGAAGGTAACGATTCCGATGAATGCTTGGACAATCAGATTGGCGATGTCTATTTTGTTGTCAAAAGTCACTGGATGGTCACCGGCTTAGCGTCGTGGGGCGATAATTCTACCTCCGAATAATATGGGATGATCGATGGTTGCCGTTTCGCAAGACTTCAAAGACCTAAAAAGCCAAAAAACGTTACTCGTGGGTTCTGGTGTGGAATCCTTGGAGAGATGCATGGCGGCTCAAACGAGACCCGCTACTGCTATGACATAGAGGATGTGAATGCCAAGATTGAAGACGCGGAATCCGAGGTAGTGTCCCGATTGTTGGTGTAGAGCTCGGTTCTCGAGGGTAGCCGCAGGCTGCCCGAGGATCCGAGGGTCGCCCAGAATGACGGCATTCTAGGCAATGTCACGCCGCGATGTCCTCGTGGCTCGCAATCGAGCTGGCATATGCTGGCCACTGGTAGTATTTGCAAACTTGCTGAACAGGTAATTCTCACAATGCGCGTTTTCTGCTGGCGGCGGGTTGCGGATCTCCCAGTCATTGCAAAAACAATTTCTCAAACTTGTGTTCGATTTGAAATTACACGAAGGAAGATCAATATAGAATGCAAGCTATAATAGTAAACGAGTATTGGACTCAAGTCTAGCGGAGGATAATGGGGTTCCAAGACATCCTTGCTGCGATTGATATCATCACGGGCCCTGACCCGTCCCTTTCTATCCTAGGGCTTTCGATTGTCGTCGCGATATGGTTGCTGTGGTTGTGCAAACAGGCTTTGGCGCGGTTTTACAAGGCCGGTATCTTTGTTGCGGCGTTGGCGTTCGTCGCATTGTTTGCATCGGTTAGACTTAGCCTTTTATGGTTGGCGGGTGTGGCATCTACCATTCTCGCGGTGTGCCTACTCGCTCTTCTCGTCAACTATTTTTTATGTGCGCAGCGGCTCGATGACATAGTGGGCAAGGCGGATCCCTCTCTTCCCGATTGCGACTACGTAGCTGCCTTCAGGCTGATGAACTCGGTTGATCGTGATCGACTGTCCAGAAGGCAGCTCGCCTACCTCGACAAGGATAGGATTTTCTGCAACATCTACTTGGGAAACAACGGCGTTGCAAAAAGGATGCTTGAGGACGAAAACTTAGAGCCGGCTTTCAGGCATTTCGCCCTCCATATTATCGCGGACGCCGCTTGCAATCGTGCTGGGTCGCAAGCGGAGCTCGAAAGCGCCTTGGCCGAGAAATCCGACAAGACAGACCCTTTCATCACGGTCCAGCTTTGGCACAACCGCGCGATTAGCTATGTCGTGAACGGTCAGTTTAAAGTCGCCGACGACGAGTTCAAGAAGACGTATCGGGAAGCCAAGCGTCTGGGTGTTCGGAATAAGTCGTTCCTCTTGCTACTGTTTGAGAACGCAGCATTGAATAAAACGAAAATCGGCTTGCCTGATGGCGGCGTTGAAGAAGGGTGGGGGCTGATTGAGGAATGCGAAAAGGCGCTTGTTCCGATTGGCCCCAACGATTTTGGGCAGCTCTTCAATCTGCGGCTTCTTTTCATGAGGCAGATAGGGGCAAGCATCGAGGACAGGAACAAGTTGTATTTGGCCGAGGTCAAAAGCACCCTCAGCAATGCCTCCCTTTCCGAGCAACAGCGCGTCGTCGCTATAGCGAGCCTGGGCAGAATCGCGTGGTCCGACGGGCTCGATCCCGCACCCGTGCTCAATTTCTTCGATGAACGCGATCGGTTTTTGTGCGTAAGCGACCCCGATGCACGCTACTATGCCCATAAGAACCTGAGTGCGATGCTTTCGGGCTTGGCGGTGAATGACCGCTTCCCAAATATTTTGGCTAAGAGCGTAATGCGGTATTTCAGGGATGGGGACGCGGAGCATGACTTGGATGTGATGGAGGATGGCCTTCCTCCCGAGGCAATTCTGCGGCGCTCCCAAGTGCTGCGAGAACGCGCTGCCCTAGCCTTAATGGTTGGAGAGAGCGTTGAGCGCGCCGTGTCGTACACTGATGAGGCTATAGGCCTCCTTGAGGGAAGCCTGCAGGTTATGGCGGCGCTCGAGTGTCGATGGCAGCTTGCCCGGCTGACACTGTACGACAAACCCGAGGTGGCGAAATTGCAGCTCTCGATTGCCGAAGAGCGCCTCGCTGCGCTCAACAAGCAACCGTCCCTCGGATATCCCTATTTCGAGATGAGCCTGTGCTACGCCTTGCTTGGTATGCGTACGGAGTGCAAAGGCGCGTATGAAAGGGCCGCCGGCTTCGAGACTCCAATGGGCCAATACGCGCCCGGCGTTCGGATTAACAGGACCGCCGCCACCTTCTGTGCCAGATTCTACATGCTTACGGAAATGCTTGGAAATCCCGAAGAGGTTTGCCCCTTGCTTAAAACTCGAGAGGGCAGGGCGTGGCTGTCTCGCTATCCGAAGGTTTCTTCCCTGTCGAAAACGCTTCTTTGCGGGAAGTTTCTTGGGAATGGGGATTTCGTGCCCGCTATGACGAGGCTGTTCTTGGACGAGACGGGGAAGCTATATGCCGAAACATGGCTCGTTGTCCAAGAGATCGGACTCGCGTTTGATCTCGATTCCAGAAAGCCCGGCGAAGAGTATGGGCTGGTTTTCGAAATCCAAAGGCACCCACTGATTGCCGATGGCGATGCCCTTGCAAGGGTCGCCGCGCGGCGCGGGCATACTGTGCTCGATGCGAGGTTGAACCAGTGCAACAAAGACCTTCTCGGGGCCGATGACGCAACCGCCGTATTCGATGTGCTGGATGCCTTGGGCATATTGACCGAAGGACGCGTGCCCACATTGGAAGACATCATGAAGAGCTACCTCGAAAGCTGTGTCGACGTTCCTGCCGGCGGTTGGGACGCCTCTGCCGAGGGGTAGCTTCGTCCTGCCGCGCTTCACAAAACGTTTCACAAACTTCTCGTCGCTGGCCGAGTTTTCGGCACGTAGTGCTGCAATGGCCCTGCCTGATTTATCCATCTAGCCCCAATTGACCGATTTCCCATTGACGGTAACAACTTTCTGCCGACCCACTGGAAGCGCCTGCGCACCAACTACGCGCAGGAGGGGACAAACTGAGAGAACAAGCACAGGTCGCGCGTCGTGCCGGTGCTTCCCTCCACGGGCTCGCCGGTGCGTCTCGCAAGCGCGGTCATGTGCGGACAGGACGAGATATGGCAGGAGTCCAAGTACTTCACGGAGGCGAGGACGGACGAGCCCTGCGACGACGGACGCACCCGGGGAATCGACGGTCCCGTCGATTGGGCGCGGCTCGAGGCGGAGGCCGGAAAGATGCTCGAGTCCGGCGTCGAGCTTGTGGGCAGGGTCGAGGCGGCATGGGATTTCAACCGTATTCCGGATTCTAGAACGCCGGGCCGACTCGCTTCGGATCGGGATTTACACCATCTTTCTCGACACTTCCCGAAAGGCAACCATCGGTTGGGCAGCGTCCCGATTGTTGGTGCTATCGCCTAGAATCCAATCGTCATCCTGTCCCAACATCATGCCGCCTTCCTTCCTGTCGGATTATCCTCCACCACGAGCTCGATAATGCGTTTGGCATGCTCCTTGGCGTCCCCCCCCCGTGCAGGAACCCGCCGGAACGCCCGCGTTCTTCCCATATGCCTTCACGATCGAATCCTCGGTGAACCTGTGCCTCGATGCCCAGCCCTCATCCATCTCGGCAAACACGGCCCCGAGCATGCGGATGGGGGACCTCCTCGATGGGAACACCTGCGCCACGCGGGATCGACGCTCGAGTCTTCGGCTGGCGCGCACCTGCACGTTGTTGGTGCACAGGCGCTTGCGATGCGCATGGGAGAAGTTGAGGTAGGCCAAGGCATCTGCCTCCGCTTCCTTGAGTAAGGCGGATGCCTTCAGGCAAAAGCCCGCTATCTCGTCGCATGCAAGATGGTATAGCTCGCGCACCGGGACGGCGGACAGGGAATCCGGTTGTTTAATCAATATTCGACGCGCGGTACTTTCCAGGGAGGCTTATAAGGGTTTGACGAAGTGCTTGCTCCCTTTTTACAGCCGATTGCTGCAGATAGGTCAGCTCACACGCGATTGTTGTAAAGTCGGAAGAGAAGGCCTCCGTCGCTCCGCTCTTCTTGAGCTTGAGGATGGTTTCTCCATGGCATTTTCTAGCGATAAGTCCCGATCCGCACGGGCAGGGGAGGTGTCCGCGGTAGTTTTCGAAACAGACGGCCCCAAGCAGCTTCATGATCGTTGGAAAATCCGCTTCCCCGAAAAGCTCCTCGTAGTAACGAAGGATCCCCCGGACTCCATGAGCTCTGTCTCCGAAAGGGTAGTTTCCGTATCTTTTTCGGAAGAGATAAGAGTACAGGTAGCTTCGGATCGGCCCATCGAGAAGCGCTACAAGGGACGGGTTTTCAAGTTGGGCCAGGAGTAACTCACCCCGAACCCCTAGACAGAAGGTCCCGTTAAGGTAGAGATGCTCGTACCCGGGATCGATGACGCCGGATGTCTCCCTGACCGTTGGGAGGCTTGCAGGGTAGTCGCCTGGGACAACCAGTTGAAGGTCGAAATCCTCCGCCAAGCGAACGCCATTGTAGGTCGCGTCAAGAGAGTATGGTCCAGTGAGGATGACCTTTCCCTGCTGTCCAGCTTCGCGCTTAAATCCAGTGCGCACTTTCAGCAGCTCCTCGATAGCCCTTTCGGGGCTGGTCATCGCTACATCGACCATGGCTTCAAGGGAGTGACGACGCTAGGAACGACGGCTGCCGCTGTAACGGGCATTGCTCTTTTTCCAATCTTGCTCCCGAAGATGGCTTCGGCTGCAGCGCCGCCCTTCGCCCGCGCTCCGCAGCGCAGGTTGCCGAGGCTTCGATCGATTTCCTCTACCCATAATGTAAGGAGCGCGAAACTCTCGTCATCCCATTCTTGGAGCAGATCCTCATCGTAAACCGGATTAGGTAGGCTCCGTGCTGCTGCGAGTGATCTCGCGCATTGGATGAAGCTTTCCAGGAATTCGATCGCCTTTGTGTTGTTGGGCAGGTGATCGGATACCTTTCCGATGATGACGGTGACTACGCAGGATGCCGGTGCCTTCTCAGACTTACCGCAGCGATGGTAGAACTCGTCCCGAGAACGCTTCAGAACCTGGACCGCTCTCTGCATCTCCGAGCGGTCAAGGGAGTCCGGTACATCTTCGATAGATGCGTAGAGGCTTCGGTTTTCCTTCAGGATTCGGGCCTTCCTTTGGGCTCTTTCCACGGCGGCGAAGCGTTCGTTCTTGTCGATGAACCACTGGCACAGCCCGCGTGGGTTGCTTCCGTGCCACCGTTCGGGATTCTTCCACGCCATCGAGACCGAACTGTCCGCGTACTCTTGGCGCGTCTTGCAAGTCTTGTCGTCTATGCAGACGTTCAAATCGAGTCGGAACCCTCCCTCGATTCCGTTGGCTACGTATTCAACGGTGATGCACTCGTCGTATTCTTTCGCCATGTTGCCGTACCTGTCGCTTTTGAGGAGGGTCTCATCGACGGGGTCTCTGACTTCCCCGGGTGTGTTGTTTGCGCTGTCAAAGCCCGGACGATTCACGAGGACGTCGATGTCGAAGTACGCGTCCTCGTTTTCGGAATAGGGCCTCACCACGGTTCCTGTCAAGATGGAGCCGCATGGCGATATGTCCGCATCGATGCCGTGGTTTCCTAAGAATTCTCCTACAGCCTTGTAATGGGACGTCGCCTCTTCGAACATCGAGGGTGTGATGTCGAGGAGGTTTGCGCCTTTCGACAGAATATTGTTGATTTCGATCTCGTTCATCTCTACTCCGTTCCGCGCATGGCATCTTTGCTTCAAATGTTTCTTATTACATTCAATCTACCACAATTTGAAATTGGAACAAAGGATTGGTAAGATTCCTACCATAGACATTGTACAGATACATTATTTAAGGAACTAAAATGCTTATCGAGTTCACATTCGAGAATTTCAAGTGCTACCGGGGTGAGACCACTCTGCAGATGACCGCTGCTCCCATTGACGAGCATGCCGAGACGCTCATCCCGGGTTCGGGTAAAAAGAAGTTCCTTCCGATTGCGGCGATCTACGGTCCGAACGGCGGGGGAAAATCCAGCGTGCTCCAAGCCCTCACGTGCTTGGAGCGACTGATCACCATGCCGTATCTCGTCCTGAGGGCGCGTCTCTCGAAGACGCCCCATATTGAGTGCCGGCCATACGCTTTCGAGGCGGAGAGCCGGTCCGAAGCGACGACGTTCTGCGTAATTTTCCAGGTCGGCGATTACACATACCGCTATATCCTCTCGGTGCTCGGCGGAGAGGTGGTCGAGGAGTACCTGCATAGGCGAAAGGCGGGCAGGGGGGCGGAGGCCACGCTGTTCGAGCGCACTGACGGCGCCGTCGAACTCGGCTCCTCCCTGAGGCGCAAGGGGGTGAACACTGACGTCGACTCGATGATGCCCTACCTGTCGTTCTTGGCGATCAACTACGATATAGAGGCGGTGGAGGAGGCGTTCGGCTGGTTCCTCGATTGCCAGGTCCTCGACTACTCTGAATCGTCCTTCGAGGACTTTTTTATGGAGCCGAGGGGCGACGAAGAGAGACAGCTGATAGTGCGTATGCTCAACGCTATGGACATTGACATCACGGGAATCCGTTACCAGAAAGACGATGAGGGCCTGGAGATCTACCTTACGCATGAGTCGAGCGACGGCACCGAGCTGGAGCTCGGCGAGGAGTCGAACGGCACGAGGAAACTGCTCAACCTCGTTCCTCCGTTTCTCAGGGCGCTCGAGAGCGGCTGCCTTGTTGTTTCCGACGAGCTTGACGCGAAACTTCATCCGAAGCTCCTCCGGTATCTCATTATGCTGTTCACGAACAGGGATATCAACAAGAACGGCGCGCAGCTGGTGCTCACGTCGCACGACATGACGATCCTCAACAGTTCCGTCTTCCGACGCGACGAGATCTGGTTCGCAGCTAAGACCCCCGAAGGCCCATCAACGCTGTACTCGCTTTCCGATATCGCTGACATCGACGGAAAGCGCATCCGCACCCAGAATGCGTACGACAGGCAATACCTCGCGGGTCGTTATGGCGCCGATCCCTACCTCAGGAGCATGTTGGAATGGGGCGGTTGCGATGAGCAATAAGCCCCCGAAGCACAGCGAGGTCAAGAAGAAGGAGAGCACGGCGAAGAGGATGAGGGCGAGCTGGGGGAAGCCGCGCGCCGCAGCTCCCTCAATCAAGATCCGCCCCGAGCGCTACCTCATCGTTACCGAGGGAACCAAGACTGAGCCCTATTACTTCGAGAGTTTCAGGAAGCGAATCAACGCAGGTTATCATGGCGAGTACGTGACGCTGCGGGTGTGCGGCATGGGCGATAACACCGTATCGCTGTTTGAGAGGGCAAGGGCGATCGCTATTGCTGATCCCGATGGGTTCACGCAGGTCTGGGTCGTCTATGACAAGGACAGCTTCCCTTCCCGCGACTTCAACGCCGTTGAGGAACGCTGCGCATCCGCAAGTGACAAAGGCACGGTATACCGCGCAGCGTGGACCAACGAGGCCTTCGAGCTGTGGTACATACTCCACTTCGCCTACGTCGATTCCGCGTTGGACAGAGGTTCTTACGAACCCATCCTCACGCGTCACCTATGCGCCGAGGGTTTCGGCAGGTACGAAAAGAACCGAACGGACATGTTTGATATCCTCGAAGGCCGCATGCGTATGGCTATCTCGAATGCGGAGAGGCTCGAGAAGCTCAATAGGGGCCTTGCTCCTGCAGACTCGAATCCGGGCACGGCGGTCCATTTGCTTGTCAAGGAGTTGCTGCCCTACCTGAACTCTGGAGCGTTAGGTGATCGTGTTGAATAGTGGCGCGAGGATCAGCGAGATTCAAAACAGTAAAGAGAGCAAACGACTGTTGGCGGCTCAGCGCCAGACGTATACGGATGCGAAACTGGTGGACTTGGTGAATGCCTGCGTTTGCCTTCTGCTGCCGCTAGGGGTTACCGTTGCACAGATCTTTCTGAACGTGCCTTGGGAGGCTCTTTTCCTGGTTTGGATTGCGACCGTGGTTGCAGGCAACTGCCTGCCAAAGCGGTCCATGTACCTTATCGACGAAGCTGCTGCCATGCAGCAGCGCTTCGATTCGGATGTCTTCGGAATCAAATTCGAGAACGTGTGCCGAGACGACAGGAGAATCGCTTTTCAGGCTGGGCGCTATCGCGAACGTCATGGTGACGACGACGGCAAGTTAAGACTTGATAACTGGTATTCAGTAGACATCGAGGGCGCAAGGCCGGGTGACGCAATCACCAGATGCCAACGTCAAAATACCGAATGGACAAAACGCTTGTTCAAACGCTGTATATGCATCGAGATCTGCGGCGCGGTTATTGTCGCTGCTGCGCTGACCGTTTTGGTTTTCTGCCTGGATATCAATCCCTTCAACCTCTTTTTCCTATTCTCGATTATAGAGTGGATGGTTCAGAGATTCTTTGAATACCGTGATGCTTTCACTAGGGTTGGGGCACTTGCGGGTTCTTTGTCATCGTTCAGGCTATCTTCGAGAGAGAATATCCTGAAAGTTCAGGAAAAGTTTTTCGAGTACAGAAAAGCGCCTTATCTTGTTCCTGATTGGCTGTACGCTCTTTCCAAGAAGATAGACGAAGCAGCTACGGTGAACTGACAAATCGAACGATGTCTCTTAGTTTGCGCATTCTATCGGCTTGTATCGACGGCCCTCTCGGTGGTTCGGCTCTCAGCGGACGCGGTACCAGGTGCCTGGTACCGCGTCGTAGCGTCCTTCCCATCTCTTCACGTTCCCGTTCCCCCGGTTTTCGTGTCCCAAGTGTTTGTTCCTCGATGCCGTCGATGATGCCGTGTGACGCCAGGCGAACAATGTTGAGCGATGCACGCAACTCGGAGATTTTCTTGCCGGTGCTCCACGAGGCGATGTAAACGAAGCTGTAGTCGCTCGTGTCGAGCCCGAACCAGTTGGAATCGGCAAGGTCGACGCTACCGAGCATTCGTAAGTCGATTCCTCCTTTCACCGACTGGCAAAACGATTTACACCTAATTGCGAATATTCCTCACGCGATTTCTCTTTGCTCCCGCATCGATCTCGCTAAACTGATAGCTGCTGCTACCAGGGCATTTTCTGGTGCACATTCTATTGGCTCCTGCGAAGATCGGAGCGGGTATGTTTGCCGCCGAGTCCCACACCAGCCGTCATCACATCGCGATCGCTGCCATGGCCTGCCTATGCGTCTTGCTGGGCGGGCCTTCCTATGCCGCGGGCGCGGAGAGCCTCATCATCGCGGGCGCGACGTACTACGGGCCGGGCGTGTCGGGCCCCGGCTGGACCTGGACCGATGCCGGCCATCTGGAGCTTGACGGCTACGCGGGCGACGCCATCGGCGCCGACGGCGACCTGGTCGTGACGCTTTCCGGGCGCAACTCGGTGGTCGAGTCGCATGCGCCCGATGCGGACATCACGCAGTGCGGCATGGAAGTGTGGGGCGACCTGACGCTTCGCGGCACCGGGTCCCTGGCGGCATCGGGCTCGCAGTGCGCGATCCACGCTTCTCAGGCGCTCGTGGTGGACGGCTGCGCCGTCGATGCCCGGGCGGACGGGGCGAATGTCACGGGCGAGGCCGTGGCCGGCGTGATCGCCGCCCGTATGGCCGTGCGCGGCGGCGGGCGCGTCGTCGCCGTCGGTGCCGCGCCCGCCGCCGGCGCGCAGGCTTTTGGTGTGTACCTGCAGGACGCGGGCGCCGGCGACGGCTCGGCCGGGTGCAGGCTTTCCGTCGACGCCTCGTGGCTCGATGCGACCGGTGCCGATGGCGGTGTTGCGTGCACGGGCGGGTCGCTTGTGTCCGCGCGGTTCGTGGCGCCTGCGGGCGGGGCCTTTAGTGCTGATGGTGTGGTGGATGCCGGCGGTGCGCT
This sequence comes from Collinsella aerofaciens, assembly GCA_048532905.1. Taxonomy (GTDB): domain Bacteria; phylum Actinomycetota; class Coriobacteriia; order Coriobacteriales; family Coriobacteriaceae; genus Collinsella; species Collinsella aerofaciens_CB. The sequence goes on from DBGFTB010000029.1 coordinate 24,664, forward strand.
GGCGCCGCATGTGGTGGTTGAGCCCGAAGGCGCCACGCCGCCGGCAGGGGAGACTGGCGGGCGCGACGTGCCGGGCGGAGAGGCGGGTGAGCCTTCCTCCGATGCCGACCCCGCCGCCGGAGAGCCCACCACAGGACCCTCGGCAAATCCCGCGCCAAAGCCCGCGGCCGCGTCAACCAAGACAACAACGACAGTAACCAAGACCACGGTCGCCAAGGCCTCCAAGCCTAAAACCGCAACCGCGGCCTCCACGTCTCTCCCCAAGACCAGCGACAACAACATGATCGCCGCTTCCTTAACGCTTTTCATTCTGGGGACAGTGCTCCCGGCTGCTGTATATCGTTGCTAAGACCCCGTTTATGCGAAACCAGGGGAGGGATGAATGCAGCTATTACAGAAGTATTTAGCCTTCTACTGAATCAAATTTCTTAGAGATTGGTGCCGTATCAGCTATCGCTGCGACGGCACTATTTTGTTTAGCTCGACTGCCTCTCGATCTATTACCGATGTTGAGCCTTACACCCCATCTGCCAGAGCGATAAGATAATTGCAATCCAAATGATGCCGTTTATAAAGCTCCATTTGGATCCAATTACCTATATCACTGGAGCCATACCATGAGGAACTACTATCAAATCAAAACCGTCGCATCGGCCCCTCCAAGAAGGCTCATCCCGATCGGAAAAGTCGTCAGCGCTGCTGGTCTTGTATTGGCAATTGTCAGTCTCTTTTACGCTCTGCCATCGAGTGCCAACATATATGGCTCGCTTTCTTTTACTTTCTTACTTATTGGCTTGTTCTTTTTTGTAGACGGGCTCCTTCTTGTTATTACAGCATCAAAGCAACAAGAGAAACTACTGCGGCTACGCCAATCCCTCCTAGAAGATGATCCGCAAATCGTCGCAAGCGCCGAAGAGTTTATGGCTCAGCGAAAGGCCCTGACACAGAAAGGCGAAATTACTGGCATCTTCATTGTCCATAATGCAACCAAAGATCTGTACTACGTAGGCCAAAGCGCAAAGGCAATTGATCGGGCGGCCATACAGTTTCTCGGTAGGGGCAATTGCGATGTATATGCCGACTACAAGTACGGTGACTCATTCAACGTACGAATAATCCCGCTGTCGGGAAGCTGCTACGAAAGTCTCAATGAGCTAAAACGCGCGGCGATGCAAGCGCTCGAGGCTGCTGATGAAGTGCTCTATTAAAGGCGAATGTTAGGTTAAATGAAATGGCAAGCTCAAATAACGCAGGCAACAACGAGGAATTAACGCCGTCCGTCGAAGAAACGCTTCTTAACGAATCCGGCTCGATTGCCAGGGTCAAATCGTTCTCATGGATCTGGTTTATCAACAAGGAACGAATCCACGACATAGATCCCTTCCAATGCGGCAAATGGATGTTCTTCTTCTCTCCATTCAAAACCGCCCTCATGGACGACATTGTCGGAACCGCAGTTCTTGATGGCGTCGTCGTAGAAGCCAAATACTCGAATCCCGAAACGCTCATCGCGGCGGGCTCCAAACAAGGTGTCTGTTGCTTTTACCTAAACGGTAACGATAGAGAAAGCCATATGAGGGTACTGAGATACATGCTGGAAAACGGGCTGATCAGGAAGACAAAGACCGGAAAGCTTTATAACATTTCGTTCAAGTTTGACTCTGAGACCTATGCAGGAAAGTACAAGGGGAGCGGCTTCTGCGGAAAGATAAAGCTCGCGGACTTCGTTGACCTGGAGACGGGAGAATTTATCTAGGACAGACACTATGACCCGATCCAGGGGCACGGAAACGACAGGAGCCCCCGCTCGTGACCGCGGGTCGGGGCTGCGACAATGTTGTTGAAGTGCCAGAGGCGCAGCCGCGCCGCAACGAGGTTGGGAGGCTCCCGTGCCTAGATATTCTACCGCCTTCGGAATGGACGTACACCTCAGGTCCACGACCGTCTGCGCGCTCGACGCGGAGACGGGCGAGGCAGTGACGAGGAGGTTCCGCGGCAACCCCTGGGGCGAGGTCGCGGAGTGGATGTCGGGCTTCCCCGGCCCGTCGCTCGCCGCCTACGAGAGCGGCTACCTCGGCTTCGCCCCGCAGAGGGAGCTCTCCGGGCTCGGCGTCGACTGCGTCGTCGCGGCCGTCTCCAAGGTCCCGAGGTCGGCGGCAGACCTCTCGTCCAAGAACGACCGCAACGACGCGGCCAGGATGGCCAAGGCGATACTGTCGCACGACATCTCCCCGGTATGGGTGCCGTCCCCCGAGATCGAGGGGCTCAGGGACCTCGCCGGGGCCCACGACGCGGCGACCGCGAGGCTCGCGGCGGCGAAGCAGCGGCTCCTGGCGCTCCTGGCCCGCCGTGGCTACGCCTACGGCGGCACGACGCCGGCCGGAAACCCCCGGAGGTACTGGACGTACGACTTCCTCAGGTGGCTCGACAAGGTCCGGCCCGCCGACGACGGCGGCATCCGGGCGCTTGCGGCGCTGAGGAGCGAGGTCGAGGCGGCCGCCGAGACGCGCGACGCCCTCCTCGCCGAGTACAGGGCCGCCGTCGCGGCGGGCCCCCTCTCGGCGGAGGTCGAGGCGCTCCAGTCGATCAAGGGGTGCGGGTTCGCGCTCGCCGCCGCCTTCGCGTCCGAGGTCGGCGACTTCTCGAGGTTCCGCTCCGGCAGGCAGGTGACGTCCTACTTCGGCCTCGCCCCGAAGCAGAGGTCGAGCGCGGACTCCGTGCGCCTCGGCGGGATCAGCGGGGCCGGCGACGCCCTCGTCAGGAGGTTGGCAGTCGAGGGGTCCTGGAGCTACGTCCAGGCGAGCCACCAACCGAAGCTGATGCCCAAGGGCAGCGGCGTCCCGCTCGAGGTGAGGATGCACGGGAGGAAGGGTTCCGAGCGCCTGCTCCGGCGCCGCGAGGAGATGCTCGCCAGGGGCATGCCCCAGGCGAAGGCGAACGCCGCCACCGCCGCCGAGCTCGTGAGGTGGCTGTGGGCCCTCGGCGCGATGTGCCGGGAGGCAACCGAATAGACATAGCCCCCGTCCCGGCGAGCCGGGCAGCCTTCGGGGATACCCCCGCTTTCGCTGGGCGCGCGGCAGCGGCCGCATGCGCGTAGTCAGACTTGGGGAGCCCCGCCGAAGGAGAGGATTGCGGGCCGCCGGAGCGGTATCCGCGGATATGAGACTGAGCCGAGGGCGTCGACGACATGCCGGGGGCGGACCGGGACGGGTTCAACGGCAGGCCCCGCCGACCGATTGCAAGCGGTCGGCGGGGCCATTGTGGCTCTTGACAGCGGATTGGGTCATATGAGCGAACGGAGTGATGAACTCTGCTTATGCTAGGCTTTTATTGCTAACCCCATGATCAACGCACCGCGACGGTTATCATGTCAAAAAGACACTGAAGTGTGAAATAGCTTAAATCTCAGTAATACAAATAATCAGCAGTTCAGGTCTTATGGGAATAATTCAATTCGCATCACGTTGCATCTAAGCGGCTGTTTATACTTGGATATAAACACTAAGGAGGCAGCAATGCTTTGGAGCTATGTTCAGCTAGATGACGGCACTCAGTTTGCCTACTCAGAAACACGAGACGACGGGACCGTTCGCGTAGCCGTCGAGCGCCCGGTTGATTTTGGTTTTGACCATGCAGAATGCTTTCTACCTGCGGTCAAATGGTTTAACGTCGAAGGATTTTCTAATGACGATCTGGATTTTTTGACCGAGTTCGTTAGATCAAACGCTCCGTTTATCTTCGAGCTTGCAGAACGGCAAAAAGCTGGACCGGCGGTGGCATAATGCCTCGAATTCTTGTTTTTGGACAGTATGTTCTGTTCTTTTGGATTGCGGAAAACGGAGAACCCGTTCACATCCATGTAGGGGTAAAGAGGGCGGCAGCTAATTCGACTAAGTTTTGGCTCACTAAAAATGGCGGATGCACAGTTGCGAACAACGAGAGCAAGATTCCGGCCAAGGATCTCAGGGATCTTTCAAAACTAATCACCATGAACCATCGGTACATTTGTGACAAGTGGCGCGAAACCTTTGGTGATGATTCCCTGACATTCTATTGCTAAACCGCAATTGAGCCATGATTACACTTGTCAACTCATGATTGCCGATGTCGACGGGCGGGTCCTTCCCGTTACGCCGCTGGTGCTCCAGTCGTACTTTCCGATAGCCCGGAACCCAAAGACAACCAGCACTACGCCTGGATCCAGAACCTTGTTTCCGGAAACCGCACGCGAGCAGAACTCGCCGACGAGCTGCGCCGCGGTTGCGTTGTGGACACGGGCTACCCGTCGCACGTATAAAATCAAAGCATCCACACGCCTGTCATTATCTTGATTGGAAGCCATATGGAGATCCCCAGCACCCTGTGCAGCAATGTGTACGACTTCGCGTTTTGCCCCGAGCCCTGTTACGAGCGCTTGGCCGACCTCGCTGATCCCGAGGACTGGGGTCCCTGCAACCGCATTCTCAAGAACTACCTGTCGTTTTCGTTTAGCCGCGCAGTATTTTTGACCGAGCGCGACGTGGACCAGACCGCGCCGTCCAACCTGCCGCTGGTGTTCGACGACGACCGATGCCTGTTTAACACCGGCCTGTACACGCGCCGCTACGAGACCATCTACGGCCTGTTTGAGCCCAACACCAAGCCCGACGCGCGCCAGCGCTGGTTTTTGAAGGGCTTCTTTAAGGAGAGCGACCCCATGCTGGTCTCGTTTGAGTACCTGCCGTGCCGCGTGCGCTTTGCCGAGGACCCCTCCGAGCTTGTCTTTGACTACCGCCTTCCCATCCGCTCCAACATCGACCACATTCTGGGCGACGAGGAAAACCTTACGCGCATTCCCGCCAGCCTGATGGGGGAGGGCAACTCGCTGCTGCTGCGCCGTGCCTTTGAGGGAGCCGTCGTCGAGGCCGCCCGCCGCGCCGCAGCCAACTACACGCTCGCGGTGCCGCAGTTCTACGGCGGCCGGATCCAGCTGCTCTTGCCGCTGTGCCTTACCGGAGACAAGCCCGAGCTAGCGCTGACCATCCAGCGCGAGGACGGCTTCTACGCCGCGCGCACCTGCCTCACACTCGATATGGCCTACAACAACGCGCGACTTATTTGCCGCCCCGAGACCTCGTGGATTAAACGATAAAGGGTGGTTAAGCTGCGGTTTTACCGATTGCTTTTGTTGTTTTGGCTTGGATAGCACCCACGAATTTAAAATCGGGGGCAAAAAGTTCTTGGTAAACCACGCACGGCTATGTTAGTATCTCTTTTGCCGAAAGGCGACGGGCGATTGGCTCAGGGGTAGAGCATATCCTTCACACGGATGGGGTCACAAGTTCGAATCTTGTATCGCCCACCATCTAAAGCATAGGTCAGAGGTGTTAAACCTCTGACCTTTTTCTTTTTTGACACCAAGGGTGACTCCAAAACGAATCGTAGTCGTATAAGGCGTCATTTTTTTCGCACCCTTTTTGCTGACGCCATTGCATGTTTTGTATAAAACGCATGCGTATTTTCATTGAATTCCCCATGTGATCCGCGCGCAAATGTGGAGACAGGGACCACATGCCCAAAGCTCCTTCCAGCGGTTTTCTATCACACGACGGTTTTTCGACGGAACTCGGCATGCTTTTGTCAGCATTTGGTTTGCTTCCCGTACTTACCCGCATGATGCCCCGTTAGATAATCGTCCACGACCACAACCGCATGGTCTACGGCCGATACCAAGGGAGGCGCAAATGGACGAAATCGTCTGCGCAAACACCGCATTCCGCTATTGGCGCTGCCCACCGCAGGTGCGCGGCCTCTACCCGCGCTTACCCAGCTCCGAAGATGGCTGGCATGCCTTATCCCAAGCCCCTTTCGTAACCGACGTCCTCAAGACCCCGATCATCGCTGTTGCTTCGCCTGGTTGTTGTAATCACCACTCGGGATTGCGCTCCACTATTCGCTGGGAAGGGGCATCGGATGCCGGCACAACAATCGACACTCATTTGGGCTTTAGTGTCACCAATCCGCTTGACACGTTATTTACTATGACACGCTTTGTGTCCCAAATAGATCTCGTACTGGCTATGTACGAACTTTGCGGCTGGTTTTCTGTTTTCGAGCCGACCCCCGCTGTCGGAATGCAGTTAAAAATCGCGTTAAAGGAGAATCGCAATTCCAGCACGCAGGATCTGTTCGAACTTGGAGAAGGCGAAGACGAGATTCCTTGGAAACGAGTTTATGCCCGCACAACCGTAAAGGTCCCAGCAAATGAAGGCCAAACGAACAATCGCGAGGATGGAAGAGAGGTTACGAAACTCAAAGGTACTTCGCTTTGGATGAGAAAGCCACTCATCGAACTGAGCGACTTGCATCGATTCGCCGAAAAGGTCAAAAGTCAAATGTGGGGAAAGCAGTTTTATGATGCCGCTCAGCAGGTTATCGGCATTGCTGCATCTCCACTCGAGGTCGCGGGGGTCCTGCTTCTAAGTCGTTCTCGACGTCTAGGTGGTTCAGGATTCAGATACGTATACCTCAACGATTTAACCCCTCTATCCGAGGAAGCCCAAAGCATCGCAGGTCAAAAGGTTTGCTACGGTGACATCGTGATTGTAAACCCAATCCTAATGAAGGCAGCAATTATCGAAATCCAAGGTGAGGTCATCCATGGGTCAGGCGCGGTACTTGACCAAGATGCGGAGCGCATGACTGCGCTCCAGAGCATGGGTTTCGATGTGTTCCTGGTAACCCACGATATGCTTAACGACAAAAAACAGCTAGACGCCATAGTCAAAAGCGTCTGCAGTCGTTTGGGGATTCAATATAAAGCCAAATCCGAGGCAATGAAGCGCGCCGAGACGCGACTGCGAGCAAATGTTCTGTGCAACTGGTTGGAACTCGGAAATTAGCCGGCGACAAGGCGCTAGAACGACCTAGTTTTCCTGCTAGTGAATTAGTATCATTTCAAAACTATGCCGGATTACGGGGCTGGACCCGGACCGGCCGTCCATACCCTGCATTTCACGGAATGCGCAAGCCGTCTACCTGCGGTTTTGATTTTACCGATGACGACATGCTCGGGGGTTCCCGGCCTGGCCCCG
>DBGFTB010000030.1:0-94600 GCA_048532905.1 Collinsella aerofaciens
CCTCAATGGTCCTCCTAACGCCGGCGTGTTGGCACCACCAGCGTAGTGGCGGCGGGGAGGCACGGTGGCCATTATTCGGTGACCGGGATTGGTCAAAATAGTTTGACTATTAGCGGCTAAAATCGCCCGGCGCTAACACCGGAGTAAAGGGAATCAAAAACAGAGCAGCCAGGGAAAGGCGCACGATGCCGCAAATACGCGCAAAACGGCCCTTGTCGACATGAGCAATCACACTGGGCACAATAAGCCCCATGGAGGCCGAGGCAAGAAGCTGGACCGCAATGATCACACCCGAAGCGACGGCATTCATTCCGCGACCCGCAAGCAACAGTGAGAAAAAGTCTTCCAGGGCGACAAAAGCAAATGCCTGAGAGCAGTCCATGATGAACGCTGAACGAAGAATGCCGTTACGCGCAATAGCGGCACCGATCATCTTCGGGCTAATTCCACGCTTAGGTGTCGCTGTAGTGTCCCCTCTTCGCATCTCAGGAATGCAGACAACGACAACCAACGTCAACACCATTGCGATGATATCTGCCAAAAGACCAATGAGATACGCGCCAGCGGACGAAATGAAACCGCCCACACAAGCGGAGAGGGCATAAGAGGCATAGAAAACAAATCGCTCAACGATATTAAGTCTCACGAGTTGGTCCCGAGAGACGCTGTCAATGTAAATCGCTTCCATGGACCCGCTCATACATGCAGCGGCAAAACCTTTGAGAGCAAACGCGCCGATTAAAAGCAGAGGAGAACGGACGAGAAGCAGGGCGGCGTAGTATCCAAGCATCCCCACGACGCCAACGAGACCACTTGTCTTTCGTCCAAACCTATCGGCAATATAGCCAGTGGGAACTTCAAGGATGAACTTGCTCACTTGATATGCAATCATCATGCTAGAAATCGCCACCATCGAGAATCCGACGAATTCAAGGTAAACCGTCAGAAAATACAAAATGGTGCTGAAGTTCGACAGAAAAACAAACGTCATATAAAGCAAAACCGTACGGTTTTTCATGCTCCGCCCTCCAAGAGTCAACAATCTAAATCGGAATCTTGGAAAAGCATGAGGGCAAAGCCGTCAGTCATGTGTTACAAGGCGTCAACATTCACTTGACGACACGAGGCCAAATGGCCTCACGAAGCAAGATGACGCAATAGGTGAAGAAATACCGTCTGGTGTCGATCGGTCCAGGCATTTTGTCGATAGCAAAAGTAGATGGGCAAGGCTACGTCATGCGAACCTTCAATAGAGTACTCGCTCACTTCCGACCCATCTGATGCGAGAGAAGAGCCAGAAAAACCCAATATCAATCCCCCGGCTTGAAGAAACTCAGCCTGCGCTCTGTTTCCGTATTCGACGTCGCGGAAGCGGAAATTAACCAGCTGAGCTTCGGGGCATTGATTGATCGCATTGAGACAGGGCGACAAATTAATGGGAACAGCTAACCTGCCGCCCAGTAACTCACGAACGGTCATAGCACCCACAGATTGATGACCCGCTGGGCACGAAAGAACCTTGAGCTCCTTTTCACCCAAGTATTTCGAAGAAAGGACACTGTCCCTTGGTTCCTCAAATGAGATGGCCGCATCCGAAATGCCAAGCACAAGTGATTCAAAGCATGTAGCCGTTGGCTGATGCCACACATCAAGGTGAATCTGAGGGTGTGAGCTTTCAAACGAGTCGTACCAGTTTTCGGAAAAAAGACGCCCCCGCCCGTGAAGACAGGGGACGTAAAGACGAAAGTGGCCGTCGGGCGAAACGCCACCGTTCCCCGATTGGGTGTACTTTTTGAGATCGTCGACTTGTGCCAGGATCACGCGTGCACGACGCGCAAATTCTCTGCCCGCCGGAGACAAAACAGCCTCCCCCGCCGATCGATTGAGCAAAACGATCTGATACTCAGACTCCAGTTTCTTAATTGCCGACGAGACAGCCTGTGGGCTCACGTGAACGGCGCGAGCCGCTTTGCGCACGCCGCCGTAGTTCGCTACCGCTTGAAGGTATTCGAGTTGAGAAAGCTGCATAGGTTACTCCAAAGGCAGCCAAGGCGACAGGCTGTGCGTCCTCAGATGAGGTTCTCGCCCAGGTTCTTGCCGCCGAGGACGTGCATGTGGAAGTGCATGACGGTCTGGCCGGCGTTGACGCCCTTGTTGGAGATGACGCGGAAACCGTCCTCCAAGCCCTTGGCCTTAGCGACCTCCTGGATGGCGTGAGCCATGGCGCCCATGGTCTCGGCCGGTACGTTGTCGGCGATGTCACTGTAGTGTTTCTTGGGAATCACGAGCGTATGGACCGGCGCCTGGGGATTGAGGTCGTCGAAGGCGATGACCTGGTCGTCCTCATAGACAACGGTCGAGGGGATCTCGTGGTTGGCAATTTTGCAGAAGATGCAATCGCACATGGTTGGTTCCTTTCTCACAGACCAAGGCAATTATATTTGGTCGGGATGGTTAGAACGAGAGGTTGTCGTCGGTGTTGGCGGCCTCGCCGTCGGCGAGCACGTCGTTGCCGTCGACATCCTTAAGGAGCACCGAGACCTTCTGCTCGGCATCGGACAGGCGGGTGCGCAGGCTTTTTAGAAGCTCAACGCCGCGGGTATAGCTCTCGAGCGACTCCTCGAGCTCCATATCGCCCGACTCCAAGCTGCGGATGATGAGCTCCAGTTCCTGCGAGGCCTGCTTGTACGTAAGCTGCTCGACCGGGGTCTTCTCTGCCATATCTGTTTCCTTTCCTAAAGGTTTTCGCTATGAAACGCGGACTACTCGACTGTATCGACCGTTGCCGCCACGTTGCCGTCTGCCATGCGCACGCGAATGGCGTCGCCGGGCTTAAAGGTCTTGGCACTCGTAGCCACCCCATCATCGCTGTACGCGATGGAATAGCCACGGGCAAGCACCTTGAGCGGCGACAGGGCATCGAGCGACGCGGCAGCTCGGCCCAGATCGGACGCGGGCTTGCCGAGCATCGTACGTCCCTGATGCTCCAGACGGGAACTCGCAAGCGTGAGCGCATGGCGTTTGCCATCGAGCCCCGAGGTGCTTGCAACCAGACGCTCGGGCAAGCGTTCAAAGCTGGATCGGAAAGCTCCGACCGAGCGTACTATGGCACCCGACAGGCGATCGGCGGTCAGCGCAAGCTCCGATTCGCGACGCTCGACCATAAATGTGGGGTCGTTGAGGCACGGGCGGCATGCAGCCGCATCGAGCGCATCGCCCAAGCGGGCCGTATAGGTATCCCAGGCACGGCGACCGCGCTGATCGAGCATCTCCAGGTCGACCTGGGCCGACCCAATCATCGATGCCATCGCGGCACCCAGACGCTGATGGCGTGCCTCGAGCACATCGGCCAACTCCGTCATAGCCGGCGCCACCGATTCTGCCGCCGCCGTGGGCGTGGAGGCGCGGCGGTCGCTCACCATGTCGCAAATCGAGGTATCGGGCTCATGGCCGATACCGGTCACCACGGGCACGGGACAGGCAGCCACCGCACGGACAAGCTCCTCGTCGTTGAAGGTCATGAGGTCCTCAAAGGAGCCGCCGCCGCGCACCAGCAAGATGCAGTCGGGCGCCGGCGTGATTGCGGCGGCACGACGCAGGCCCTCAATAAGCTCGGCCGGCGCACCCTCGCCTTGAACCTTAGCGCCCACGCAGACGAGCTCGACGAGCGGGTTGCGACGACGCAATGTGCGCTTGACGTCGTCGATTACGGCACCCGAAAGCGAGGTAACGACCGCCACGCGGGAGCAGAACACCGGGATGCGGCGCTTGCGCGCTTCGTCCATCAGGCCCTCGCGGCGTAGCTTTTCGGCCAGTTGCGCCACTTGTTGACGCAGCAGACCCTCGCCCGCCAGCGAAAATGAGCGAGCGACAAAGCTCATGCGGCCCGTGGCCTTATAGAGATTGAAGCTGCCCTTAAAGCTCACCTGCATGCCATCGCGCAAGTCGAAGGTGCGCTTAAGGTAGGCGCCCTTCCAGATGATGCAGTCAACGGCGGCCGAGTCGTCCTTAATCTGGAAGTAGCAGTGACCGCTTCGGGCATTGGGGCCACGGAAACCCGTGACCTCGCCCAGAACGCTCAGCTGCGGAATGGCATCGAGCGCACCGGCGGCGATCTCTACCGCCTGGCTCACGCTGAGTTCTTTACGCTCCTGCTCGTCCGAACCGTCGAACTCGGCGGAAACGGCATTGCCGGTCAGATTCCAGCCTGCCACGCAGCCTCCTTTCGTTATCGTGCACAAGGGCTCCGGCCCTGCGCAAATTCAAGTCCAACACATAGTACAGCGCCGCGGGGACACAAATCTCCGCGGCGCCTGTCAAGCCAATTTGTTATCGGTTGGAGTTTCTGTTGTAGCGAGCCATCAGGTAGAGCAGCTGAATGATCGAAGTGAGCGCTGCAGCAACATAGGTAAGCGCGGCTGCCGTCAGGACCTTCTTGGCACCATTGACCTGCTTGGAGCTCATGCCCGACTGCTCGATGTACGCCACGGCGCGGCGGCTGGCATCAATCTCGACCGGCAGCGTAACCAGTTGGAACAGCACGCTAAACGAGAAGAAGATCAGTGCGAGGGATGTGAGCCCGGCAATGTTCATAAACAGGCCCAAGAGCAACACGATGGTCCAAGTGTTCTGGGTAAAGTTGACAACCGGAACCAGGGCGGTACGCACTTTCATCATGGCGTAGCCGCTTTGACGCTGGGCGGCGTGGCCCGCCTCGTGACAGGCGACGGCAACGCTTGCGACCGACCCGCCCGAACGGTTGGCATCCGACAGATACAGGTTGTTGTCCTGCGGGTTGTAATGATCGGTGAGCTCGCCAGCGACACCCTTGATACCCACGGCGCTACAACCGTTGGCATCGAGCATGCGGCGAGCGACCGTGGCACCCGTATCGCCGTCCGAGCGAACCTTGGACCAGGTTTTGTACGTCGAGTTGATATAGTTCTGTGCGACAAGGCCAAGCACCGTGCAGACAAGAACAACCAGCAGGTACAGCGGGTCAATGCCAAAGCCGTATCCATAGTAATAGGGCATGCGAATTCCTCCGAATCGAGTTACACGTTGGAGGCATTCTACCCACTCGCCCAGCCAACGAGACGCCATCGATGTTTTGGCATTGCTGCTCTAGAACGTTTGCAGCGTTTGGTAAAACCGCGTAACTATAAAAGCTCGATTTTGCCGTCCTTCACCGTCAACCCCATATTGCCGGAAAGCAGATCGTCCAGGCGCGAGCCCACAAGCTCAAAACGCCAGCCTTCGCGCAGGGGGCTCTGCTCGGGATGCTCAATGTAGTCGGCCAAGTCATCGCGCGAGGCAATGACCGAGGTCGCCACGCCCGAGCGCTCGGCAACCAGGCGAATGAGCGCATACATCAGATCCGTCACACTCTCCAGCTCCGGCGAGATCTGGCGGTGTCCGCGCACCATGAGCGGCAGGCGATCGTGCGGGCAACTCGCGCCGCGCTTGATGGCCATGAGCGCGCCGTCCACGTCGCGCTCCCCCAGCTGATCGGTGCCGCGGATACTGCGGAACTCCTCGACACGCACGGGATTGCGCTTGACGAGCGCCAGCAGCGTATCGTCGGACATGACCCACTTGCGCGGGATGTTGCGGCGCTCGGCGCGGTCCTCGCGCCAGGCGGCGAGCTCGCGCGCGATGCCCAGCTGATGGCGGCTGCAGGAGTTGATGCGCTTGACCTTACGGAATGCCTCGTGACGGTCGGCGCGATAATGCGACTCGTCGGCCAGCGGGCGTAGCTCGTCGAGCACCCAGTCCACGCGGCCCAGCTCGCGCAGGCGGCTCATCATCTCGGTATAGGCCACGATTAAGTACTTGACGTCATCGATCGCGTACTCAATTTGTTTGTCGGTCAGCGGGCGGCGCGACCAATCGGTCAGCGACTCAGTCTTGGGCAGCGAGACGCCGCAAAACGTCTGCACGAGCGCGCCGTAGGAAATCTGCTGGCGCTCACCCAAAAAGGCGGCGGCCACCTGCGTATCAAAAATAGGACGCGGCAGCACGCCCACAGTATGGAGCATGACCTCCATATCCTGCGAGCAGGCGTGGAACACCTTGGTTACGCTCTCATCGGCCATAAGCTCGGCGAGCGGCGACAGGTCGTCGATCACCAGGGGGTCGACCGCGACGCTCTCGGCAGGGGTGGCAATCTGAACCAGGCACAGACGCGGATGGAACGTGCGCTCGCGCAAAAACTCGGTATCGACGGCAATCGCGTCGAACTCGCGGGCGCGCTGGCAAAAGTCGAGTAGAGCCTGATGTGTGGAAATGTACATATCAACCCATCGAATAAGGTTAGGCCCGAAAAACACGGGTAGGATATCGGCATTGCCTTACAACTATACTCGGTTAGTCACAGAACGGGAACGTAAGTATGCGCTGCCTTATCATCCACAACCCGGCATCGGGCCCCAGCTCAGATGAAATCTTCGCATTCACGCACGCCCTCGCGCAGGGCGGCGACGAGGTCGTGATGCGCTTTATCGGCGATGGCATGGAGCCCGAGGACGCCGTGGCGGACGTGCGCGAGTTCGATCGCGTGGTGGTCTCGGGCGGCGACGGCACCGTCTCCAACGTGCTCGACCAGATGCGCGGATGCGGCGTCCCCACACTCGTCTTCCCCTCTGGCACGGCATGCCTGTTCTTCAACAACATAGGCAATGCCCCCGAGGCGGCGGCACTCGCCAAGGCCTGCCGCGCCGGCCGCACGGTCAAGGTCGACATGGGTGAGCTCTTTTGGCTCGACGAGGACGGCAACGAAAAGCGCCATGGTTTTATCATCATCGCCGGCTCGGGCTTCGACGCCGAGATCATGATGAAGGCCGCCCCCACCAAAAACGACATCGGCGAGATCGCCTACTTCCTGTCGGCGCTTGCCACGCCCAATCCCACAGTGGCGCGCTTTACGATTGAGCATGACGGCATTGTCGAGGAGCTCGACGGCATCTGCTGCATGGCAGGCAACACCTCGGTCATCCAAAACGACATCAACCTGTTCCCAGACTGCCGCATGAACGACGGCATGGTCGACATCGCGGTCATCGAGCCCGTAAAAACCGTGCAGTTGCTGCCCACCGTGATCACCGCTGCGCTCGACCCCGCCGGCAAGGTGCTCGGTCGCCCGCAGTTCAAGATCATCCAGACCAAGGAAGCTAAGATTACCTGTACACCGTCGCTGGGCATGCAGTTCGATGGCGAGATTATCTCCAGCAACTCCGGCGTCTTTGGCGCCCGCGCGCTTCCGCAATGCCTCGACCTCATCGTCGACGAATTCTCACCGCTCGGTAAATAGGAGGACCCCATGAACGACAATCCCCTGCTCGGCTTTATCGTCATCGTTTTGGCCATGCTCGTCGGCTATGCGATCAACGTGATTCACCGCCGGAAGAAGTAATTCCACATTGGTATGATATTCATCCGAATATCATCTCCCCCGCTGTTTATGCATTTGCCAAACAGCGGGGGATTTTTCATTTCGGTATTTCCAGACGCTTTATCCAGATGCAGTAATTGCAGGGCGTCTTTATTTGGCTAAAGCTACAAACTGAGTATATTAAACCGCTCATCGCATATTTCATTACGCTTATCGAGTAAGCATTTTTCATAGATGAATATTGTTTCCGATTCGTTACGCTAAGGAAGTGTCTTTATTGGCTGAAGCCCTCTGGCTGCGGAGGGCTTTCGCACGCTGGGAGGGAATATGAGGAAAACTCACCCCGTCAACGCGCTCAAAAAGCTTGGCATAGGCCTCGCCTTTGGAGCTGCAACCATCATGTCCATGCCGACCTCTGCGCTCGCCTGCACGCAGATGTACATGGGCAAAGATCTAACGGCCGACGGCAACACGTACTACGGCCGTGCCGAGGACTTTGGTGCGCGTTACCTCAAACACTTCGGCATCGAACCTGCCCACGAAGCTGGCTTTACGTACAGCTCGAATGAGTCTGCTTTCGAATACACTTCGAATAAGCCTACATATCGCTACAGCTACGTACGTGACCATCCCTCCAATTGGGAGGGCCACACCGACGCCTACTCCGAAGCCGGTATCAACGAGAAGGGTGTCTCTTGCTCCGCTACGCTGAGCACCTCCTATAACGAGGATGCCAAAGCAGCAGACCCAATCGATGAGGCTACCGGCATCGGCGAGTACAGCTACGGCAGCGTCATCCTGGGCCAGAGCGCCAATGCCCGCGAGGGCGTCGAGCTCCTCGGCAGCCTGATCGACGAGCAGGGCACTTGCACTAACGACCAGATCATTATCGCCGACAACAACGAGACCTGGCTGTTCGCCACGCTTTCTGCCCATCAATGGATTGCCATGAAGCTGGCCGAGGGCGGCCGCCCGCACTCAACCCCAACATCGGCAGCCTCAACTACGATGTCGACCTGAACGATACTGAGAACTGCCTGCACTCCAAGGACATCGAGTCCATGCCCGTGGAGAAGGGTTTCGCCAAATACTCCGCTGACGGTAAATTCGATGTCGCCCAAACGTATGGCGAAAGCCTCGCCGATTCTGGCGTTAACCAATGGTCCCGCTATGTGCAAGGCCGCCATTATTTTGCTAGTCAGCTGACCGAAGGCACGGATTACGAAATTAAAACTATCACCGATAAGGATGGAAAACCCGTCCAAAAGGGAGCTATGGTCAGCGAAATCCAGCCTCTGTTCTTCAAGCCTGGCAAGTCTGGTTGGAGCACCTTTGAGCTGATTCGTGCCTTCGGCAACCGCGGAGAGAACGTCCCTGGTCTCAACGCGAACACTGATGGCGTTTATTGCATCGGCAGCGAGCGCAACACCGAGATCAATCTCTTCCAGATTCGTCGCGGGTATGATCCCGAAGTCGCTACCATCCAGTGGGAAATGCTCTCCCGTGCCGCGTACTCTGTCGCCATCCCGCTGTACTCCGCTCTGATAACTGAAGTTAGCCCCTACTTCAGCGATCAGACCGTCTCCTTCGACCACTGCAATGCGAAAGACGTCGTGTACAACGAGGAGCCCGAGAACTCCATTAACTACGTCCTCATGGACATCAGCTCGCTCTGCTTTGAGAACCCTGACACCCTTGGTACCAGTGTCCGCACCTACCTCGACGCGCTCCAGAACGAGCTCATCGAGCAGAACAAGGAAGTTGACGCCGCTATGCTGGCCGAGACGACCACCGAGGGTCGCACCGCTCTGGCCAACAAGGCAGGCAAGGCTGCCACCGAGAACACCTACAAGAAGTGCAAGGCCCTGCTCCAGGAGATGCGCGCTTATCAGAAGGCCGGAAACTTTGACGAGCGCTTCACCCCGAGCGACCTGAACACCGAGACCAAGGGCCTCAAGGAGTCCATCACCTACGCCAAGGACGCCCTTGCCACCGACCCGGTCACCCCGGATCAGCCCGGCACTCCCGAGCAGCCCGGTAAGCCCGAACAGCCCGGTACCCCGGATCAGCCCAGCAAGCCTGAGCAGCCCGCTAAGCCCGAGCAGCCCGCCACCAAGCCCGAGAAGCCTGGTAAGTCGGATACCACGACCACGGTAACCACCAACAAGACGAACACCAAGGGCGGCCTGCCCACCACTGGCGATCGTTTTGATGGCCGCATGGTGGCCGCATTCGCCATCGCTGGCGTTGCCGTCATCTCCGCAGGCGGTTATATCCTCTATCGCCGCAACAAGGAGTAATCCCTCACTGGTGCGGGCGGGATGGCACGGTTCGTCCCGCCCGCTCTTTTGACCGGCGGGAAACCCGCCTGAAATCTTTTCAAAAAAGATTTCCCCGCACACACTTCGCTGTGCTATAGTGCAGCGCAACAGCAACTAGGTGCGACCGCGCCACGGCATCACGAAAGGAGCCACCAACATGAAGAACACGATGACGTCTCTCAACAACTGGTGGTGGCGTGATGCGAATACGATCGGTCGACAGTGAGTCCCTCACGCCTGTTTTTGCGCTCTAGGTGATTGGAAGGCCTCCGGTTTCGACCGGGGGCCTTTTTTCTATCTCGAGCCCGATCGCATTCGCATCACGCGCCTCCGCTTTTCTCTTGCACTCCCCTTCCGAAAGGATTTTCACCATGTCTCAGAACACCACCGCCGCCCAGCCCCGCACCGTCCAGACCGCCGACCGCGGCAAACTCGACGTCCGTGCTCTCGTCCTGCTCGCCATCCTGCTCGCCGCCGGCTTCATCCTCAACTTCACCGTCGGCAAGGCCATCTCGGGCATCTCGGGCGGCATGATCAGCCCCGAGTTCATCATCTCGGCCTTCTGCCTCACCATCCTGGTCGTTCGCCCCAACATCGGCCAGGCGCTCGTCATTGGCCTCATCTCAGCTGCCGTGATCCAGATCACCACCACTTCGCCTTTCGTCGATTTTGCCGCCGAGGGCATCGCCGCCATGCTCATGGCCGGCATCGTCAACGCCGCCGGCAAGAACGGTCAGGTCAAGCCCGCCATCGCCATTGTCGCAACCTTCCTGACCACCTTTGTCTCCGGCGCCATCTTCATGGTCATCAAGATGGCCATGCTCGGCGTGGTAGGCGAGCTCGCCGCCGCCATGCTGCCCGTCGTCGCCATGACCGCCGTCTTTAACGCCATTCTGGTCGGCGCCCTCTACTTGCCCATCCAGAAGGCCCTGAAGCTCAACTAGCCCGTTCGACTTTACGAGCCACCCCATCTTGGCGTTCATTCGTCGCTCGCGTACCCAAGTACGCTTCGCTCCTCTTTCTCGCGCCAACCTGGGGCCCCTCGTAAAGCCGTCTCCGTGCTTCACCACCAAAGACTGTCCCAAACGACTAGCTTTTGGGGACGTTCTTAAACGACTGGTCATGTAAGAACGTCCATTGACTATGAAAGGTATCCATGAAAACGATCATCAACGTCGACGATGTCTCGTTCTCCTATGGCACGCAAACCGAGCAGGCGCTCAGCCACATCTCGCTCAGCGTGAACAAGGGAGATTTCATCGGCATCATCGGGCCCTCGGGCGCCGGCAAGTCCACGCTTGCTGCCTGCCTGTCGGGTGCCGTGCCCCACCACTACACCGGCACGTTCTTTGGGTCCGTCATGGTTGACGGCCACGACACCTGCGAGGTCTCGCTGACCGACGTGTCGCAAATCGTCGGCAGCGTGCTGCAGGATATCGACACGCAGATGGTCGCTTCGGTCGTCGAGGACGAGATGCTCTTTGGCCTCGAGAACTTTGGCGTTCCCCACGACCAGATCGAGCAGCGCGTGAGCGAAACGCTCGAGACCGTCGGCATCAGCGACCTGCGCGACCGCGAGATCGCCACCCTCTCGGGCGGACAGAAGCAAAAGGTAGCCATCGCCGCCATCCTCGCCATGCGTCCGCGCGTCTTGGTTCTCGACGAGCCCACCGCGGCACTCGACCCCGCCAGCTCCACGTTGGTCTTCGAGACGCTGCGTGAGGCAAACCGCACACTTGGAATCACCATCGTCGTCGTTGAGCAAAAGGTCGCCCTGCTCTCGGAGTACTGCAACCGCGTGCTCGTGCTCAACCATGGCGAAATTGCGCTGCAGGGCGAGCCACACGAGGTCTTCGCGCATACCGACGAGCTCCGTGCCATCGGCGTCGACTGCCCTCGCGTCACGCGCATCTTCAATAGCCTCGAGGCTGATGGCCTGGTAAGCGGTACCCCCTGCTTGGATGTCGATGAGGCTGAGCGCCTGATTTCGGGCATCGTCGACCCCGCACACGCGGCCATCGAAGCCCAGGCGCCCACCGGTTCCCCGCATGCACCGTCGTTGCGTCCTCATGCCAAGGACGCCGAACCCGTACTCACCTTCGACCATGTTGAGTTTGCCTATCCCAATGGCGGCGCCGCCGTACACGACCTTAGCCTGACGCTCTATCCTGGCGAGCTCGTGGGCATCGTCGGCCAGAACGGTGCCGGCAAGACCACGCTCACCAAGCTGCTCACGGGCCTGCTTAAGCCCGCCTCGGGCAGCGTGCGCGTTACGGGCCTGGATACTGCCGCGGTCCCCACGAGCCGTATCGCCCGCGAGGTCGCAACGCTCTTCCAAAACCCCGACCGCCAGATCTGCAAGGATACCGTGCTCGACGAGGTCGCCTTTGGCTTGGAGCTGGGCGGCATGGACCGTGCCGAGGCTCTGCGTCGCGCCCAGCTGGTCATCGACCGCTTTGGTCTGCCCGCCGACGAGGCACCGTTCTCGCTTTCGCGTGGCCAGCGACAAATGGTGGCACTTGCCTCCGTCGTAGTGGTTGAGCCCAAGATCGTCGTGCTCGACGAGCCCACGAGCGGCTTGGACTACCGCGAGTGCATGACCGTGATGGAAACGGTACGCACCATGGCCGAGCGCGGTTGCGCCGTCATCATGGTCTGCCACGATATGGAAGTCGTCTCGGATTTTGCCGAGCGCATTGTGGTAATGGCCGACGGTCGCATCCTCGACCGCGGCCGCACGCACGAGCTGTTCTCGAACATCGAACTCATGCAGCATGCCTACGTTGAGCCGCCCCAGGTCATCGAACTCTCGCGCCGTCTGGCATCTTCCGTCTCGCCCGCTTTTGCGCAGGTGAGCGAGGTCACCGATGTCGTTCGAATTACCAAGGAGATGGTCCACCGTGGTTAACGTCATCGACTACATGCCGGGCGATACGCTGCTGCATCGCCTGAATCCCGTCGTCAAACTGGGCCTCGCTGCCGCCATCATCGTCGGCATCTTCTTGTCCGACACCTACGTGGCGCTGCTGGGCTTTTTGGCACTCACCCTTGCGCTGGGTGCCTATGCCGGCGTCGTCGACCGTCTGTTCTCGCTGCTCAAGTTGCTGATTCCGCTCGCGCTTATCATGCTAGTGCTCCAGCTTGCCTTTATGCGCGATGGCAACGTGGTGTGGGGTTTTATCACCGACACGGGCCTCATCACAGGATCGAAGGCCTGCCTGCGCCTGCTGGGTGTGGCGTTACCACTCATCCTCATGCTCATGGTGACCAAGCTCAACGACCTTGCCAACGCCTGCGTCGAGGTGCTGCACGTGCCGTATCGCTATGCCTTCACCTTTACCACGGCGCTGCGCTTTGTGCCGGTGTTTGGTCAGGAGATGAACGCCATCATGGAGGCGCAGACCGCACGCGGCGTCGAGTACGACACCAAGAACCCCATCAAGAAGCTTAAGCTCATGCTGCCACTGTGCGTGCCGCTGCTCATCTCGAGCGTGGGCAAGACCGATGCCACAGCCTTGGCGGCAGAACAGCGCGGCTTCTATCTGCGTACGCGCGCCAGCTCGTACAAGCGCTACCCCATCAAGGGCCTAGACATCGCCGTGCTCATCGTCAGCATCGCCTTCATCGCCATCGGCTTCCTGTTCTAGTTCACCACCGACAGCAACCGCCCAACGCAAAAGGCCTCGGCTCGCACCAAACGAGCCGAGGCCTTTACTGTTTCACCAGATAAAACCTACCAAAATTAACCTGTCCCTTTTTGGCGGGTCGGAAGCTAGAGGCGGTAGGGGGCGCCGCTGCGGATGATGGATTCGCGCACCAGGACATCCATGGCGTCGAGGGTGATCTCGGGCATCTCTCGGTACTTTTGCAGCACCGAGAGCTCGGTGCAGGCCAGAATGACGCGGTCGCAGCCGCTACGGGCGAACTCCCACATCACGCGGTCGAACTTATCCATATCGGGCTCACGTCCGGCCTTCACATCATCGTAGATAAGCGACATCACATCGTTCTGACGTTTCTCGCTGGGATAGATAACCTCAACACCCGCAGCTTTACATTCGCGGCCGTAGACGCCCGCGCCCACGGTTCCGTCGGTTCCCATAATGCCAATCTTGTGCACCGGCTCGGCCGGCATACTCAAGTTGGGATCGAACTCGCACTCCCCCATCACCGCACCGGCCAGAGCATAGCGCACCGACTCACGCGGCATATGGATGATCGGCACCTTCGTAAACGACTGGATCTGGTCGTAGAAGTAGTGTGACGTGTTGCAGGGAATGGCAATGTGCGCACAGCCCAGCGACTCGAGTGCCTGGGCACACTCTTTCATGGTCGCCAGCAGCTTGGCATGCTCGCCGGTCTTAATGGCCAGCGTGCGGTCGGGCATGGTCGACTTGGAGAGCACCACCATGTCGATATGTTCCTGATCGCAGGCAGCAGCCGTATGACGCACCACCTGGTCGTAGTAATACGACGTGGCCTCGGCGCCCATGCCGCCGATAACTCCCAGCTTTTCCATCGCCGCCTCCTTGGTGACGCTTGCGCAATTGCGCGTATCATACCCGCGCCCGCCCGATGCAAACCGGACGGGCGCCGCGCTCATCTACTTGTAATACGTCTTGAACAGCTTAAAGTGGCGCAGCTTGGTGTGCCACATGCGCAGCCAGCGGTTAAAGACAAAGTCGCCCTTCATAAACGAAGGGTCGGCGCCCTTACCTTCCTTGTCCAGGCGATGCACCTTAGCGCGCAGCTCGGGATCCTTGACGTACTTGTCGACGACGCCCATGGGGACGACCATCCACAGCGCCTCGTCCTGCGCCGTCACAAACTCCGGCTCAAACGGGCGGTTGAACACATACTCGTCCACCACATACTTGGCAACGTTAAAGCCACTGTTAGTGACGTAGTAGTTGCTGCGGCCCTGGCGCGTGTTGAAATCGAAGAACTTAAACGAGCCGTCGCGCTCGTCGTACTTAACGTCAAAGTTGGAATAGCCCACAAAGTGAAGGTCCTCGAGCAACTTGCGCACGCCGTCCATGAGCTCGTCGTTGGGCTCGGTAATGATACAGGCATGGTTGCCGACACCGTGGGGCTGATGCTCCTCGAGCAGCACATGGCCCAGGCACATCATGCGCACCTTGCCGTTGCGGTCGGAATAGCTGGTGAGCACGCGCATGTACTCGTCGTTACCGGGCACGCGGTCCTGCAAGATCAGGTCGTCAGTGTAGCCGCTGGCATACGAATCGCGAATGACCTGTTCCAGCTCGGCGCGGTCGGCAATCTCATAGGCCTTCTTCTGGCCCTCGAACTCGTGCTGCCACCACATGATGCCGTCAGAAGGCTTCAGAATCATCGGGTAAGGAAAATCGATCTGGTCGAGCACTTCGGCAGGCGCCTCACCCTGGGCATTGAGCATCGCCTTGGTAAAGGTAAACGTGTGCGGATAGGGCACGCCATGCTTCTCGCACAGCTCGTAGAAGATCTCCTTCTTCTGGCACTGCTCAAGCATGCTATAGGGAGCGTAAGGCGCGACGATGTTATCCGCCAACTCATGGGCATCCTTGGCCTGAGCCACGAGGGCAACATAGTTGTCGCCACAGCCCACAAGGACAATCGTCTTGTCGGCATGCGCTTGGGCAATGCCGTTGACGGTTTTGAGCATCACGGGCATGGTGTCGATATCCACGTTGGGCGTGTAGTCGATAATCTGGCTGCGGTACGCGGGACCCGTCTGATACTTGCCAAAGACCAGACTCTTGACCTGGTACTCCTCGTAGAAGGCGCGCGCCACCGAATAGGCGTTGATGTCGCCACCGAGCAGCACAGGAATGAACTCGCGCTCTGTAAATTGCAATGCCATGGAAACTTCCTATCATGAACTGCCCACACAACGGGCGGTCTTTGCGCAACTGATTTATTCTAGCGTGCCAAACCGCCGGCGCCCAAAGCTCCACCGTATCTATGGCAATCGACGTAATCGTCCAGCACGAAGGCCAGCACGAAGACGGCGCTCACCGTTGTATGACAATGGGCAATGAACCTACCATTGTTGTAGGATTCAACATGTTGCCCGCCCCGTCGAAAGGTGCACCGTGCCCCAGGCTCATCCGATCAACAACCCCATCATTGACGCCGCCAAGCGCGAACTTGCGGATCGTGCCCAGACGGCAGTTCCCCTACGCACCGCAAACGATGCTTACAACGGGCCTGCCCGTATCGTCTCAATCAACACGTCGGAGCACAAAGGCACTCGCAAGTCGCCCGTCGCCGATGGACGCGACACCGTCATCGAGCAATTTGGCCTCGCTACCGATGCGCACGCCGGACATTGGCACCGCCAGGTCTCTTTTTTAGCCGCGGAGTCCATCCAGACGGCGCAGGCACGCGGGCTCGACGTACACGAGGGTGACTTTGGAGAGAACTTCACCACGCAAGGCATCAATCTACTCTCGCTCCCCCTGGGAACGCAGCTCAAGATTGGCAACGATGTCCTGGTCGAAATCAGCCAAATCGGCAAGGTCTGCCACACCCGTTGCGCCATCTACTATCTCGCTGGCGACTGCATCTTTCCCCACGAGGGCGTTTTCGGCGTGGTACTAAAGGGCGGAGAGGTCCATACCGGCGACGAAATCCAGGTAGTCAAACTCGGCGACGGCACTTGTTCGTTCACCCCCGCCGAGGCCCTCGAAGAGATTGAGCAGGCTCGCCAGAAGGGCACGCTGTAGTTGTAAAACCCCACGTTGAGATAGCTTTTACAGCCCAAAACTCCTCTCAAACAGGCCCCGTAACGTTAAAGTTGAACTCTATGGTTTCTCAACAATTCATCATAACTGCAGGTCAAAGCCAAAGTCTCAAGTTCAACTTGACCCTTTGGAACCTTTAAGGTTCAAGTTGAGGTCGAAAGCAGTAGTAGAATACCGTTCGAACCATAACCTACGATTGATTGCAGAGGGACTGGATGCAGCATTCGAATCATCGCACCGCAGCGCTCATTGCGTCGAAGCCGGCTCGTATCATCACGAGCGCCGCGCTCGCCGTTGCGCTGACGGCTACGCCGATGCTCTCCCCCGTTGCGGCGTATGCCGCCTCGCAGGCAACGCAGGACCAGCTTTCCGCAGCCCAGCAGAAGATCGAAGCCGCCACGAGCGCCTACAACGACGCCCGCACCAAACTCGATGACCTGCAAAAGCAGATTGACTCCAATGAGGCAAGCATCGAGGAAATCGAGGCCAAGCTTCCCGAGCAGCAGGCCAAGGCAAGCTCCGCCATGCGCGATCTGTACAAGTATCAGAAGGGCACCAATCCCATTGTGAGCTTCCTGGTCAACGCACAGAGCCTGGGTGAGTTCATCACGACCTGCAAATACACCAACCAGATCACGAGCTCGAGCGTCGACGAGATCGAACAGCTCAATAACATGCAAACCGAACTCGAGCAGAACAAGGCTGAGCTCCAGCAGGCCAAGTCTCAGCTTGAGGCAGAGCAGAAAAACGCCGAGGATGCGCTGGCGCAGGCCCAGCAGCTCCGCAGCGAGGCACAGGCAAAAGCCGAGCAGGAAAATGCCGCCGAGCTTGCCAAGCTTGAGGCCGATAAGGCCGCTGCCGCCGAGAAGCTCTCGGGCGAGGGCGTAAGCGGCAGCAATTCCAGCAGCCAGGCCACCAACACCAACACCACCATCGACACCACGGTGAACAACGCCAATACCGGTAGCTCCGATTACGATTCGTTCATTAATGAGTGGACGAGCCGCATCGACAATTATCTCGCCGGCTCCCCCATGGCAGGCCAGGGCTATAACTTTGCCGTCGCCGCTTGGAATACCGGTGTCGACCCCCGTTGGTCCCCCGCCATCGCCTGCATCGAGAGCACCAAGGGCGCTTATTGCGCCAATTCTTACAACGCCTGGGGCTGGAGTGCCCGTGGCGGCGGTTGGCGCAGCTTTGGCAGCTGGAGCGAGGGCATCTCCGCTCACGTTGCCTATCTGGGCGCCAA
The DNA here is from genome assembly GCA_048532905.1 of Collinsella aerofaciens. Classification (GTDB taxonomy): domain Bacteria; phylum Actinomycetota; class Coriobacteriia; order Coriobacteriales; family Coriobacteriaceae; genus Collinsella; species Collinsella aerofaciens_CB. Next base: position 17,704 of record DBGFTB010000030.1, read on the forward strand.
CTACGGCTCCACCCTTACCCCGGCAGCAGCCAAAAAGTACTGCCCGCCCACGTGGCAGGACTGGTACAACAAAGTCGCCGCTCAGATGAACCGCATCTAAGTGCAACTGCAAAGGGCCCCAATGGGGCCCTTTTCTTTTAGGTAGCGGAGGTATCGACGACGCCGGTCGCATTGGCAACCGCAACTATGACGATCATGCATAGGAGCAGCACACCCAATGCCTTGAGCCAGAGTTTCGCGAGCTTCTTGCCGCGATAGCTGTCGAGCAATGCGAATCGCCGACGAAGACGGCGCTTATCGAGCAGCGCAAAATGCATAAGCACCATAAGGCCATCGACAAAGAAAAAATACTCGATTATGAGAAGCCACGTCGGGTAGCTTTGGGTTGCTCCGGTGGGATGAAAGACGGCAAAGTGACTACCGGCAAAGAACACGAGCAGCGAGAAGCAGACGAGCGTATTCCAAATGCGCCCCAAAGACTCCGGAACGCGAGAGAGCAGACCGCATGCAGCGGAGGCGGCAGGCCTAGGAAGCCCCGCGGGGTTCTGGAGCCCTTGGGGCGTCAACACCGTCTCCGAGGCCGGAGTACGGACAGCCACAGGCGCAAGAGGCCGCACGGGGCGACTTAGATCGTATGCCGCGCGCGTCGCCCGTCCCAATGCTTCCGCACTCGCAAAACGCTTGGCCGGGTCGAGCGCCATCGACATGCAGACGGCATCGGCAAGTGGAGCGGGAATGCCACGCGCCTCGCATTGCTCGCGCAGGTCGAGCCCTGGTTTAGGGTCGACTCCCGTCAAGCAGAAGAACAACAGGGCGCCAAGTGCGTAGACGTCGCTTCGCACGCTCGTCTGCCCAAACCCATACTGCTCGGGCGGCGCATAGGGCCGTGTCCCAAACTTGACGGTGTCGGCATCGGCGCCGTCGCGCCATACGCGAGCGATCCCCAAGTCGATAATCACCAGCGATGAAAATGTCAGGCCGTCATCAGGCGTATAGTTGGCACCTGTCACGATGATATTCGACGGCTTGAGGTCACGATGGATCACCGGCGCCGACGTCTCCCCCGCTATTGCAAAACCGGCGTGGAGCTCGCCCACGGCATCGCATAGGGCAGGATACAATTCACGCGCATAATCGGGGGTGGCTCCCAGACGGTCCACCAGCGCCCCGAGCGTCTCCCCTTCGATGTATTCCATAACCACGTTGAGCTCGTCGCCCACACGACGACAATCGACGATTCTGGGCAGGTGCTCAAAACGCCTGCCTGCCCGCTGAGCGGCAAACAGACGCTCGTATGCCCCGCCGATTTGAGCCGAAGCATCGATGCGTTTACGGACAAAGGGGCCGAGCGAACCACCGCCGGTTCCTTCAAAGTACACGAGCTCGGTTGCTTCAACGGACGAGCGCTTAAGTACACGCTCCACGCGATAGCTGTCGTCGCGATCGAGCGACGCCAGGTGCTCGGCAAGCGCTGCGGTCAGCTCGTCATCGGAATATGTTGGGCTCTGAGTATCCATAGCCTCCATCATAGCGCAGGGCGCAGACACCCCATGGCATCCGCGCCCCGTTCGTTTGCATCGTTGTTCGACAGCTCTACCGGCTCAGATATCAGCCGCTAACTCACCGTCTCCTCGCCAAAGCGATACAGTTCCTCGTTGACCTTTTGGAGACTGCACCCGCGATCGATGCAAAAGATGATAATCGCATCGCGGCGGTCCTTGCAGTTAAGGACGCTTACCCCGGCAGCCGTCAGCGCACGGTTGGTCTCTTTGAGCGTCAGCGCCATCGCAAAGGCAATCTGCAGCACCTTATTGCGACTCGGATGACGCGCACCGGTAAAGATCTGATAGCCAAAGGTCTCATTGAGATCAGCCATACGGACCACGCGCGAGCGCTCCAAGCCCTTTTCCTGCAGTAGCTGCTTCAGGTAGTCCGAAAGCGACGGGGCGGCAAAGTCGTGCTCCCTGATATAGCCATCGATGTTCGGCGCATCGAGAAGCTCCTTGAGCAACTCCTCGGTCAGCTTTTTATCGGACATACGACTTCACCTCCCCCAGTGCATGCAACATGCTAGAAACCGCTTACGTCCGAACGCTCCCAGCTAGCAACCTGGTCGGGAGACACCGTACCCAGCGCCTCGAACTTCCAGGAGCCGCCCGCCTTCAGATGATTGGTGTTTGCAAGAGCCGTTCCAACCTGGTTGCCATCGGCATCATACAGAACATATTCAATCTGAATGTAGCTCTTTTCCTTGTCCGTGTTATTGGTCAGGGTGCCCGTGATCTTATAGGTAAACTGATTGGAAGTGTCTTCAGCCTCGTCAGCAATGGTATACGGTTCTTGCGGTTCTTTTTGCTCCTCAGCCTGCCGTGTCGTCTCGGCAGGTTTTGCCGAATCGCTCGCAGACGAATCGGTTGAGTTGCCGCCCACAGAGCCCACGGCACCGACAATAACCAGCACCACGATGATGCCTAGGACAATCTTGCCGATTGGCTTCTTTCCCTCTTTTGCCATTATTCATCCTTCCTACGATCCGGCTACCGTGCCGGTACACAGCACATCGTAGGAAGGATTGAACTTGAATTCATTAGCTGAGAGCTAAGGCTGCGGTAAACGACCAATGCAGTTATCCAAACGCCGAGCAAACGCACTGCGCGCGACCGTCTGCTGGCAGTGCATCAACCCACCGTGACGTATTCCCCGGTAAAGGCACTGATCATCAACAGGACAAAGAAAACAAGGTAGCTGGCACTCAGCAGGTACGCAATGATCAGAAAGACGACCCAGCCGACATTGGTTTTACCGTCGGCACGGCGTTGCTCGCGATTGCGGCAGAGCCAAATCGTCACGCCGATGGCAGTGATAAACAGCACGAGCGCCGCCGCGGCAAGCCCGGCAAGCGCAAACATCACGCCAATGCTCACAGCAATAACCGGAAGCAGCAGCAAACCGCACCCGCATCCACCCGGACTATATACGGCAGACTGTCGGCGTCGCCTCATCGCCGCGCCACCCCCATCATCTTTGAGCACTACAGTGCGATAGCCTGCTGAACAGGAACGATCTTGTCGAGTTCCGGTTCGATCCGCCTTTTCTCGGCCTCAAGGTCAAACGCCACCTGAGCGCGCAGCCAATAACCATCCGTCAGGCCAAAATAACGGCAAAGACGGAGGTCGGTGTCGGCCGTCACGCGACGTTTTCCCAAGACAATCTGCCCGATACGCTGAGCCGGAATCCCAGTCTCTTTCGCAAGGCGATATTGAGAAATGCCCATGGGAACAAGAAACTCCTCTTTGAGAAGCTCACCAGGAGTCACCGGCGACAGCAAATCGGCCGAAGTCTCATCACTTGTGATAATCGACGATTTCGACATTCCAAGCCATCTCCTGTCTCCACTCAAAACAGACCCGATAGCGCTCGTTAACACGGATGCTATATTGACCGGCACGATCGCCCTTCAAAGCTTCCAGGCGGTTGCCCGGTGGAACGCGAAGATCATCAAGCGAAGCACAAACCTGCAGTTGGCGAATCTTCCTCAACGCAACACGCTCAAAGGGCACGAACCTCCTGACCCGCACACCCATGGCAAAGCGTTCGGTATCCTCATCTTTATACGATGCAATCATAGTATCGCCTTACGTTAGTAACGTCAAACGTTTCTATAGACTTACATCTCTATTATATCGTACGTTTGTTCGTGTTTTCTAGAACAAATAGTCCTTTGCGCCTTAGTCAAGCAAAAGCAATCGTTTGTAGACATCGAGGCCTTTGAGAAGAATCTCCTCGTCAAAGAGCATGGTATCGGTATGCAGAGCGCTCATCGCATAGGCTGGGCAGTCATCAGCGTCGATCGGGTTTTCTTGTCCTTCTGGCACGCCCGTGCCCAGCAAGAAGAACACGCCCGGCAGATGGCGCTGATAGAAAGCAAAGTCCTCGGCAATTAACAGCGGCTCGTCCACAAGTTGCAGCTCGGGCAAGGCAGGCGCAATGTGGGCAAACAACTCGGGGTCGTTATCGACTGGCGGATAGCCCTCGGCAAAGTCGAGATCGTACGTACAGCCCGTTGCGGTGCACGCCTCGTCGAGCGCACGGCGTACGCCCTCGCGCGCACGGTCGAACATGGCGTCCGTAAACACACGCAAGCTACCGGCAACATGGGCCTCCCCCGCCACCGCATTGCAGACGGTGCCGGCCTGCAGCAGGCCAAACTTACCGATGCAGGGCTCATCGGCACCCAGCTCGTCCATCAGCTCGCGCTCGGCAACCAGGAACTTTGCCGCCGCCAGCGCTGCGTCATGTGATTCCTCGACTGGAACGCCGTAGGTCTTGGCGATATGGATGCTCGTGCCATGGATATGAATGTGCGTCTCGCTCGAGCGCGCCAGCAGCGGACCGGGACAGCTCGCCAGCGTACCGGCAGGAAGATCGGGCCACACGTGAAAGCCAAAGATGCGGTCGACCCCGTAGCGCTCGAACACGCCGCTCTCGCATACCGTCTTAGCGCCACCGGTTGTTTCCTCGGCCGGCTGGAACACAAAAAGCACGTTGCGCTTAATAACGCCCGGCTGCTCACGAATCGTACGGTCGACAAAAGTTGCCGCCGCGAGGGCCATAGCCATGTGCCCGTCGTGGCCGCACGCGTGCATCTTGCCGGGATGCGTCGAGGCAAAAGCGGCGCCCGTCGTCTCCGCAATAGGCAACGCATCCATATCGGCACGAATCGCCGTGGCATGCGAGGCACCCGTGCCAGCGTCGAAGAAAGCGCACACGCAACTAGGGCACGGATGGATCACCTCGCAGGCAAGCGGAGCGAGCACGCCCTCGATATAGGCGATAGTTTGCGGAAGATCGAAGTCGAGCTCCGGAATGCGATGCAGGTCGCGACGATAGCGACGGAGTTCTTGGAGCTCGGTCATGGGGATTCCTTTCATGGGGCAACTCAGTTGTCACCTATTGTGACGCAGGATTGTGGCGCCCTCGTTTCTAGCATGATGCTGCATTTTTTAAACGTTATATACGAATACTCTTGTTTGGTAAAGTGCAACGTGGTAGGGTCTTTACCACTTGATAGAGGCGCGGGCACGAAGAGCCGCGGGCGAGTCGGCAGACTTTGACCCCGCGGGGAGGCGAAACCCGCCGAACTGGGTTTTTCGGGCACGAACAGCCTGGTGGGCCTGCGGGAAACACTCGCAGGACTGTCTGCAGCAATGCGGGAGCGCTATCCGGACATTGGGTCCACGCTATGCGGATTCGATGCGCAGATGGCGCCGTCTGGATAGCGAGGTTTACGGGACATGGCATTGACCCCCAACGAGGCATATGCGGCCAAGCAGCCGTTTGTGGACAAGGAGACACTCGAGCATATCGTCGAGCAGTTCCCCACGCCGTTTCATCTATACGACGAGGCGGGTATCCGCCGCAACATGCAAGAAGTGCGCGACGCCTTTGCGTGGAACCCGGGGTTTAAGGAGTACTTTGCCGTCAAGGCCAACCCCAACCCGGCCCTTATCTCAGTTCTCAACGAATACGGCTGCGGCTGCGATTGCTCGAGCTATACCGAGCTCATGATCGCCCGCTCGCTGGGCATCACCGGCCATGACATCATGTTCTCGTCCAACGACACGCCGGCGGCAGACTTTGAGCTTGCCGACAAGTTGGGCGCCATCGTCAACTTCGACGATATCAGCCACATTGAGTTTTACGAGCGCGTCGCGGGACCCATCCCCAAGACGGTGAGCTGCCGTTTTAACCCGGGCGGCCTGTTCCAGCTTTCCAACGGCATTATGGACAACCCGGGCGATTCCAAGTACGGCATGACCACCGAGCAGCTCTTTGATGCCTTCCGCATGCTCAAGGCCAAGGGCGCCGAGGACTTTGGCATCCATGCCTTCCTTGCCAGCAACACCGTCACCAACGATTACTACCCCAAGCTCGCGCGAATCCTCTTTGAACTTGCCGTGCGCCTGGAGCGCGAGACCGGTGCACATGTCGCCTTTATCAATCTGTCCGGCGGTGTGGGTATCCCCTACCTGCCCGAGCAGCAGGCCAATGACATCCACGCCATCGGCGAGGGTGTACACGCGGCCTACGACGAGATCCTGGTTCCCGCCGGCATGGGCGATGTGGCGATCTGCACCGAGATGGGCCGCTTTATGATGGGCCCCTACGGGTGCCTGGTCACCAAGGCCATTCACGAAAAGCGGATCTACAAAGACTATATCGGCGTGGACGCAAGTGCCGTCGACCTCATTCGTCCTGCCATGTATGGCGCTTACCACCACGTTACAGTGATGGGCCAGCCGGGTGGCCCCGACAAGTCCGCAGCTCCCGTCACGAACACGTACGATATCACGGGCAACCTGTGCGAAAACAACGACAAGTTCGCCATCGACCGCGAGCTGCCGCATATCGACATGGGTGACCTGCTTGTAATCCACGATACCGGTGCGCATGGCTACTCCATGGGCTACAACTACAACGGACGTCTGCGCTCCGCCGAGGTCCTGCTGCGCCCCGATGGCGCGGCCGACCTCATCCGCCGCGCCGAGCGCCCGGGCGATTACTTTTCCACGCTCGACGTGCTGCCGTGCGGCCGAGAGCTGCTGGCCAAGTCGCGCGCCGAAAGCGCCCGCCGTCGCGCCCAAGACGAGCGCCTGGCAGTCGCAGCTCAATGGAACAAACGCATCCAGATCGCGGAGGCGAAGGAGAAGAACATGGACATCCGCAATCTCGAGGGCTCAATCGTCGCCCTGGTTACGCCGTTTAAAAAGGACGGCAGTGTCGACTTTGACGCGCTCGAGCGCCTTATCGATTTCCACTTGCAAAATGGCACCGACGCCATTCTCACCCTGGGCACCACCGGCGAGAGCGCCACGATGACCGATGACGAGGACAACTCCGTCGTCGCCGCCGTGGTCAAGCATGTTGCAGGACGCGTCCCCGTCATCGCCGGCTCAGGCTCCAACTCCACGCAGACCATGCTCACCAAGTCGCTTACTTACCAGGGCTTGGGAGCCGACGGCCTGCTGCTCATTACCCCCTACTACAACAAGTCCAACGAAGAGGGTATCTATCAGCACTTTAAGACCGTCGCCGATGCCGTTGACATCCCCTGCATCCTGTACAACATCCCCGGCCGCTGCGGCTGCGGTATCAGCGAGCGCAACGTAGAGCGCCTAGCCGCGCACCCCAACATCATGGGTATTAAGGAAGCCTCGGGCAACGTCGCCTACGCGGCCAAGATCGCCCACCTGCTGTCCGACGATTTCCGCATGTACTCGGGCGAGGATGCACTCACAGTGCCGCTCATGAGCCTGGGCGCCTCGGGCACCATCAGCGTGTGGGCCGACGTGCAGCCGCAGCTTGTACACGACATGTGCCGCGCTTATCTGGACGGCGACGTAGCGCGCGCCCGCGATATCCAGATTGCCGGCCAGCCGCTCATCAACGCCCTCTTTAGCGAGGTCAACCCCATCCCCGTCAAGGAAGCGCTCGCCCAGATGGGCATGATCGAGGCAAACTACCACATGCCGCTGTGCCCCATGGCAGACGACACGCGAGCCGCACTTACCGATGCTCTGAAGGGAGCTGGTCTACTTGATTAAGACCGTCATTATGGGAACGGGCCGCATGGGCTCGCTCATCCGCACTACCGCCGAGGGCATTGTCGACGCCGCCGATCAGCCCGTTTTTGATATCGTCGCCCAGATCGGTTTTGATCTGTCCGAGCTCGAGAACGCACCGGCTGCCGATGTGATTATCGACTTCTCGAACGTCGTGACCTTCGATGCCGTCGTCGCCTATGTCGAGCGCACGGGCGCCGCACTCGTTTCCGGCACCACGGGCTATTCACCTGAGCAGATGGACCGCCTGCGTGAGCTGGGCCAGAACACCCGCGTTATGCACTCGGGCAATTACTCCATCGGCATCGCAGCCCTGCGTCATCTAGTGGCCCAGGCCACACGCGAGCTGCCCGGCTTTGACTGCGAGATCGTCGAGACGCACCACAACCAAAAGGTCGACGCCCCGAGCGGCACCGCCAAGCTACTGCTCGACGCTGTCGTCGAAGCTGAACCCGAGGCAGGCTACCACCCCGTCTACGGACGCGAGGGCATGTGCGGCGCGCGTGGCCCCAAGGAGATCGGCATGCACTCACTACGCGGCGGCACCGTCGCCGGCGTGCACGAGGTGAGTTTCTTTGGCCAGGACGAGGAGGTCACGCTCACCCACCGCGCCACGAGCCGTCAGATCTTTGTCAACGGCGCCTTGGCGGCCGCGCAGAAGCTCGTCACCCGCGAACCCGGCTTCTATACGTTCGACCAGGTCATGTTTGCCTAACCAGGTATCAACCGAATCCACCCAAAGGAGAGATAGCAAATGAGCAACGCAGCCGAGATGGATGCACAGGAGATTATCAACTACATCGCCACCGCGCCCAAAAAGACGCCCGTCAAGCTGTACGTGCGTGAAAAGCCCGGCATGAAGGTCCAGTGGGGCAATGCGCACGTCTACGGCGGTCGTCGTGGCAAGACCGTCTTTGGCGACTGGGATGAGCTCAAAGCCATCCTCGATGCCAATGCCGACTCCATCGACTACTACGACGTCGAGAATGACTGCCGCAATTCCGCCGTCCCCATGCTAGACCTTAAGGGCATCAACGCCCGCATTGAGCCGGGTGCGATCATTCGCAACCACGTCGAGATCGGCGACCGCGCCGTCATTATGATGGGCGCTATCATCAACATCGGCTCCGTTATCGGCGAGGGCTCTATGATTGATATGGGCGCCGTCCTGGGCGGCCGCGCCACCGTGGGCAGGAACTGCCACATCGGCGCCGGCACCGTACTGGCAGGCGTCGTTGAGCCCGCGAGTGCCACGCCCGTCATCATCGAGGATGATGTCATGATTGGCGCCAACGCCGTGGTCCTGGAGGGCGTGCGCGTGGGCAAGGGCGCCGTCGTGGCTGCCGGTGCCGTGTGCGTCGAGGACGTCCCCGCCGGTGCCGTCGTGGCCGGTGTCCCCGCCCGCGTCATCAAGATGCGCGATGAGAAGACCGACAGCAAGACCGGTCTCGAGGAAGGCCTGCGCCAGCTGTAGGGTTACGCGGTTTTACCAAACCGCGTAACTAGTCGACGCTGCAAACGACCCAGAGCGGCAATCTGACGTTCAATCGTCGGGCATGACCAGAAGGTCAATGCCCTCCTCTTTCACGTCACCTTGCTCGCTTAGGGGCGTTTTCGCTGACGTATGCTCAACCAGTAGCGTAATTAAGCCCCAAGTAAAAAGGCCGAAGCCCTCATCCGAGGCTTCGGCCTTTGTTTTTTTGCAGTGTCCAAGCACAGTTTATCGATTCTCGATGCTGCCGATGTTTTTGAGCTCGATAGAGATGAGGCCGTTGGGCTCGTTGACAAACTCGATGTACTCGGAGTTCGAGCCCATCTCGGCCGGGAAGCTGATCTCGATACCCGTGTCGGTACGGATCTTATGATTGCGCACCGCCGCGCGTTCGACCTGCTTGCGCTCCACGGGCACACGCTCAGGCACTTTCTCCTCGGTCAGTGCCGCGCGCACACTCTCCTTGATAACCGGTTCGTCCTCAAAGACCTCGTCGACGATATCCCAAGGCGGCAGCTCCTCGTCATCCTCGACCTTCTCGGCAACGGCAGCCTTAACCTTAGCGAGCGCTATAGCCGTGTTGGCACCGTGCTCCTCGGCGACTTCCTCGACCACACGCGTCACGGTGTCGATGACCTCCTTGCCCGATACGCCCGTGTCGCACTGCAGCAGGCCATCGGGGATAAGCATACGGTCCTCGCCGGCAATCTTGCGCTTCTTGTCCACGTAGCCGATCTCCATGGTACTCGCGCGCACGATGGCATAGCTCGGCACCTTTTGCGAGGGGTTTGGCAGAATGGCGTAGTGGCGCGCGATGTCGTTGCGCACCTCCCCCTCCTCGCGGCCCACTTCGTGCATAAAAGCCTGCTTGGAGCCCAGCAGCATCACGGCAAACCAGCGGGCATCCTCATCGTCGTCAAAATCGGCCACGAGCACGTCGGTGGACTCGGCTTTCTCGGCTTTGGTGAGCTCGGAGGAAATAAACTCCGCAATCTGCTGCGACAGGTCCACGAACTCGCGCTCGCCAAAGAAATAGCCCTTGAGCTCGCCGCCAAACGCAGAGTTCTCGGCAAACGTGGCACGTTTATTGTCGGCCGAGGTACGCGCGCGGCGCAGATGCGTTGTCACGAAGTTGCGCACGGTACGGCTCTCGATATCCAACTCGCGCTGGCTCATAACGTTGACGGCAGAGTCAAAGTCCAGGATATGCAGAATCGCGTGATTGATTTTCATATACGGCATTCCGTTCTAGATCGATTTCGGCACGAACCAGTATAGCGGTCGAGCCCGCCCCAGGCGCATCGAAGATTGGTGCATCGGGGACAGGTTGCTTTGCACCAATGGCTAGCGCAGGAGCTCGGACTGCCAAGCCTCGAGCTGTTCTGCCAAACTCTTGCCGGCAGCGGGCATGTCGATCTGGGGTCGTTTGGGCAGCAGTGCGCATTTAAGGATTGCCGCGATGGTCTGCGAGACAAAGCGTCGCGTATCCTTGTCAAAGCCTTGCGCAGCCTGGAGCATCACGGGCAGGCTCTCGCGCAGATTCCCAGCGATATCCGCAAACCGCTCAGCACCCGTAGCCTCAAACACGGAGAACAACGCATCTACAAAACGCTCGCGCTCGCTAGGCGACACTGCAAGCAGCATCTCGCGAATAGAGCCATCAACGTATCGAGCACCGGCGGACAGGCGCTCGCAGTACACGAAGTCGCGACCATCAACCACCCAGCTAAAGGGATTGTGTTGCAGCAGGCTGAACTCGGTGCTCTCAACGATGGCATAGTCCTCCTGTGTCTCGAACATCATGCCAAAGATCGACGACCGAGGTAGCGTCTTGTCGATTCGACCGGAAAGATCGGCAAAGGCGTCGCCGTTCAGGAACTCCTCGACGAAACCCGGACCATCATGGGAATATGCCCGTTCGATTCGCTCACGGGCGACATCGGAGCACATTGCCGCACCGTACACCGCAAGGTTTCCACCCTTGGAATGACCTCCGCACAAAAGCGGCCCGTCAATCGCATCCGCCGCCTCGTCCACATAACGTGCCGCGGATTCCTGGGCCGGCACAGGACACCGGAACGCCATGTTAAAGTCCTCTTTCCAACCCACAATCGTGCTGTCGGTCCCCCGGAAGGAAAGATAACTAAACCCCGCCGGAAACCGGAACGCCATGGCTGCAAACTGCTCTGTCGCCACCACATCGCTCACGGCACGATAGCCGCAAACGTGCACGCCACGGTAGCGAGGGCTTGCTGCCACGGCCTCCAACAAGGCACGGCTTCCCTCTGGATTCCACAAGTCGTCAATCATGTCCCGGTAGCACTCGGCACGCAGCAGCTCGCGTACGTCTAGGCCCTGCCAGTTCGTCAGCTCCGCCATATCACCTGGCAAACGCAAATAGGACAACCACGCAAAGACCAGGCTATCCACCGCGCAGAACGGCCGCTCCTCAAACGGATCAAACGCCGTCTGGGCATAGGTCAAAAAATTAGGCGAATCCGACATGGCCCTCCCATCAACTATGGTGCATTGGGATGGTGCATTGGGGTCAGGTTACTTTGCACCAAAAAGGCGCCCGGGCCGTGTGGACCCGGACGCCTTCATTGTAGCTTTTCGCTCTAGCGAGCTTGATTTAGCAGGAAAAATCGACGCTGTCGATGATGTCCTTGAGGGCCTTGGCGGAGACGGTGAGCTCATGCTGCTCGTCTTCGTTCAGCGGCACGGGGACGCGGCAGACAACGCCGTCGCGGCCAACGACGGTCGGCATGGAGATGGCAAGATCGGACAGGCCATACTCGCCCACCATGAGCGAGGAGACGGGCAGAACGGTCTGCTCATCGCGCATGACGGCGGTGCAGATGCGCTTGACGGCCATGGCGACACCATAGTAGGTGGCGTGCTTCTTCTCAATGATGGTGTAGGCGGAGTTCTTGACGTCCTCGGCGATACGTTTCTCGGCGGCTTCATGCTCCAGGTGGCCGTGAAGCTCGCAGAAGGTGTTCAGCGGAACGCCGGCAACCTGAGCGCTGGACCAAGCGACAAACTCGGAGTCGCCGTGCTCACCCATGACGTAGGCCTGAACGTCGCGCGGGTCAACCTCGACGTGGGCGCCAAGCATCTGCTGCAGACGGCCGGTGTCGAGCACGGTGCCGGAACCGATGACGTGGCCCTCGGGCAGGCCGGACATCTTGATGGCGGCATAAGTCAGAACATCGACCGGGTTGGAGACGATGAGCAGAATGCCGTCGAAGCCGGACTTCTTAATCTCGGGGATAATGGACTTAAAGATGTTGACGTTCTTGTTGACCAGGTCCAGGCGAGTCTCACCGGGCTTCTGGGCAGCGCCAGCGGTGACAACAATCATGGCGGCGTCGGCGACATCGGAATAATCGCCGGCGTAGATCTTCATCGGCTCGGCAAACGTCATGCCGTGCGCGATATCCAGGGCCTCACCCTCGGCGCGGTTCTTGTCCACGTCGATGAGGACCATTTCGGAGAACAGACCGCTCTGCATCAGCGCGAACGCCGAAGACGAACCGACGAAACCGCAGCCGACAATAGCGACCTTCTTCTCGTTAACCATTAGAAACTCCCATCTCACTCCACAAACAAGCCGCCCGGGAACGACCCGAGCGGCTTGTCGTAATCCCAATACATCCAATCGGGACTTTGATTATGCTCCTATTCGCAGCCAAAAATCGACCGTTTACCGAAATTGTTTGCAGGATTCGTAAAATAACTGCACGAAATCGGTTTCGATATATTGACGAGGCGAAATAGCTTACTAATACAGGCCCGCCTCGCGAATGGCCTCGACAGCCAAAGCGATCTGGTCGGGCGGCAAGACCAGCGCCATGCGCACGTGTCCCTCGCCCGAAGGACCAAAGCTCGCGCCCGGCGTCACCACAACGCCGGCCTTCTCCATGAGCTCCTCGCAAAACGCCATGGAATCGGTGCGACCACCGGGAAGCTTGGCCCACACAAACATAGAGCCATGCGCGTTGGGTCGCTCCCAGCCCAGACCCTCAAGACCGTCGCACAGGGCATCGCGGCGCTCCTGGTACTTCAGACGCTGCGCCTCGACCTCATCGCGCGGGCCATTAAGGCACGCGATGGCGGCCTTCTGGATCGGGAAGAACATACCAAAGTCAATCTGGCTGCGCAGCTTGGCAAAGGCAGAGACCACGTCCTCTCGGCCGACCAAAAAGCCGATGCGGGCACCGGTGACGTTAAACGACTTGGAAAGCGAGAAGAACTCGACGCCCACCTCGAGCGCGCCGGGATACTGCAAGAAGCTGCCGCCCGGCTCGCCGTCGAACACGATGTCGGAGTATGCGTTGTCGTGAACGATCAACAGGTCGTGCTCGCGGGCGAAAGCGATGATCTCCTCGTAGATCTCGGGCGTGCCCACCGAGCCCACCGGGTTGGCGGGCAGCGACACGATCATATACTTGGCACGATCGGCCACCTCGGGATCGATGCCCGCCACATAGGGCAGGTAATTATGCTCGGCAACCAGCGGATAGTACTCGAGCTTGGCATCGGCGATCTTGGCACCCGCCTCAAAGACCGGGTAGCACGGATCGGGAACCAAAATAGTGTCACCCGGATCGAGCAGGGCCAGGCCCAAATGGCCCACGCCCTCCTGCGTGCCGTTGCACGACTGCACCATGGACGGCGTAATGCCCGAAACACCAAAGCGACGCTCATAGTAATCGCACACGGCCTGCTTGAGCTCGGGCAGGTCGCGCAGGGCATACTTCCACATCTCGGGATCTTGCGCCGCTTGCGTGAGCGCCTCGACCACATGGTCGTACGGCTTAAAGTCGGGCGTGCCCACGCTCATGTTGTAAATGGTCTTGCCCTGAGCCTTCAGCGCGAGAAGTTTGTTGTTGAGCGAGGCGAAGACCTCCGCGCCAAAGCGGTCGAGACGCTGCGATGCCTGCATGGTGCCACCTTTCGATATGAAAAGCGCGGCGCTCCGACAAGAGCGCCGCGCGATACGGGCCATCAGATTGCAAAAGTGTAACGCTTGCAACCCCCGTATTGGTTCAATTTAGCCAACCTTAGTCAATTGGATCGAGCGCGTCGATCTGCGCAAGCCACAGACGCGAACTGGCGTCACTCGGCATACGCCAATCGCCGCGCGGGCTGAGCGTCACCGAGCCTACCTTGGGACCATCGGGCAGGCAGCTGCGCTTAAACTGCTGGGCAAAGAAGCGACGATAGAACGTACGCAGCCACGTGTGGACGGTCTTGGCGTCGTAGACGCCCTCGAAGCTCTTGAGCGCCATGCGGTAGATCTTGCCCGGCTCAAAGCCAAAACGCAGCAGGTAGTAGAGGAAGTAATCGTGCAGCTCGTACGGGCCCACCAAATCCTCGGTCTTCTGTGCGATCTCGCCATCGCCCGTGGGCGGCAGAAGCTCGGGGGACACCGGCGTATCGAGGATGTCGAGCAAGACCTCGGCAATACGCCCGCCAAAGACATCGGCGGCATAGCGCACCAAGTGACGCACGAGCGTCTTGGGTACGCTCGCGTTGACGGCGTACATGCTCATGTGGTCGCCGTTATAGGTAGCCCAGCCGAGCGCCAGCTCCGACAGGTCGCCCGTGCCGATGACAAAACCGCCGGCCTGGTTTGCCAAGTCCATCAGAATCTGCGTACGCTCGCGCGCCTGGCTGTTCTCGTAGGTCACGTCTTGGACGGCCGGATCGTGCTCAATGTCCTTGAAGTGCTGCTCCACAGCCGCGTGGATCGAAACCTCGCGGAAGCTCACGCCCAGGTCGCGGGCAAGCGACTCGGCATTCGACTTGGTGCGATGCGTCGTGCCAAAACCTGGCATGGAGACCGCCGTGATACCCGTGCGCGGCAGCCCCAGCGCATCGAAGGCACGCACGGTTACAAGCAGTGCCAGCGTGGAGTCCAAGCCACCCGAAAGACCGATGACTGCAGCCTTGGTACCCGTATGGGCAAGGCGTGTCTTGAGGCCGGCGGTCTGCAGGTCGAGGATGGTCTCGCAACGCTCGGCCAGGTCGCCATGGTCGGCCGGCACAAAGGGCGCGCGGGGGAAGACGCGGTCAATGTCGAGTGCATCGCGCAGGACAGGCTCTTTGGCCAGCACGCCCTCAAACGAAAATTCAACGGCCGTGGCCTCCGGCGCATCGTCCGCGCGCGTCCACGTCGTCGAGCGGCGGCGCTCGGCAACCAGACGGTCGAGGTCAACATCGGCGACGGCCATATCGCAGGAAAGCAGTTTGGTCGCAGCGAGCTTAGATCCGTTTTCGTAGATAAGGTTCTCGCCCGCAAAGACCATGTCGGTCGTGGACTCGCCCTCGCTCGCGTCCGCATAGGCATAGGCGCAGTACAGGCGTGCGCTCTGGTTAGAGATGAGGCTGCGGCGGTAATCCGCCTTACCGATAATCTCGTCCGAGGCCGACGGGTTGAGAATCACCGTCGCACCGGCAAGCGCCATCTCGGTCGAAGGGGGCGCCGGCACCCACAGATCCTCGCAGACCTCAACGCCCAGCACCAGGTCTTCAGCACCCTCATCACAGCAACGGTAGACAAGCCCCGAACCCAGCGGAACCGGACCCTGACCGGCAAACTCGACCCACACAGGATCTGCGGGCGCCGGAGCAAACCAGCGGCGCTCGTAGAACTCGCCATAGTTGGGCAGATACTTCTTGGCCGTGAGGCCCAAAAGCTCGCCCGCGCAGCACACGGCGGCGCAGTTGTAGATATTCTCGGCAACCGCAACGGGAAGACCGATGGTAAAGACAATCGACAGCTCACGAGTCTCATCGAGGATATGCACCAGAGCAGCCTCGCAGGCATGCAGCAGCGTGCGATTATGGAACAGGTCGGCCGCGGTATAGCCGCACAAGTTGAGCTCGGGCAGCACCAGCGCGCGAACGCCGCGCTCGGCAGCCTCGCGAACAGCTGCCAGCGCAACCTCGGCATTGCCCTCGACATCGGCCACGCGAATCCGCGGCGAAGCCGCCGCCACACGCAAAAAGCCATCAGACTGAGAAAGGTGAAGATTCATAAGAGTGCTCCCGTGCGTAGACGCCATTCAACACAATTAGCAAGCCCTATTGTAGTTCAACCGCCGGGCGCGACCGCATCCCACCAACTTGGTGAGCTATTGATGAGTTGATGGTATCTGTTAAATGTCACGTACGATTCATATCTGGTGGGTACCCTGATGGCTACACGAAACGAAGTAGATTTACACCGGGAGGACCCCGTATGACAACCAAGTACACCGACGCGCCGCGCACACGTGTCATGACGCCGGCATCGCTCAACAACGGCGTTCACGAAAACCATTCCATCGGACAGACCATGGCCATCGCGCCCAAAAAGGGCCTGTTCGACGACATTTCCATTCCCCAGATCATCGCCGGCGCCGCAGCTGCCGCCACGAGCGTCGCGCTTGCTTCCAAGATCGGTATCGCCGGATCGGTGATCGGCGCCGCCGTGAGCTCGGTCATCACCGTTGTGTCCTCGCAGGTCTACCGCCACTTTATCTCTGCCAGCGCCGAAGCCCTCAAAGGTACGCACGCCGCCGTCGACTACCCCGCCGGTGCCTATGAGCCCGTTGAATTTAATGCCGAGGAGCACCTGGGCGGCGCCGCGACTACGCAGGAGATGCGCCAGATTGCGGGGCGCGCGACCACGGCGCGCGTCGCTCCCGACAGCCTGCGCGCCAAGGCGGCGGCAGAGCGCAGCCAGACGCAAAAGAAGGTCATCGTCTTCTCGATCGCCATCGCCATCGTCGCGGTCATCGCCTGCGCCGGCGCCATCCTTATCACCACCGCCGGTGAGGGTCTGGGCGAGCGCCCCGAGCCGATTCTGTCGTCGCGCACGACGGAAAGTGATGCAAATGGCAACACCCATTCGCAAGACCAGCAGGCACAGACGGACGGCGCACAAGACAGTTCCACCTCTGCCGATTCGTCCTCGAACACCCAAAACCAATCGCAGGGTGCCAATTCCTCTACGAACAGCAGCGGCACGCCGTCCGGCACGACTGACTCAAGCCAAACGACTGACGGTTCGCAGCCGAACGCGGGCGGCCAGACGAGCGACACCACGTCGGGAACGGGCACAGCAGACAGCAACAACAGCAATTCGAGTGGCACCACATCGGGCACGGCATCTGACAGCTCGAGCCAAGGCACGGCATCGGGCAACTAGGCGCTGCATCCCCAGATAGGCAACCTGTACAACGGGCGCGAATCGATAACGGTTCGCGCCCGTTTGCCTTGGGTGCCGCCATGGCAAACGCTATGCGATGGTAAGATGCTTTACGTGTGTAAAGAGGAGATTTGCCATGAGCAAGACAATAGTTAGGCCCACGCTATCGCTGGGCAACCACATCTATCTGTATCGCTTGCTGCGCGATGCGATTGGATGCGGCAAGCAAACGTTTATGACGCAGGTCGAAGAGGCGCTCGCCGCGGGCGACATGGCCGCTTATGACCTGGGCTTCGAGTCAACGCGCGAGCTGCTCGAGGAGCTCGACGACTGCATTAAGCTGACTGTCTTTAAGGGCGGTCGCCTGTATGCCACCGTCATCGCCAACGATGCCTGGGATACTGCCCTTGCCAAGGGCGAGGATAAGCCCAAGGCAGCCAAGGGAGCCAAGCAGTCCTACAAAAAGAAAAAGCGCGACGAGAAGGACCTCAAGGCCGTGCGTCCCAAGCACGTTAAGCGTCCCGAGCCCGAGCCCGTGGCCGAAGTCGCTCCGGAGCCCGAGCCCGAGACCAAAGTCGCTATTGAGGTAACGGCAGAAGCCGAAACCGAAATCACCGCCACGACCGATCCCGAAGTCATATCCGAGCAGGAAGCCACTGCGGAGCTCAACGAAGCTCCCAAGTCGACAACCGAAGAAGCCGCTGACCAGCCCGAGACACCTGCGTTCCAAAACAGCGATGTCTTTGGCAGCGAGGCCGAGGACGATCAGTCCGACGAGCCCGCCGATCAAGGCGCTACCGAGTCGGCGCCGGAGCCCGAGACGCCGCAGCCCGCCATCTCGCTCACGGTCGTCTATGACCCCGAGAACGCAAACGCCGGCATCACCACCATGGCATCCACGCCCATCGAGGCAAAGTCGAGCGTCGAGAACGAGAACGCGACGCAGGTTGAGGTTAAAACCGCAGCTGTAGACGCACCCGTCACCGAGGAGCCCGCAGATTCCACGATCACGCCGGAAGCGACGCTGGAGCCCGCACCCGTCATCGAATCTGTGCCCGCCTCTGCTTGCGACCGAATTCCCGCACCGGCACCGGCTTCGGTACCCGCTGCGGCCCCAACCCCCGCGCCCGCAGCGCCGACCATCCCCGAGGACTTCCCTATCGATTTCGCAACCGAGGTCTTCTGCCCCGGCCCGCTTCTGCACCAGTTGTCGACCTATCTCCCCTACGGCGCCGACACGCTCGGCATCGTCGGCGAGTACTACTGGATCGCCCGCGAACGCGGCACCATCGAGGCCGCGCGAAACCGCGCAATCTTCCCCCTCCGCTACACGCAGGCCGGCGAGCGCCGCGAGGTTGCCGTGCGCATCCGCCGCAACACCACCGGCGGTCTCGGAGCCACCTGGGCTATCGACAAAGTCGAGCCTTCCACCAAGTAACAAAAAGGGACGATAACCCTCAAGGTTATCGTCCCTTTCTCATTAGGTCACCTGAGCTCGACTAATCGCGCGTCAGCTTGCGGTGGATACGATGCGGTTGGGCTGCGTCCTCGCCCAGGCGCTCGATACGGTTGGCCTGATAGGCCTCGAAGTTGCCCTCGAACCAATACCAGTTGCCCGGATTCTCGTCGGTGCCCTCCCACGCCAGAATGTGCGTGGCGACGCGGTCCAGGAACATACGATCGTGGCTAATGACCACCGAGCAGCCCGGGAACTCGAGCAGCGCCGCTTCGAGCGAGGACAGCGTCTCGACGTCGAGGTCGTTCGTGGGCTCGTCGAGAAGCAGCAGGTTGCCGCCCTGCTTGAGCGTAAGCGCCAAGTTCAGACGGTTGCGCTCGCCGCCGGAGAGCACGCCAGCGCGCTTCTGCTGGTCCTGGCCCTTAAAGCCAAAGCTCGCCACATAAGCGCGGCTCGGAACCTCGGTCTCGCCGACCATCATGTGGTCCAGGCCGTCCGAGACGACCTCCCACAGGTTCTTATCGGGATCGATGCCGGAACGGTTCTGGTCGACGTAAGAAATCTTGACGGTCTCGCCCACCTCGAGCTCGCCCGAAGTCAGCGGCTCCAGACCCACAATCGTCTTGAACAGCGTGGTCTTACCGACACCGTTGGGGCCGATGACGCCCACGATGCCGTTGCGCGGCAGGGTGAACGAAAGGTCATCGATGAGCACGCGGCCGTCGAACTCCTTGTGCAGGTGATGGGCCTCAAGCACCTTGTTGCCCAGACGCGGGCCCACAGGGATGCGGATGTCGGTCCAGTCGAGTTTCTGGCTTGCGCGGGCCTCGGCCTCCATCTCCTCGTAGCGAGCCAGACGGGCCTTGTTCTTGGCCTGACGGGCCTTGGGCGAGCTGCGCACCCACTCGAGCTCGGCCTCCATGCGCTTGGCGAGCTTGGCGTCGCGGTTGCCCTGCGCCTCGATACGGGCGGCCTTGGTCTCCAGATACGTGGAGTAGTTGCCCTTGTAGGGATAAAGGTGACCGCGGTCGACCTCGCAGATCCACTCGGCAACGTTATCCAGGAAGTAGCGATCGTGCGTGACGGCCAGAACGGCACCTTGGTAGTTGTGCAGGAAGTGCTCGAGCCACAGGATCGACTCGGCGTCCAGGTGGTTCGTGGGCTCGTCGAGTAGCAGCAGGTCGGGAGCTTCGAGCAGCAGCTTGCACAGGGCCACGCGGCGGCGCTCGCCGCCGGAAAGCACGTTGACCGGCATGTCAGAATCGGGCAGCTGCAGGGCGTCCATGGCCTGACCGAGCTTGGAATCGATATCCCAGCCGTCGGCGGCATCGATCTCGTCCTGGAGCTTTCCCATCTCGGCCATGAGTGCGTCCATGTCACAGTCCGGGTCGCACATCTCCTCGCCGATCTTATTGAAGCGATCGACCTTGGCGATCATATCGCCAAACGCCATGCGCACGTTCTCGATGACGGTCTTGTCGTCGTCGAGTGGCGGCTCCTGCTGCAGGATGCCCACGGTGTAGCCGGGGGTGAGCCTGGCATCGCCGTTGGAGACCTCCTCGATGCCGGCCATAATCTTGAGCAGGGTCGACTTGCCCATACCGTTGGGGCCCACGACGCCGATCTTGGCACCGGGGTAGAAGCTCAGGGTCACGTCGTCAAGGATTACCTTGTCGCCATGGGCCTTGCGAGCCTGATACATCTGGTAGATAAACTCCGCCATTTGTCTGTTTTATCCTTTCTACCTGTTGTTTCCCTATTCTTGATTCGCTTTAGTGGAAACGAAATGAGAAAACCAGCTCTGAAACGTAACGAAAAAGGGGCATGGTTGCCCACACCCCCTAATACTACCTGGGAAAAGTCCCCCGGAACATACTATGAACTGCGTACGCTAGTTTTCCGCAACCTTAACGAGCGGCTCGCTGCGATTTGCGCCACAACAGATACGAGTAGAGGTAGACGGCTCCAACCGAACCAAACGCCAGAACCGCAATCACCGCGGCGACGACTTCACTCGAAAGCACGCTGCCTGCCACGCCCATCACAATCAGGCCAATACCCAGCACCATAAAGCAGGCGCCGCCAAAACGCTGCGTACGGCGCCAGTTCTCGGGATCGGCAAGCGCCCAAGGTGTCTTGATACCGAGCGTATAGTTCTGCTTCACACGCGGCAAGTAGTTGCCTACGCCGATGAACAGCAAACCGACAACACCGGAAATCAGCACGTTGACCGAACCGACCGCCGGCACCACGCCCCAGACCGTAAGCTCTCCCAGCCAGCTTATGGCGCACATGAACAAGGTGAAGGCGATTACGAAGCCCTGATAGAACTTGCCCGAGGTTCGATATGCCTCACCTTTGGGGTCGATGCGCGGCACCACGCAGATCATTGCGAGAAGCGCCAGAGACAGCACGCCGAGCGCGGAGGCCATCCAGCTAGGACCCCAACCGTCGACGGCGCCGTTCGCGCCCCAGTGCGTGGGAATCTGCGCAGGCAAGCTCGGCATCACCATGAGGTGCGCTACGACATTGGCGACGCACAGAGCGACCAGCGCAATCCACACGCGCGACGATACCCCCGTGGGGTGAATGCCCCTGGTTTCGTTATTCATCCTTATCACCTTCAGTGTTTGTAAAGCCCATAAACCAGCCAATTAAATCCTGCATGACGGTGGTGTTTAAGCTGTATACGATCTTTTGGCCATGGCGCTCGTCGGTCACCAACCCGGCGTTTTTGAGCGTCGCCAAGTGATGGCTCAACGACGGCTTGCTGATGTCAAAATGTTCGGCAAGCTCCCCGGCCGTGCGATTGCCCTCGCGCAGCAACCCCAAAATGCGCCGTCGCGTTGGATCGGCAAGCGCCTTAAAACCCTCTCCCGGCATAAGACCTCCTTTCATCATCTCTCATGACGTGCACACTATACTCAATATTTAGATGTTTGTCTAACTATCTAATCGCAATGCTTCAAACCACATCAAAGCAAACGCCATCGCAACCTATGGGCGATTACCTATAATGGCGATAGCTAAAACACGACCTGCTTCCCCATCGGAGGATATTTATGACCGAAACCACCGCCGCAACTCCCATCGAGACACGCGACACCAAGCTCGAGATTATCATGGGCCGCGAGGCACTCGATAAGCTCGCCGATGCTACGGTGCTAGTGCTCGGCTGCGGAGGCGTGGGCTCCAATTGCTGCGAGGCACTTGCCCGCGGCGGCATTGGTCATTTTGTAATTCTGGACAAGGACATCATCGCGCCCAGCAATATCAATCGCCAGGCCATCGCCTTTCACAGCACCATCGGCAAGCGCAAGGTTGACGTGACGGAAGCCATGATTCGCGATATCAATCCCGCCGCCACCGTTATCAAGCGCACCGAATACCTGCTGAGCGACAACATCGACGAGTTCTTCGCGAGCGTTTTGGAGCAAACAGACGGCAAGCTCGACTACGTCGTCGACGCCATCGACACCATCTCGGCCAAGCTCACCATTGCCAAATATGCTCAGGACCACGACATTCGTTTGGTTAGCTCCATGGGCGGGGCCAACAAGCTCCATCCCGAGTGCCTCCGCTTTGCCGACATTTTCGATACGGTACGTGACCCCATGAGCCGCATTATGCGCAAAGAATGCAAGAAGCGCGGAATCAAGAGCCTACACGTACTGTTTAGCTGCGAGGAATCGGTTAAGACACAGCCCCGCGACCCTTCCAACATCCACGAGCGCACCGAGCTGGGAACCGCCAGCTTTATGCCGCCCATCATGGGCCAGATGATCGCCGGCGAGGTTATCCGCCAGATCAGTGGCCGCGGCACCGAGCGCGTGCGCGCCGATGGCCAGCGCCTGGACTAGCAGGATGCCCTACGATGGAACCGCGATTCTTTGACGCGCATTGTCACCTTGATTTGATGCTCAGCCCCGATGCTACAGCCAGTGAGTCGGCGGCATTGGGTCTGGGGCTCTTTGATTGCGGCGTCGATCCACGCGACTTTTCGGCCGCAAACGAGCGCGCTCGTCGCCACCCGGGCATCATCGCCGGCGTTGGGCTTCACCCCTGGTGGCTCGCCGATGGCCACTGCGGTTTTGCCGAAGTCAATCTGCTTTGCGAAGTTGCTGCCCAAGAACGCTACATCGGCGAAGTCGGACTCGACTTTTCCGCGCGCTTTGCTGGAAGTGAGCCGCTACAAATACAGGCACTTAACCGGCTCTGCGATGCGCTCGTGCAGCATCCTCTTACCGGGCGCGTGATATCAATTCACGCCGTTCGTTCGGCAGGAGCCGTACTGGACGTCCTCGAATCGCATGGACTACTCATCCCAAACCCCGACTCCCACGCTATCATCTTCCACTGGTTTAGCGGCACTTCGGACGAACTCACCCGCGCGCGTAATGCGGGCTGCTATTTTTCCGTCAACGAACGCATGCTCGCGACCAAGCGCGGTCGCGAATACGCACGACAGATTCCACTCGACCGCCTACTGCTCGAGACCGATGCGCCGGCCGAGCCAAACACAGAAACAAGCACGCAGTCGCTCATCAGGTCGCTCACAAGGACCTCAGAACGCATCACCTCGCTCAAAAACTGCGACGCAAAGCGCATCGAGTCGATAGTTTTAACAAATGCGCGCTCTGTTTTTGACCTTCGCTAACCCCTGGTGTGCAAAAAATGCCAAATATGAGTACTGCTACCGGAATGGATACATTTCTTTTAACTTTCCAACCGCCAGAATAATCCTCGATTGTCCGCTAATTAAAGCTTTTACAGTCATTCATCCTGCGTTTTCGCAAATCTTAAACCCCTCCAGACGCTCAAATCACGTCTGAAGGGGTTGATTTTGCTGCGACTAAATTAGTCACAGTACTCATATTTGGCATTTTTTGCACACCGGGTCCCGAGGAGGCGCCTGCACCTCCCCGGGACCGCTCGGCTATTCGACGATTGGTGCTCCGTGGCCCCAAGAACCTTCCATACCGCACACGGTCGAGGCAAACCCGGCAGCAAAGTCGAGCGCGCGCTCGATGGCCTCGGCGCCATCCTCACCACGCTTGGCGGAATCGAGATAGCACATCAAAAACGAGGTGAGGAACGAGTCGCCCGCCCCCATGGTGTCCTTCATGTCCGTTACCGGTTTAGCCAGCTGGCGGTAATAGCGCTCGCCGTCGTAAGCAATGCAGCCCTCGGCGCCCGCCGTAGCCGACACAAAACGCGGACCCAGGCCCTTCACCCATGCCAGACGTTCGCGAATCTCGTCCTCACTCGCGGCATCCGCCGCACTAAAGAAAGCGAAATCGACGTAGGGCGCAATCTGCTCGTAGTACTCGTCGGTGGAGTCGTCCGAAAAGTCAAAAGAGACCGTGACGCCCGCAGCCTTCAGCTTGGGCAGCTCGCGCTCGGTAAAGCAATAGTTGCCCGAATGAACCACATCGAACTGCTTCATGTACGAAAGGTCAAAGCGATCGAGGACATAGCGCGCATCGCCACGGATACCGCCCTCGTTGGAGCCGAGGAAGACACGGTCACCGTCAACGACGGTCACGCGAGCCGCTCCGTTCTCGCCAATCATCTGCTCGCACTTGTCAAGCTCGATACCTTCATCCTCGAGACTTGCAATGACATGCTCGGCAGCGGCGTCATTACCAAAAATGCCCATGTATGCAGAGCGTGCGGCACCGCATTTCTTGGCATAAACGGCGAAGTTCACCGCATTGCCGCCGGGATACATGGTGTGGATATGCTCGTAGCGATCGACGACGTTGTCGCCAAATCCGAGCGCGTTAACGTTAAATGCCATGGCCTTTGTCCCTTCTAGTACTCGACAACACCCATATAGCGACGGAAATCGGGATCGTGATCAAACACCTTGCCGCGTGCAGCACGCAGCTCGCAGTTCATGGCGTAGAACAGCACCGGGTCCAGATAGGCACGGACGCTCGCCGGCACGGCTTCCATACCGTACTCCTTGGCATCGAGCACCATCAGCGTATCGGTATGCGTCTTAAGGAACGCCAGGGCGCGCTCGTCCATGGCACGGCACTCGCTGGAGCCCATCTGCAGGAAGTAAAAAACGCCATCCTGAGTAGCCTCGAAGGGGCCATGGAAGTACTCGGCAGAGTGGATGTAGCTGCAGTGCTGCCACTGCATCTCCATAAGAGAGCAGATAGCGAAACCGTAGGTCTGGCTAAAGTTGGGACCGCTGCCCAGAATGTAGAAGAACTCGTGCTCCTGGCAAAGCTTGGCAAAACGATCGCCCAGCTCGGCATTTACCTTCTCGCGTGCCGAGGGAAGAATCTTATCCATCTCGGCGATACCGGCATACATATCGGCAAGATCGGCGTAACCCTCCTGCTGATCGAGCAGCTCTGCCGCAAGCGACAGCGAAATGCCAGCGGGGACCTCGGCCTGCGGCACGCCCTCGCCCCACGGGTAGACCCACGTGGTCCATTTACCGGTGTCGATCTTAGATCCAGCGTTGTCGGTCTGGGCGATCACCGTAGCGCCGGCAGCAAGGGCAATCTCGCAGCCCTCGACGACCTCAGGGGTGTTGCCACTGTGGCTACAAGCGATGACCAGGGACTTCTCGCCCAGACGACGCGGACGCATGATATCGAACTCGCGAGCCGTATAGATATACGAAGTGAAGGTGGTTGCCTCGCGCTGCAGAAGCTCATGGGCCGGGATCAAATCGATCATGGAGCCACCGCAAGCAATCCAGTAGACGCTGTCGAACTTGCCCTTCTCGGCAATTGCCTCTTTGATCAGATCGTGTGCGTTCATATCCAGTTCCTTTCTTGTTTGGCCGCAATCAATGACGTTGACTGCGTGGCCGATAGTTGTTTTAGTCAATCAGATATTTCTCGAATGCGGCCATGTTCTTGGCATCTGCCGCCGCCGGATCATCGTAGTAACGACCGTCCGTGATTTCCTGGCCCAGCATGCCGTCGAAACCATGGGCGTTGAGCGTGGCGACGAAGGCGTCCATATCGTGCTTGCCATCGCCCCACACCAGATGGCCATACGGGTCACCGTCGATAAAGTGCATCTCGTGAATTGCCCCATCACCAAAGGCGGCAAACCAGTCCTCGAGCGTCTCGCCTGCAACGCCCATCGCGGTTGTATCAACCATGGGCTGTAAGTACGGGCTCGCGACCTCGTCAATCATGCGCTTCGCATCGGAAACCGTCGTCACAAGGTTGCTCTCCTCGGGACGCAGGCTTTCCATCGTAAGCACCAGACCGTGCTCGCCGGCATACTCCGCCAGAATGGACAAGTGCTCGCGGCTGCGCTTCCAGGCTTCCTCGCGGTCCTCGTCCCAGTCGCCCCAGCCCGAGTTGACGGACATACGGTCGCACCCAAGTACCTCGGCAAGCTCAATGCCGTGCTTAAAGTACGCCAGGCTGCGCTGTTCATGCAGCGGTTTGCGTGCGCAGTACTGCCAAGGATAGACAACATTCTCGGGGCACAGAGTACGATACCTAAGCCCACGGTCTGCAGCCTTTTTCGCCAGGACCTCAGCCTCAAAGTAGCCCGTGTGGTCGAGCGTCACATGCGGCTCCGCACACCACAGCTCAATGGACTCAAAGCCCAAGCGCTGCTGCACATCAAGGAAGTAATCGAGCGACCACATGATGTAGTGGATATTCATGCCCGCAATCTGCTCGCGGCGCAGCGTCGGTTTGGATTCAGGCATCTTATGCCTCCTTATTTCGATCGAACACGATTTGTCCGTCCGACATCGTCATGTCAACCGCAAGATCACGTGCGTCGCGATAATCGAGGTCGAACACATCCCGATCGAGCACGCAGATATCGGCAAGCTTGCCAACCTCAAGCGTACCCAGCTCGTCTTCGCGCATCAGGTCGTACGCGCCCCCGGCAGTCCAAGCGCACAAGAGCTCGACAAGCGTCAGCGTGTTGACCTCATTCACGGGCAGTCCGTCGTCGAAGTATCCGCCGCACGCACTGTAGATTGACTCGCCCAAGCTCGGAATCAACAGCGGCAAATCCGTGCCACAGCACACTGTGCATCCGGAATCTTCCATGCCGCGGCGATTCCAGCTGTGCAAAAGTCGCGTCTCGCCAATTTGTCGACGCATCATCGACAGGCAATCCTCGCGCCGGTCCAGCGTCAGAATCTGCGGATAGACCTCGCAAATTCCACCTAACTTGCCAAACTTGACAAGATCGGTCGGGTCAGAGTTCTCGAGATCGGTAATCGCATGGCGACGAAGCATCCGTCCATGCTCGTCTCGAGGCAGCGAGGCATAGAGCGCCACGGTGCGACGAACGGCGCCATCGCCCTGGCAATGCAAGGAATATCGGAAGCCGTCAGCATCAATTGCACGCAGCTCGTTCTCAATCAGATCCCACTCTGGCTCCTCGACGACCGTCTTGCCGGCAGCGCCCGCATCGGCCGAGTCCTCATAGGGGTCTATCATCTCGGCAAGCCCCGCCCATACGCCGCGGTCGGTCATACGGTTGAAGCCAGAAAAACGAACGAACGGTCCCCGGAAGCGCTCTCGCGCCTCGCGGGCATATGCCAGATTTGCACCGGCGCCCACCGGCTGCGACATCATAGAGACGCGAACCGTCAGCTCACCAGATTCCTCACGGCGAGCCATTTCGTCGGCAAAGCCGTAGTAGTCATCAAACGCCATTTCCTTGATGGCGGTAACGCCGCGCTCGTTAAGCATGCTCATGTAGTCCGAATACCCGGCACGCACCTCGGGCAGCGCGAGGAAATCGCTCATCATGCGCCAGATCTTCTCGGCATAGCACGCCTGGGGTGTAAAGCCGTATCGCGCACTGGCGGCAGCATTGAGAACGCAGGTCTCCGCACCCGATGTAAAGCAGACGACGGGGATATCGCCAAAACAATCGTCAAACACAGCTGCCGTATTTGCGTTCTCGGCATCCGATGCCAACGTTTCGGGTAGGTTGTGGCCAAAAGCCGCCGCGCAATCCGGATGATCTTCTTTCCATGTACGCAAGAGCGACACGGCCTCTTTGGCATCAGCGATGCCGGACAGATCAGACCCCAACGTCCGCAGCGCCCAGCCTGTATAGAAGGTATGTACATCGATCAGGCCAGGCATGACGGTGCGGTCGCCCAGGTCAACTACCTCGTCCGCCTGGGTCAAATACGAAGCTACCTCACACTTGGTGCCAACAGCCTCAATTCGATTGCCACGGACCGCTACGAAACCTTCAAACGGCAGGTCCCCCGTACCGGTAAAGACGCTCTTAGACGTCAGGACCGTCAAACGATCAGACATCACAACCACCTACACCGGAAGCATGCCAGAGATTGCCGTTACAATCACGCCAAAGACGACCATGAAAATGAAGAACTTCCAAATGGTCTTCCACCATTGGCCAAACGAAATCCTAGCCACGGCAAGACCGGCGACCGTCATGCCCGCCACGGGGCTGATGGTGTTGATGGTCTGGTTGGCAAACTGGAGCGCGGTGACGGCTGCCTCGGGATTGAGGCCCATGAGCTCGGTCAGGGGGCCCATAACGGGCATGGTGAGCGCCGCCAGGCCAGAACTCGAGGGAACCAGCAAAGAGAGCAGGCCAAGGACGATATACATAAACGTGGTGTAGACGGCGGCGGGTGCGCCGGCGAGCGCGGTAGCGAGCGCCTGGAGGATGGTGTCGATGATCATGCCGCCCTCGGCGATGACCAGAATACCGCGAGCGATACCGATAACGATGGCAGCGTACGCAAAGTCGGCGAGACCCTTAACGAACTCCTCTGCGATTGTCTGCTGGTCAAGACCGCCCAGAATACCGGCAAGCAAGCCCATGCCAAGGAACACGGCGGAAATCTCATTCATGTACCAGCCCTGGGTAACAAGACCCCAGACGATAATGCCCATACCGCAAGCAAAATCGATGAGCACGAGCTTCTGACGGATAGTGAACTCTTCCTCGATGGAGGCATCGGTCACGGAAAACTCAATACGCTTGAGCTTATCGTCCTCGTACACAATGGACGACTCGGGGTTTTTCTTGACGCGCATGGCGTAGCGCATGGCCCATGCGATACCGACGGCAGTGAAGATAACCCAAGAAACGGCGCGCAGCCACAGTTGCGGATTACCCTCGATGCCAATGATGCCTTGGGCGATCAAAACATTAAACGGGTCGATGGTCGAAGCACAATATCCCAGGTTAGGACCAAGGAAGCAGATGATGAATGCCGTCATCGAGTCATAACCGATACCCATCATGATGGGAATGAAGATGGCATAGAACGGCAGGGCTTCCTCAGACATACCAAACGTAGTGCCGCAAATGGACAGCAATGTCATCGTGATGGGAATGATGAGGATGTCCTTGTTCTTGAGCTTTTTAATCACACGGCTCATGCCGGCATTCAAAGCGTTGGTCTTGGTGATGATCGCGAACGATCCGCCAATCAATAAGACGAACGCAACGACGTCGGCAGCCTCCTGGATGCCCTTGGTGGGCGCTTGCAGAACCGCGAAGATATCCTGGCCCAGATTGATGGTCTCGCCGGTCTCGGAATCGGTGTAGTTCTTATCGACCTGTTCATAGGTTCCAGCAACGGCGACTTCACGCTCGCCCGCCGCTGTCGAAATCGTCTTGCGCTGATACTGACCAGAGGGAACGATCCAAGTCAGGACCGCAAAGACAACGATCAGCAAGAACATGATCGTATAGACATGCGGTAATTTGAACTTAAAACGTCTGTTTGTCTTCTTCGCCTTCGTATCTGACATAGATACCTCCAAAGAACTCGAGACTGCATCGTATCTCGCTTCAACGTTTGCACAATGCAAACGTTCTATGACGTTCCATAGATTACCAGCAGCTTTTTCCTTCATCAAGATAATTTCAAACTGATTGCCGCAACGCGGTTGAACGGTTGCGTTTGCGCCGTGAACGGTATGGAAACGCCCGGTGAGATGATCCACCGGGCGTTTCCATTCGCAATGTCCTAGATGTCAAAAACGTAGCGAGACCCAACGATCCGCTGACGACCGATGATAAACGGCCGCCGCTGCTCATCGAAAAAGAAGGCTTCCATATAAAACAAGGGCTCGCCAACGGGAACTGCCAACAGTCGAGCGACCTCGGGCGACGCGCACGCGATCTCGAGCGTGCACGGGTCGGTAAACGCGGGCGTGCGGCCCGTCCGGTTGCGCACGAACTCAAAAATGGATTGGTTAGATAGAGGTGCCGTTGATAGATAGGCGTTGTCCTCGTAAACATATATGTTGTTCTCGAGCATGACAGGGACGCCATCGGCAGTGCGCACGCGCTCAACGCAAATCAAGTCAGTTCCAACGGGAACACCAAAGAACTGTGCTTCGGTGGAATCCGCCGACAGTATCTTTCTCGAAATGACACACGCCCCCGGTTCCATTCCGTTAACGCGACATGCGTCCGAAAAACTCTGGACGTCATCCTTCTGGCGAATCTTGCGCTTAAGCTTGGGGGCATTGACAAACGTGCCTTTCCCCTGCCGCTTCGTTAGATAGCCCTGCTGGACGAGCTCCTCAATAGCGCGTCGCACGGTAACGCGGCCAACTTTATAGCTCTCAGCCAATTCGAATTCGTTGGGTATCCGCGCGCCCGCCTTGTAGGCGCCGGAGTTGATTTCGTTTTTGATGATATCAATAACCTGTTGGTACAGCGGTATCGCTGCTTTACCGTCAGTTGGCCCTTCAGTCGGTGGCATATACCCTCTCCCAGCACAATTAATTCTAAAACGGGCTTAAGGGCATTCAACAAGCCCTTAAGCCCGCATTAGCTTAAAGTATGCTAGGTGTCGCACCAAAATGTTGGCTATTTACTCATCAGACCCGAAAAACGCGCAACTACCGCGCTCCTAAGAAAGCGTGAGCAGCTCCGGCAGCTGGTCGATAATCTTGTCCGCGGCATCCTGGCTAAAGCCAAAGCGCTCCTCGCGCTTGGCAATGACTGTCAGGCCGGCTCGCTTGCCGGCAGTGATGCCAGGCACCGAATCCTCGACGCAGCAGCAGCGATTCGCGGGCAGCCCCAGCAGGTCCAGCGCATGCAGGTAGATGTCGGGCTCGGGCTTGCTCTCCTTAAACTGCTCGCCGCTCACCACATACTCAAAGGCATCCGACAGCCCGCATGCGTTGAGCACTTCCTCGATGCTATCCATGGGAGACGAGCTGGCAAGCGCCACGCGAACGCCACGGCGCGGCAGCTCTCGAATCGTATCCACGGCGCCTGGGTTAATCAAAGCCTGATAGTCGCGCGGACGCTTATGCGCCCACTCGTTCCAACGGGCCAACGCTTCCTCGCCAGTGAAATGCCCCTTACCGGCGCGCTCAAACCAATCGACCAGCATATGCAGGAAGAACTGGTGCGAAGTACCGACCTGCCCATTCAACTCCTCTTGAGTCAGGTTAAGCCCAAGCTCCTTGGCAAACGCGGCAGTCTCGCCCAGGTAGTAATACTCGGTATCGACAATCACGCCGTCCATGTCAAAGATAACGGCGTCGAACGGAAATGCGGACACGGCACCCTCCCTAACAAAAGGGCGCCCGCAAGCGGACGCCCGAGCCATGCACTATCGGCGATTCTAACCCAGCAGCTTATCCAGCGCCACCGCAATGCCGTCTTCGTTATTATTGGCGGTCACCATCTGGGCTACAGCCTTGACCTCATCGACGGCGTTGCCCATGGCAACACCGGTGCCGGCCCACTCAATCATGGACTTGTCGTTCTGGCCGTCGCCAAACGAGACGACCTCGCTGGCATCGATGCCGAGCTTGGGCAGGGCACCCTCGAGCGCGCGGGCCTTGTCGATACCAGGCGCCGTGTACTCAAAGTACCAGTCGGCCGTAAACATGCCCGAAAGCGTCTGGGTAAAGGGCGCATACATCTCCTCGTAATGCGCCTGCAGGTAGGCCGGATCGCCTGCCGTCAGCAGCTTGTCTACGGGATAAGTGTCCACGACCTCATGCAAGCTCTCGACCTCGCGGATCTTAAGGTCGCAGGCATCGCGCTCGTATTTGACGATGTTTTTCTGCGAGCCGTCAGGCAGCGTGATCATGCAGTGATACGAATCCACGACATGCAAATCGCGACCGAGCGAAATCATAGGGATCACGTCAAAATTACGCAGGTGATCAATCAGACGGTGCAGCTCGTCAGCCGGCATAGCCTGGTCAAAAAGGACCTCATCGGTCTGAGCGTCGACCACATGCGCGCCATTAAAGGCAACCAGCAGACCGTCATGGTTTTGAAGGTCGAGCTCCTGCGCCAAGGCGTGCAGTCCCCATGCGGGACGGCCCGAAGCCAAGATGAGCTTAATGCCCGACTCCTGCGCCGCGAGCAGCTTCTCGCGCGTACGCGGGCTAATCACTTTCTGATCGTTGGTGAGCGTACCGTCGATATCCATCGCGATGGCTTTGATTGCCATATATGCCTCCCTGTCATTGAACAACCTTGTCTGAGCCATCATACAGAACACCCATCGCGACTCCGTTTACAACGGGCAAAAAGTCATATTGTCTCGAACATGAACGGCGTGTGGTCGTGAAGCTTTATCGCTCAGGTCAAATACGTCTGCTAGCGACGCTCATCCGTCGGTGCGCCCTCGACGATCGCGATGCCCGCCGATGCGCCTAACGCGCTGGCGCCGGCCTCGATGAATGCGCAAGCCTCTTCGTAATTATGGATACCGCCCGCCGCCTTGATTGCCACGGCATCGCCGAGTACCTCGTGCATCAGCCGCACGTCCTCGAGCTTAGCACCGCCAAAGCTTCTGCCGGTCGATGTCTTAAGGAATCCCGGCTTGGCCTCCAGCGCGATCTCGCATACACGGCGCTTGGCGGCGTCGTCGCCGTCCAGCTTGCACATCTCGACGATTACCTTGTCAGTGATGCCATGCGCGCGACAAAAATCAGCAATGGTAGTCATCTCGCGCTCGATGGCATCAAAATCGCGGTTCTCGATCGACCCCTGATTCAAAACGTAGTCAATCTCGGTAAAGCCACACGCAGCGTATTCCTCAAACCTCGCAAGCTTCTCCTCAAGCGTCATAGTGCCCTGGGGAAAGTCGATGGCGCCGGCAAGGATGATGTCAGAGCCCTCGAGCATGGCGCGGCCCGTCTCGTACTCCTGAAGGTTCGCAAATACGCAGCGAAAGTTGTACTTTAACGCCTTCTCGACATACTGCTCAAACGTGTCCTCGGGGGCATCGATATAGTCGATGTATTTATTGATGGGTTTGGCAAGTGTCATGCTGGGCCTCCTTGTTCAGGACTGACAACCGATTCGTGGTTTCACGCGAAAAACCACGTTCAATGTACGCCCGACATACAAGGACAGCGTCCGCATTCCGACAAGTGGTATGAAATTAGCTGTAAACGTATATTTACAGACAGCGAATGGCACCGCACGCGGATGCCGACAGCAAGACATCCCCCCTCAATACACCCTCATGCCCCTTTACTGTTTGCGACCAGAAATGATGAGCTGCACAACGCCGTTAGCGGTCGAATTCGACCTCTGACGACGTCACGCGACTCATCGTATCCGACCGACAACAGAAAAGGGGCACGTTCGCATAGCGTGGCGCGTGACGGTTGCAAAACCACCCCATTTGAAACAAAGACAAAAAAGTACTTGCAAAGACGCGTTCCGACATATAAGTTGATAAAAGACCGCCGTTGCGGTTTTAAGTAGATCGAGCATATGAAGTTTGAGTTTTAGCGTGTAAGAGAAGGAAGATCGGCAAAGTACAACCCCAAACGCAATGACAACCTAATGAGGTAACTGCCACATGTGAGGCACCCAGGGCATTGCTGTCTCGATTTTGAGCACGATGCCTTCCGCCTTGCATGGGCCGTTCCATCCCGCCCCTGCAGCAACTGCCTCACGGGCTCATTGAAAACCGCATAGCACCCCAACGTCAGCACATCACCCACGGCAAGCACATCACTCACGACAACCAACACATCAACAAACAGCACGAACATCAACCGATTGGAGAAGCTATGACAAACCACCACGCTGAAGACGGCGATAAGAAAAGCATTCTGGATGCCCGCATTGAGCGAGCATATGCAAACGAATATGACGCCGCCTTTGCCGCCGCGACCATCAAGAACTACGCGTCGCTACCGCTCGCGACGATCTTGGCCGATCACCCTCAACTGCTGAAGCGCTGCACAAAGATCATGGGCGACCCCGACATTCGCAAGCTGACAGACCCCTATGCCCCAAAACGCGACAACGATTCGCACATTCTTACCGTAGGCTGCCTAGCCCATATGCTTACGGCGCTCGACACGAAACTCAAGCTCGAATGGGAACCCGACGAGCGTCATGAACTCGAAAGCAAGCGGAACACCCTGCGCACCGCACTGTTCCTTCCGTTGGACGGCCTCAAGCGCTGCAACGTCGAGCTCAATTCACAGGCGCGGCAAAAGCCCGGGACCACGGGGCAGAAAACTCCTAGACCCCATGTGGCCATCGTCGACCGCAACCGATATAACCGCATGACCGCGCACTTTTCTGCCGAGGGAGCAGCCATAAGGACGCTGATCGACCTGCTGTGCCTCCTGAGCATCAACGAACTATTTGAGGGCTATCTCGCCCTTGTTCCCGCGACGGCACCCAAGTCGGTAGCAAAGATCATCGAGACCTGCAGACGCCAGTTTGAGCG
Organism: Collinsella aerofaciens; assembly: GCA_048532905.1. Lineage (GTDB taxonomy): Bacteria > Actinomycetota > Coriobacteriia > Coriobacteriales > Coriobacteriaceae > Collinsella > Collinsella aerofaciens_CB. Next base: position 52,156 of record DBGFTB010000030.1, read on the forward strand.
CCATCGCAATGGCAGCGAGATGAACGCCAGCATCGCGCAGTACTACGCGGCTCATTACAAAAATGACGGATGTGCCCCTATCGAGCATCAGCTGCGGCTCGCCTACACCACGCCCGTCGCAACGCTCCATCGCTTTGGAGCCCTTGGCGCTTGCGAGCCGCACGAACAGGCAGCCTGCCCCACAACCGAGCTCGATCTCAGGCTCGGACGAACCCTGTAGCCCGCCAGCCCCTCCGCGGGCAACAATCCTATTCCACAACACAACCAACAGAAAGGAGTCCTCATGGACACCAATCATTCCCCCATCATCAGCCCCCTCACCATGCGTGAATCCGCCCGAGGTATCACGCTCACCAGCATTTACGATGAGATGCTCGCCCGCCGCGAGCTCTCCGTCATGGGAAACATCGAAACCCCGATGGCCCACGACCTATGCCAGCAGATTCGTCTGCTCGATGCCACCGACCCCAGCCGCCCCATCACCATATTTGTCGCCAGCGCCGGCGGAAGCGTGCGATCGGGTCTTGCGATCTATGACGCCATGCGCCTCGCATCGTGCCCCATCCGCACCGTCTGCCTGGAATTCGCCGCGTCCATGGGCGCCGTGATCTTTATGGGCGGCGACGATCGCCGTATGGCGCCCCATGCAGAGCTCATGATTCACGACCCGCTGATCCCCCAGGGGGCAGGCGGCTCGGCACTTGCGCTGCAGGAAACCAGCCGGCGTCTCATGCAGACCCGCAAGACCCTCACGCAAATCCTCTCGGACCGCAGCGGCCTCACGCCCAAGCGCATCCAGTCCCTCACTGCAAAAGACACCTACCTTTCGGCCGAGCGCGCCGTCGAGCTCGGCTTTGCCCACGAAATCCTCTCGACCACCAAGGAGGTCGCCCATGTCTAACCTCGCCAGCCGCCTCGCCGCATCTGAGTCCGCATCGTCCACCATCCTCGCCAAGGATCGAACGCTTTCCTGCGACACCCGCCAAACGGGACTCAACAACAACGCACTTGTAATCGGCCCCTCGGGAGCCGGCAAGACCCGAAACGTCCTCAAGCCCAACCTGCTGCAAATGAACGCAAGCTACATCGTGCTCGACACCAAAGGCACGCTCTGTCGCGAAGTGGGACCCGTGCTGGCAGCCCACGGTTACCGCGTGCAATGCCTCAACTTCGCCGACCTCAACACCGTCCCGGCCCTTGCGCCCGGCATCGAGCGCTGCGGCTACAACCCCCTGAGGCACATTCGCCGCAAGGCGGACGGCAGGTCCAACCAGCAGGACATCCTCTCGGTGACAAAGGCCATCTGCCCCATCGAGGACAACAACCAGCCTTTTTGGGATCATGCGGCGGCAAACCTGCTGTCGTGTCTTATCGCCTACGTCACCGAACAGCTACCCGCCGACGAGCAGACGATCAGCTCGGTCATCAAGCTGATCGAGCACCTGCAGGACGGTGCCACGGGTCGATTGTTTGACGACCTGATCACGACCGACCCCCAAAGCTATGCCCTCTCGCTATGGCGGCGCTACGCCATTACGCAAAATGCCGAGCGCATGCACGCGAGCATCGTCGGCATCCTTGCCGAAAAGGTCATGTGTCTGGGATTCGACGGTGCGGCACAGCTCTATCGTGAGTGCCATCAGGTGAACTTCGCTTCCATGGGACACACCCCCTGCGCCCTGTTTGTAACCGTGAGCGATATTGACCGCAATCTCGATCCGCTGACCGGCCTCTTTATTTCGCAGGCGTTTATGGGCCTCATTCGCGAAGCCGATAGGCAGCCCGACGGCAGCCTGCCCGTGCCCGTGCGCTTTATGCTCGATGACTTCGCAAATCTGCAGATCCCCCAGATCGACAACGTGCTCTCGATTATCCGAAGCCGCAACATCTGGGCAACGCTGCTATTGCAGTCGACCAACCAGCTCGATGCGCTCTACGGCGAGGCGCGAGCTCGCTCCATCATGGGCAACTGCGACACGCATCTGGTGCTGGCGTTCCAGGATCCCGAGAGCGCCCGGGTGTTTTCCGACCGCGCCGACGCACTGCCCAGCACGCTCATGGCGACGCCGATCGATCGCTCGTGGCTCTTTGTACGCGGTCGCACTCCCGAACAGGTCGAGCGCTTTAGGCTCGAAGACCATCCGCTCTACGGGGAGCTGCCCGAGGCGCAGCGAGACCATGCGGAGGCCGAGATCTAGGCGCAGGGTTCTCGCAGCGCGCGGCGCCCCGGCGATGTTCCACAAAGGCCGTGCGCCCCGGGACCACGGCAAAGCAAAGGGGCCCGCATCCGATAGGATACGGGCCCCTGACTATAAGGCGCGATGCGTTAACAGCGGCGACTACTTGCGGTGAGCGCGGTAGAACTCGATGAGCGCCTGGGTCGAAGCGTCCTGCTCGGCCTTGGCAGCGTCGTCGTGGAAGGCCGGAGTAATCTGCTTGGCAAGCTGCTTGCCCAGCTCAACGCCCCACTGGTCATAGGAGTCGATGCCCCAGACCGTGCCCTCGACAAACGTGATGTGCTCGTACAGGGCAATGAGCTCGCCAAGTGCGAACGGGGTCAGCGTGTCGCCGAAGATCGAGGTCGTCGGACGGTTGCCCTCAAAGCAGCGGGCCGGGACGATCTGCTCGGGCGTGCCCTCGGCACGAACCTCATCGGCCGTCTTACCAAAGGCGAGCGCCTTGGTCTGGGCCAGGAAGTTGCCCAGGAACAGCTCATGCACGTCCTGACCGCTATCGGTTGCGGGGTTGGCAGTATTGGCGAAAGCGATGAAGTCGGCCGGAACCACCACGGTACCCTGGTGCAGCAGCTGATAGAAGGCATGCTGGCCGTTGGTGCCGGGCTCGCCCCAGAAGATCTCACCGGTATCGGAGGTCACAGCGCTGCCGTCCCAGCGGACGTGCTTGCCGTTGGACTCCATGGTGAGCTGCTGAAGGTAGGCCGGGAAGCGGTGCAGATACTGGCAGTACGGAAGCACGGCGTGGCTCTTGGAGCCGAAGAAGTTGACGTACCAGACGTTGAGCAGGCCCATCAGCGCGACGGCGTTGTTCTCGAGCGGCGTGTTGCAGAAGTACTCGTCGATGGCATGGAAGCCCTCGAGGAACTGCTGGAAGCGCTCGGGGCCGAGCACGACGATCAGCGACAGACCCACGGCGGAGTCGACGGAGTAGCGGCCGCCGACCCAGTTCCAGAAACCAAAGGCGTTAGCGGGGTCGATACCGAAGGCCTCGACCTTCTCGAGTGCGGTGGAAACGGCGACGAAGTGCTTTGCCACGGCCTCGGCGTTCTGTTCATCGGAACCGTCGATGGCACCCTGAGCCTTGAGCTGCTCGAGCATCCAGGTCTTGACTTCGCGGGCGTTGGTGAGGGTCTCGAGCGTGGTGAAGGTCTTGGAGACGATGATCACGAGCGTGGTCTCGGGATCCAAACCCTTGAGCTTCTCGGCCTGATCGTTGGGGTCGATGTTGGAGATGTAGCGGCAGTCGATACCGGCGTCGGCGTAGGGACGCAGGGCCTCGTAGGCCATGACCGGGCCCAGATCGGAGCCACCGATGCCGACGGACACCAGGTGCTCGATCTTCTTGCCGGTAACGCCCTTCCACTCACCGGAGCGCACGCGCTCGGCGAAGGCGTACATGCGGTCGAGGACCTCGTGCACGTCGGCGACGACATCCTGGCCGTCAACGATGAGCTGACCCTTCTCGCTTGCCGGACGGCGAAGCGCGGTATGCAGAACAGCGCGGTCCTCGGTGGTGTTGATGTGCTCGCCGGAGAACATGGCGTCGCGGCGCTCCTCGAGCTTCACCTCGCGGGCAAGATCGCACAGCAGCTTGACGGTCTCATCGGTCACCAGGTTCTTGGACAGGTCGAAGTGCAGGTCACCGGCATCAAAGCTCAGCTTGTTCACGCGCTCTGCATCGGCAGCAAACCATGCCTTAAGGTCGATACCCTCGGCCTCGAGCTTCTCCTGATGGGCCTCGAGCGCCTTCCAAGCGGCGGTCGACGCAGCGTCGATAGGTGCGGCAACAGTTGCCATAAAGTCCTCCTCAACATACGGGCGCATACCTCCATGCGCCCGGATAATCAGATGCCCCTATTCTAGCGCAGGTCAAGACCGTAATCAGCGAGCGTTGCCAATTCGCCCCCAAACGGCGACCGACCAAAAAGGGACAGGTTTATTTTGGCAGGTCAAACGCTTTACCTACCAAAATTAACCTGTCCCTTCCTGTCAGGTGCTAGGCCGCCGCGCACACGCTGCCGAGCAGCTCGCGCAGAGGAGACCCAATGCCCTCAAGCAGTTCGGGAGCGATAATGGCAAAAACGGGAACCTCGCCGGCCCCCACGACGGCAGGCACTTTGCCCTCCGAGACAATACATCCATAAGGGACAAAACCGTCTTCGCCGGCATCGAGTACCGCCATGCGACGCGCGAGTTCGCGCGCAAAGCCGGCAGTATCGGCATCGCCGATCGCCAGGACAAAGTCCACGCCTTCGTCGGTCGCTAGGGCCACGGCCTCATCAACCAAATCGTCTCCCCCGTCGCCCCCGACCAAACCGCAACGAAAGAGCACGCGTTCGAGCAGGGCGCGATCGAGCGAGCCGAGTGCCGCCGAGACGAGCTCATCACGCGTATGCTTGTCACCGCCCAGCACGACCAGCGCCTTAGTGCCGCCGTAGTGAGCGACCAATCGTCCACACCAGCGAGCCACGTCCCCATCCGCAACAAGGCGTGTCGGCATACCAAACCCATAATTGACCATCTTTCCCACAACCCTTCCGTGCGTATAGGCGGTATCAATCGTTAGGCTCATGCTAAGAAGCGAGGTTTTCCGAGCTGTTTCACGCTCTTTAGAGCTGCGTTAAAACCCGATCCAACCGCACGACCATACCCACCAAAAAGGGACAGGTTTTGACGATGTCCGCGCAAGCGGGTATTATCGAACATGTATTCGATAAGAACATGTGTTTGATGGAAGGGCACGGATGGCGCACGAGCAGCACACCTACATCTGCATCGACCTTAAAACGTTCTACGCCAGCGTCGAGTGCGTCGACCGCGGGCTCAACCCGCTCACCACCAACCTGGTCGTTGCCGACGAATCGCGCGGACGAACGACCATCTGTCTCGCCATCACACAGGCCATGAAAGACCTCGGGATACACAACCGCTGCCGTCTGTTCGAGATTCCCGACGGCATCGACTACATCAAAGCAATGCCGCGTATGCAGCACTACATGGAGGTGTCGGCGCAAATCTACGGCATCTATCTGGAATACGTCAGCCCCCAGGACGTGCACGTCTACTCCATCGATGAGTGCTTTATCGACGTGACGCCCTATCTGGACCTCTATCACACCGATGCGGAAGGCTTCGCCTGCATGTTGCGTGACGAGGTCTTGGCGCGTACCGGCATCACGGCGACGGTCGGCATCGGCCCCAACCTATTCCAGGCTAAGGTTGCACTTGATATCACCGCCAAGCACGTGCCCAGTCGCATCGGCAAACTCGACGACGAGACCTTTCGCAAGGAGATCTGGCCCCATCGCCCCATCACCGACATCTGGGGCATCGGCCCCGGCGTGGCGGCCCGTCTCGAGAAATACGGCGTCTACGACCTGATGGGCGTCGCCGCACTCGACGAGAACCTACTCTACGACGAGCTCGGCGTCAACGCCGAGTATCTTATCGACCACGCCTTTGGGCGCGAGCCGACAACTATCGCCGATATCCAAGCTTATCGCCCGCAAGCGACCTCGACCACCACAGGGCAGGTGCTCTCGAAGGGCTATGCCTACGAGCAGGCCTACACCGTCTTGCGCGAGATGGTCGACAACGCCGTGCTGGATTTGATCGACAAGCACGTGGTGTGCGACAGCATCTCGCTCTTTGTGGGCTATGCAAGCGAACGCGCCGACATCCGACGGCTCGACGCCAGCGGCACGGCGCAGTATATAGACGGCTGCGGACACCTACGCTCAAGCACGTCGAGTATCGAACCCACCGCAACCGCCGGCCCCGAGCTCGCGCCCCGTGCGCCCAAGCCTGTCCAACACGACGACGAACGCCGACGTTTGGTGCGAGAGGCACAGGCGATTGACGGCATCTTTGTGGGCGAACACGGCGGCAAGCCGCGTGGTGGCTATGCCGCGCTCTTTGCGCACTCCAACGCCTCGCGCAAGCTGCCCGAGCGCACTAATTCGTTTAAGAAGATCATGGGATATTTCGATGAGCTCTGGGCGCAAACTGTCGATCCCAAACGACCGGTCAAACGCATCAACCTGGGATTTGGCAATCTGGCGCCCGAGGAATTTGCCACCATCGATCTATTTAGCGATATCGAGGCCGATGAGCGCGAGCGCGACCTGGCGCGCGCCGTCCTGGCCGTAAAGGGCAAGTACGGCAAGAACGCCTTGGTTAAGGGACTGAGCTTTACTGCCGGCGCCACCGCACGCGAACGCAACGATCAGGTAGGAGGACATCGTGCCTAAGTCCCAACAACAGCCGATGCGGCCACCGACACCTTTTGAACGCTTAGCGGACCCCGAAGGCAGACGCCGCGCCGCCGACCCCAAGCTCACTGCCAACGGCGCCGTCCGCGCCGGCCGCGCCGCGCAGTTTATGCCCTTTGCCGCCCTCACGGGATACTACGAGCTCGTGCGCAAGCAAGAGATTACCGTCGTACCAAAATGCGAACTCACGGAAGAAAAAGCCCTCGAGCTTTCAAAAAAGCTCGAGGGCCTCAAACGCGGCGACTTAGTGCGCGTCACCTATTACGATACGTACGGCTATCGTAGCCGCACGGGCATTCTCGACGAAGCGTTACCCGCATTCAAGCTGCTCAAACTCAGGGATATCGCCATCAACTTCGACGATATCCAGGACATTGAGCTACGCGGACGAGCCTAGCGACGAGAACGCTTGCGCAAGACGAGAGCAATGCCAAGCACTGCGGCAGCTGCAACCAGCAATCCCAAGACCAGCGTGAGGGTCGAGTCGCCAGCGCGAGGCAGCGAGCCGTCCTTCGGAGTCTTCTTAGCGGTCGTCGTGACGGTGGTCGTGGTGCTGCTCGACTGGTCGTTGCCACCCGTCTGGCTGCCGCCAGGCTGATCGCCGCCACCCGGCTGCGAAGGATCGGTGGGTTCCGTCGGATCCGGAGTACCGGGATCAACCGGATTCTCCGAATTCTCCTTGCGCTGGATCCAGACCTGGCAACCATAGAACGGGTTGGCGGTACCAAGGCACAGACCCTGGTTGGTCACCGCAAAGGTGCGCAGACCATGGTTATACGGATCGTTAAAGCCATTGGTCGTCAGCGTCGTAAAGTTCACGCCGTCCTCGGTCACATACATATCAAAGCCGCGCTCGGCATCGCGCAGGTAACACATGCACGTAAGGACACTCTGCAACTTCTTGAGGTTCTCCTCGCTCAGCAGCTTATCGAGCGCATCCTGAATATCGCTCGGCAGCTCGGTGCCATAGGCATCCTCGTACTGCTGCTTAAGGCTCTCATAGCTATCGAGCATGTCCTGATACTGGTCGGCAAAGGACTTGAAGTACGCGATCTCGCCATCGATCTTCTGGACATAAGCGGCGTCGTCCTCAAAGTCCTGGGACATCGTCGCGGCCTGATCGCAAAGACCGCCCGCGGCATCCTCCAGCGCATCGCTCAGATCGCCAAAGCCCTTAGCAACCTCGGTCTTCTCGTCATCGACATCGACGGCCTTGTTTGAATCATCAACCTCAGCAGCTTCGTTCGAATCATCGACCTCGACGGCCTCGTTTGAATCATCGTCCGCAAGCGTGTTCACGGGAACGATGGGGTCGTCAGGCGATTTCTTGTCGAGCAGGTGATTGAGCAGGTCCCTAAGGCGCTGAACCTGAGAGTCCCACTCCTCGGGCGTCATATCGATAATGTCGCCATTGGAGAACTGGCCGATCGGCTCAAGCAGGCTCGCGGTATCAAAGGTACCGATATACAGCTTGCCGTCGAACTTCTGCATGCGCCAAATGTACTGGTTCTCGTTTCGGCCAAAGCCCGAAGTCAGGCCGGAAATACCGCCCTCGGGGACATGTCGGTGCGATCGCCAACGACGAGCTCCATGTTCTCGTCCTTGTCCATGCGATAGATGTTAACCGACTGCTCAAGATTGGCATTCACAAACGAGCAGTCAACGCCACCCATGCTGCTCTTGCCGCCCTCTTCGGTGTTGGATTTGTTGAACAGGATGCGCTCGAGGGCAATCTCCTCGTCGTTGTATTCACCGATATAGAGGTAGTCGTTGTAGACGATGAGGTTGGCAGCGCCAGAACGGGTACGGGCAGGATCGATGCCAAAGCAGTACTTTGCACCGTCCGTCTTCTGATCGCCGACAATGGGAGTCCACGAATAGCTGCCGTCGGCATTCTTGTCGCCACGGACCATGGCAAACGACTGCATGGAATTATCATCGGGAGCGTTCTCGGGCGTACCGGTGCAGATGGTCGCATAGAGATGGCCATTGTACGAGACCATATCCCAAATGGCGCCGCCGTAGATGCTGTCCTGATAGCGAATCGCCGGATAGCCAAACAGCGTCTCCGAGTTGGCAATCTCGGTGAAGCTGTCCTGGCCCTTCGAGGGGTCAGACGACGTCAGGATTGTCGACACAAAATTACCGTTCGCGTCTTTACCCACATTACTGATGACGAGCTGGCCATCATGGACGCACATGCCGCGGATACCGGTAGAAATGCCCTGCTTGTAGGCAGCACCGTAATCCTGCATGCTCGAAAGGCCCTGATAGACAACTTTGTACTCATCCGTCTTAGGATCGATCTCGTATACAGCAGGCAGGCCGCCTTTGCCGTCATTGGTCCTGACGCTGCCGCAGAAATAGAGCTTACCCTTATAGCTCACGGCATTGCGGAACAAAGGAGCGACGCCGTTGAGCGATTCAGAGAGTAGCAGCTTGGTCTCACCGGTCTTGGTATTGATCTTGACCAAGATGCCGCCGCTGTCCTTGTCGGCCGTGCCGTCCTCCTTCTGCTGTCCATAGAAGAAGGTACCGTTAAACATGGCCTCCAGCGTCAGGCGCATGGTTTCGACATCAAAGGAATCGCCCAGCGTGCTGTTCATGAGCGTCAGCGTGTTGCCCATCGCCGCGTAGCAGGTGCCCACATAAAGCCAGTCACCATAGCTCGCAGCCGCCCAAGTGTAGCTCTGGCCGCGATCGCCTTCGTTGTTGGCCGTATTACCATCGGCGCCCGGAACGGCAACGGCACCGTTACCCTGGTAGTCGACGATGCCATCCGGCTGCGACGTTCCTACCGTAGGATGCGAGAGCTTCTCAAAGGAATACCCATTTCCCGCATTGTAGGTAACGGCACCCGATGCGTCTTCGGCGTGCGCCGGCAGCGGCGATACCAAGATAGCGGCAAGCGCTGCCACCAAGCCAAGTGTTCCCACTCGTCTCATAAGGTTATAGCCTCCCCTGTCCTAAAGCCCAGTTTTAGCATTCTTCATTTCTGTCCACGGTTAATTGCAATCTGAGCACAGCAATAATCAGTGTATAAATATACACCTGTAATTTTTTGGACGGGTTCATAGATGCTCGATTGGTAGCGAATTCCGCGCAAACCGTCACCAAACTCCACTTTTGCCGCATCTAAAGGTTATTTTTGCGCAAATTTTTGGATGCCGATAGTCACAATGGGCAGGAGGCTGGTACCCACCGGAGAGGGCAACGCCTACATTTTCATAACGTAATAGCCCGCACCCCTCACTGCCGTCTCGAGTGTGTCGCGATCAACCGGGCGCTTCGAGCGCACGCGTGCCGTGTGGTCCGCGTACGTTACCGTAGCCCACACGCCATCAAGCGCATTGAGGGCATTCGTCACATTCCGGGCGCAGCCGTCGCAACTCATGCCGCCGATAAGGAGTTCCTCACGATAGGGGTAGTGGGACTCGTCGGTGTCTGCCACCACAACCTTTTTGGCCTTCTTGCCGCTCGCACCATCGCTGCAGCAACTCTTCCCGTGTGTCGAAGCGGCAATGCGACGCAGTCCAAAAAACATGCCGACGGCAATGACGGTCAGCACGATGAGATTCGCAGGGTTGAGCAAGTCACTCATGCGTTCCCCTTTCAGTAGCACTATCTAGATACCCCCATGGGGTGTCCCCATCTTAACCCAAAATCATGTCCGTTCGGTCAATTAGTTTTCCTCTTCAAACTTTTTTGTTGACCATGGCTTACTTTCGTGTATAAGTTTTCCTAGGCTAACAGTTTAGATCCGTAAGGAGCGACGTGACTCGAACCATAGACATCCCAACGTTTCAGGCAGCAGTCGTGCGCAACTGCTCCCCCACGCTCGCGGGCATCAAGCCGGCATCGCTCTTTACCTATCCAGGCACCTACGCCCACGGGGACGGCTCGACCGCAACAGAAACCATCGCAGAACGCCGAGCACGCCTGCTCAACGTTATCGCCCAGTGCAACCGCGAGCTTGACCCGCTTGGCATCCACCTGAGTGTTTTGGTCTGGCGGCCCTGCGGAGCGCTCGTGTACGTGTACCGAGCCAAAAGCCTCACCACCTATTTCGCGGACCCTCGCGCCAAAACGGCGCTCGCCTCGGAAGGCTACGACACGAGAGACCTTTCGACATGCCTTGTGCATTTGGCATCACGCATCACGCTCGCGAGTAATAACGTCGCGGAATGCGCCTGTAGCCAGACTCGATGCGCACTACCCCAGCAAGCTAGCTGCAGCAACGACTGCACCTGCGAGTTTCCGCACGAAATAGGCTACTTCCTAGGATATCCCTACGACGACGTGCACGAGTTTATCGTCCAGCGCGGCGAGAACTATAAGGTCTTTGGGGCCTGGAAGGTCTACGCAAATGTCGAGCAGGCACTTGCGACGTTTGATGCCTACCGCGCCTGCACCCAATACTTCACCTTTGTCTATCAGCAGGGCTACAGCTTGGCGCAACTTGCCCAGGCAACCCGATAGAACATAGAAGCCGTGGCAACCTGCCGCACAACTGAAAGGACTCAACATGAGCAAGATCGCCGTCGTCTACTGGAGCGGCACGGGCAACACCGAGGCCATGGCAAACCTCGTTGCCGAAGGTGCAACCGATGCCGGCGCCGAGGCAGAGGTCATCTCCTGCGCCGACTTCTCCGCAGACAAGGCCGCTGGCTATGACGCTATCGCCTTCGGCTGCCCCGCCATGGGTTCCGAGGAGCTTGAATATGATGAGTTCCAGCCCATGTGGGATGAGGTCAAGGAGACCCTCGGCGACAAGAAGGTCGTCCTCTTTGGCTCTTATTCGTGGGCCGAGGGCGAATGGATGGACAACTGGAAGGCGGACGCCGACGAGGAGGGCGTCAACGTCGTCGATTCCGTCATCTGCTACGACGCCCCCGATGATGAGAGCGAAGCGGCCTGCCGCGCCCTTGGAGCCGAGCTCGCCTAGCGGCAATGAGCTCCGCCCGCAACGCGCATTGCAACAAAACACATTCGCGTCCCAACAAAAACGGGAGCCGGATCACATCCGGCTCCCGTTTTCTGCTATGTCAGTCATATAAAGCGGCTACGAGATATTGCCCAAGAACGCCTTGGTGCGCTCGCTCTTGGGGTGGTCGAAGACCTCGCTCGGCGTACCCTCTTCCACAATGACGCCGCCGTCCATAAAGACGACGCGGTCGGCGACATCGCGGGCAAAGCCCATCTCGTGCGTCACGACGATCATGGTCATACCGTCGTGCGCCAGGTCGCGCATGACGCCCAGAACGTCGCGCACGAGCTCAGGGTCGAGCGCCGAGGTGGCCTCGTCAAAGAGCATCACGTGCGGGTTCATCGACAGGGCGCGGGCGATGGCCACGCGCTGCTGCTGGCCGCCCGAGAGCTGGCTCGGCATAAAGTCGATGCGCTCGGCCAGGCCGACCTTGGTCAGCTCCTCGACGGCGATCTTCTCGGCCTCTTCCTTGCTGCGCTTGAGCACCTTTTGCTGCGCAAGCATGACGTTCTTTTTGACCGACAGGTGCGGGAACAGGTTGAACTGCTGAAACACCATGCCCAGGTGCGTGCGCACTTTGTTGAGGTCGACGCCCTTGGCACACACATCCACGCCCTCGACGACAATCGAGCCGCTCGTGGGATGCTCCAGGCGATTGATGCAGCGAAGCATCGTCGACTTGCCCGAGCCTGAGGGGCCCAAGACCACAACGACCTCACCCTTGTGCACATCCAGATCGATATCGCGCAGGACCACGTTGTCCCCAAAGGCCTTCTGGAGGTTCTTGATGCTGACGACGACCTCGTTCGAGTTATTGGTTTCGCTCATGATAGGACCTCCTTACAGACCGGCGATGTGATCGGCGGGCGTCGCGACAACCTGTCCGGCGCTCTTGGCGGGACGCTTCTTCTTGGTCTCGGCCGTGCCCAAAAGCCTCGCCTCAAGACCGCTCACCAAGCGAGCGAGCGGCAGGGTGATGACCAGATAGAACAGGGCGGCAACCACGTACGGTGTAATGGAGCCCGTCGTGGCCACGATGGTACGGGCGTTCATGACGATCTCGACCACACCCACGGCGGCAAGCAGCGACGTATCCTTGTAAAGCAAGATAAACTCGCTGGTCAGCGTAGGCAAAACATTACGGAACGTCTGCGGAATCATGACATAGAGCAGCGTCTGGAACGCGTTCATGCCCAGCGAACGCGCAGCCTCGTTTTGGCCCTTGGGGATCGATTGAATACCGGCACGGAAGATCTCGCATAGGTACGCAGACGAGTTCATGGCCATGACGATAACGCCAAGCACGTAGTCATCAACCTTGACGCCGGCCAACGGCAGACCGAAGAACGCGATATAGATCTGCAGGAACGCCGGCGTACCGCGGATGATATTCACATAGATGCCGGCGAGGCAGCGCAGGATGCGCGACTTGGAGATGCGCATGAGCGACAAGGCAAAGCCAAAGGGAATTGCCAGCGGAAACGCCACAAGCACGATCGAGAGCGACATAAGGAAGCCCTTAAAGACGATCGGCAGGCTTTGGACCAAAATGACTGGGTTTAAGAACAGGCGCAGGAACATATTGGAGTTCCAGGCCTCGACCCACGGCTGCTCCTTAAGATCGGCCAGGAAGTTATCGAATGCCGTCACGCCCTTGATCTCCACCGACGGAATCTTGGAGATCTTCTTGGTCGAGCCATCGGCCAAAGTGCAGGTGCCGCTAAAGGCCTCATCGCCGCCCTCGACGGGGAAGGTCACGCCGTAGACCTCGACACGGAAAAAGCCGCCGGCAGGCGCCGTCTCGCCAAAGTCGATCTTGAGCGTCTGGCCGTCAGCCTTGCACGTGGGCTTCATGGGCGTACGATTCATGAGGTCCTCGCCCGAGAGCATCGTCAATCGCGTATCATCGGTACCAAACGTCGTGCCGTCGACAAACGTCAGCGAAAGACCGCTCAGTTCCTCGTCGGCATCGGCCTGGACCTCCCAGGTAATGCGCGTCTCGGTGCCGCCGACCACAGCGCTGCCCGAACCGGTGTTGGGTCGGGCGGTAATCTTTGCGGTCTCAAGCGCCTGGGCGGTCGTGGGCGCATATGCCCCCACGCACACCAGCGCGAGCGCCACGGCCATGGCGCAGGCTAGCTTTTGGAGCAAGGCGGGCAGTGGAAAACGCTGCTCCGCAGCCCCTTCGTTCAATCGAGACAAGGTGGCTCCTATCGTAGAAGTTGCCGGCAAAACGAGACGGAAGCACTCTCCGTCAAGAGAAGCGCAAAGGCCCTCTCCGCAAAACGGAAAGGGCCTACACGCAATCAAGTAGCTATTTTACTTGATGTTGTACTTAGCCATGAGGGCGTCGACGGTACCGTCGTCGGTCAGGTCCTTGATGGCCTGGTTGATGTCGTCCTTGAGCTTGGTGTTGCCCTGGTTGATGGCGATGGCGTACTCCTCGCCGGTGCTGATCTGCTTGATGGTCTGGCAGGTGTTGAACTGCTCGGCGGTCAGCTGGCTGGCAACGGAGCGGTTGGTGACTACGGCGTCGCCCTTATCGGACTGCAGGGCGCTGAAGCACTCGGTAGCGTCCTTGTAGGGGACGATCTTGGCCTTGGGGAAGTTCTCCTGGGCAAAGGACTCGGCGGTCGAGCCAGACTGAACGATGATGGTAGCGTCGGCGTTGTTGAGCTTCTCGCTGTAGTTGTCGGCCATGATGTCGGTGTTATCGACCTTGGTCACGATAGCCTGATCGTCCATGTAGTAGGAATCGGAGAAAGTGACTTCCTTCTCACGCTCGGGCGTGTCGGTGATAGCCGCGATGGAGACGTCGTACTTAGCGTCCGAAGCGACACCGGGTACGAGTGTGTCGAAGTCATTGTTGACGTACTCGACATCCAGGCCCAGCTTGTCGCCGATAGCCTTGATGAGCTCAAGGTCAAAGCCCTGATAATCGCCGTTGTCATCCTTGTACTCAAACGGAGCGTACTCGGCAGAGGTGCCGACGGTCAGCGTACCGTCCTTGACGAGCGCGTACTCCTTGGAGCCGTCGACCTTCTCGACCTTAGCGTCGTCAGAGCTGCTGGAACCGGCATCAGAACCAGAGGTGGCGTTGGACGAGCCGCAGCCCGTCAGTGCAAGGGCGATCGCCATGGCGCCCGTGGCGGCAAATGCGCCAAGCTTCTTCAGCTTCATAATCAGTCTCCTTCCGGTGACCCCGTTTGATTCAGAGGTCTGCAAAAACTGTTGGATATTATGCACCCGTAAATGCGAAACTGCAATTAGAAAACTGATTGAAACAAACCCATAACGTGAATGGAACACTCCACTTTGTGACAGTCATTACTGCTGCAATGACCTTAATAGCGTAATTTCCGCTGCATAACCTGCAAGTTCGTTAGGCGTCTCCAAAATGAATGGAAGCGCACGCAAGCGGCTATTCAATACAATATTCTGCATAACCTGCATACCGCCGCCAAACTCTTCACTACCCAGATAGCCCTTACCGATGCATTCGTGGCGGTCCTTATGGGCGCCGCAGGGATTCTTGGAGTCATTGATGTGCACGGCGCGCAGGCGCTCGATACCCACCACACGATCGAACTCGTCAAGCACACCGTCAAGATCGCAGACGATGTCATAGCCGGCGTCATTCACATGGCAGGTGTCCAGACACACGCCCAGCTTGGCCGACAGCTCGGGGCGCTTGTCGGCAACGCCCTCGATGATGAGCGCCAGCTCCTCAAAGCTGCGGCCCACCTCGGTGCCCTTGCCGGCCATGGTCTCGAGCAACACCGTCGTCTGCTGGCCCTCAAACATAACCTGGCACAGGGTGTCGACGATCATCTGAATGCCGGCATCAGTCCCCTGCCCCACATGTGCGCCGGGGTGAAAGTTGTAGTAGTTGCCGGGCAGTGCTTCCAGACGCTGCAAGTCTTCGGCCATTGCCTCCAAGGCAAACTCACGCGCCCGCTCTTTGGCAGAACAGGGGTTGTAGGTATAGGGGGCATGCGCCACGAGTAGGCCGAAGTCGTTTTGCTCCATAAGCTCGCGCAGGGCCGCCACGTCATCCATGTCAAGGTCTTTCGCCTTGCCACCACGCGGGTTGCGCGTAAAGAATGCAAAGGTATTGGCGCCAATGGATAGCGCCGTCTCCCCCATTGCCCGATAGCCCTTCGTCGTGGATAGGTGACACCCGATCGTCAGCATCCCCAGCTCCCCCTCATCAGTTGCGGTGAAATAGTTCCTGTTTGGCCCCTATTCTGCCGCAAACAGGAACTATTCCACCGCAACTTATAAAAGGGGCATCAGAGATGCGGGCCACCAAGCACTGCGGCTACGGGCGCCAGCCTCATGATTCCCTACGCGTCAGCGCCAAGTCCTAGAGGGCTAGACGGATTGCATCGATAATGTGCGCGCAGCGCTGTGTGGCGGCAAGGGACATGACGGGACTCTCGAGTTTCCCCGCCCGGATGAGCTGGGTCGCATGCTGGATTTCGCCGTAGAAATCATCGACCTCAAACGGGGCATTTATTTCGAGCATTCGTCCGTCGGAGTACTTCACATGGGCGAGCTCGGGGCGATGGAGGCGCTCGATTTCCAACGAGCCCCGCTCGCAGGCAATCGTCAAACGGCTTTCATATGCTGCTTTGCCGTCGCACACCATATGAATGGGTATGCCGCCGACGCTCATACGGATCTCGTCGGCCCAATCCACGCGGCCGCCCGATACGTCACGCCAGCGAACTTCACGGGACGAAACCTCGCACGCGCCCGCAAGTAGATCCTCAAACCACCCGACCGCATAGCAGCCCATGTCATATAGACAGCCACCCTGCAACGGGTCGAGCAGATAACTCGAAGGGGGCTCGCCATAATCGAGTTTTTGCACGCTTTCAATCGAGACGATACGGCCGAGCTCGCCCGACGCAAGCAAGTCCTTCACGCGAGTGCGCATCGGGCAAAACCGGTTCTTCATCGCCTCCATAAACAGCACGCCGCGCTCGCGAGAGGTGGAGGCAATCGAGAGAGCCTCTTCCTCACTCAAAACGGCCGGCTTTTCGCACAGCACGGCCTTTCCGGCGCGCAGCGCGCGACAGGCCCAACGCGTATGTATGCCATGCGGAAGAGCCAAGTAGATTGCGTCGACATCGGGGTCGGCAATCAACGCATCATAAGCCGCATCGCCGCTATCGTCAGCCGTGGCATAACTGTGCGCGGCATCAATCGAAAACGCCCTGCAAAACTCCTCAACATGCGAAGGAGTGCGACCGGCGGCAGCCACAAGCCGTGCCCCGTCCACCTCCTTGAGCGACGATGCAAATCGATGCGATATGTTTCCAGCGCCCAAAACGCCCCAACGAACCTCACGCAAATCATCACATGAATCCCGATGGCCCACGACAGCCCCCTTCAGTTGCGGTGGAATAGTTCCTGTTTTGCCCCTATTCTGCCGCAAACAGGAACTATTCCATCGCAAGTTATAAAAGGGGCATCAGGAGCGCGTTTTGCAAAAGGCTTTAAGCGCAGCCGTTACGGGGCCAGGCTGGAAACGTCGGCGCACATCGTCGAGACGCTCGGGAATATCGATGTGCTGCGGGCAGTGACGCGCGCATTTGCCGCACTTGACGCAATTGCTCACCAACTTGGGCTCGTTCGTCCGCACCGCGCTTGCCGTAAAGTATTGAGACAGCCCCGTAAACCAACTATGCGCGTAGCTCGCGTTGTAGGCGCCAAAGCAACCGGGAATATTGATGCCCTTGGGGCACGGCATGCAGTAGCCGCACCCCGTACACGGCACGCGATTCGATTTCTCAAACTCTCCCAGCACACGTGCGATGGTATCGAGCTGCTCTGTCGTCATCGAATCCGGCAGCGCGCGATCCGCCAATGCCGCGTTCTCGTCCACCTGCGCGGCATCGGTCATGCCCGAAAGCAGCATCGTGACTTGAGGATGGTTCCACACCCACGAAAGGCCCCAAGCAGCCGGCGTCTTCAGGTACGGATCGCGTACGTCATCGAACACGGCGCGGGCCCGCGGAGGTAGCTTGCCCGCCAGGCGTCCACCCAAAAGCGGCTCCATCACAAACACCGCGAGCCCGCGCTCGGCGGCTGCCATGAGTCCCGCCGTTCCCGCTTGGTAGCGCTCTCCAGCGTAGTTGTACTGGATCTGGCAAAAGTCCCAGTCATACGCGTCAAGCATCGTGAGGAAGTCCGCCGCACTGCCGTGGTACGAAAAACCTATCTGGCGAATACGCCCCGCCGCCTTTTGGTGCGCAATCCAGTCCTCGATACCCAACGCTACCACGCGCTCCCACTGCGCGGGCGAGGTGATGTTGTGCATAAGGTAATAGTCGATATGGTCAGTCCGCAAACGGCGCAGCTGCTCGTCGAAGAACCGATCGAAATCCTCCGCACATTTGCACGAAGCGTGCGGCAACTTGGTCGCAAGCAAAATCTGGTCGCGCAGCCCCAGGCGCTCAAGCGAAGCTCCCACACAAGCTTCGTTACCGGGGTAGAGATAGGCCGTGTCCAGATAGGCTATTCCTTGCTCCACCGCACGGGAAATGATGGCATCGGCCGTCTTCGCATCGGGGTGTCCCGGCGCACCGGGAAACCTCATGCAGCCCAGTCCCAGCACCGAGATACGGTTGCCGCTTTTGGGGTCAACACGATATTGCACTGCCCCTCCTCTCCCCTCGAAGCTCTAATGAGGCGAAACACAACGGCCACGCCATCAAAACACATTGGAATCGCAATCGAGAACGTATCGTAACGTAGCAGCAATCGAGCCATCACGACACCGCTTTAACATCAGCAAAAAGCCCGATGAAAGGAGGCGAACGGACCACGCGTGAGGACGCCTATCCCTACCCCGGCGAACAATACATCCTCTCGGTCGACCGTTACCAGATCGAGGTCATGGACCATCTGGACGAGCTTCCCGCCACGGGTGCCGTCATCTTCTGTACCTTCCCCAAGGTGCGCGATGGCGTTGGATATCCCGCACGCGTTTTCGCGGTCTGCCCTGCAGTGTAGCGTCCAGGCAAACATTTCTTTTTATAACTGCCGCCCCACGCACCCACAAATCACCCTAGCGGCATACAATCCATCAGGCGCCCCTTACGCGGGCGCCTTTTATATGGGGAGATGATTCGCATGCAGATCAACAAGGTCGCCTTTATCGGCAAGGGCGGCGTCGGCCTGCTCTACGGCAGCATGATCGCCAGGGCGCTCGGCAGCGACGCCGTCGAATACGTTATGGATGACGCACGTTTTGAGCGTCACGCGGGCGATGCGCTCACCGTCAACGGCGAGCCCTGTGTGCTCAAGTCCGTCCGCGCCAGCGAGGTAACGCCCGCCGATCTGGCCATCCTTACAGTCAAGACGACTGGACTCGATGTGGCACTCAAGACTATGGAGCGCGTCGTGGGACCCAACACGCTCATCGCCTCGCTGTGTAACGGCATTACAAGCGAGCAGAAGATTGCCGAGCGCTTTGGCTGGAAGCACACCGTCCTGGGTATCTGCCAGGGCATGGACGCCGTATTCCTCGACGGCGCGCTCACCTTTACCAACACTGGCGAAATCCGCTTTGGTGCGGCAGCCGGCACCAACCCCGCGACCGTCGCCGCCATCGACGAGCTCTACACACGCTGCGGCATCGCCCATACCGTCGAGAGCGACATTGCGCACCGCATGTGGGCCAAACTCATGCTCAACGACGGCATCAACCAGACCTGTATGGCCTACGGCGGGACCTACGGAAGCGCCACGGAGCCGGGCTCCGAGCAGCGTCGCTGCTTTGTTTCCGCCATGCGCGAGACGCTTGCGGTCGCCAACGCCGAGGGCGTTGAGCTGACCGAGGCAGACCTGACGCAGATGGTGCACCTCATCGAGGGAATCGACCCCGCCGGTATGCCCTCGATGGCGCAGGACCGCATCGCACAACGAAAAACCGAAGTTGAGGAGTTCGCGGGCACCATCTGCCGTCTGGCGGCCAAGCACGATATCCAGGCAGCGCAAAACGAGTGGCTCTATCGGCGCATCCGCGATATCGAGGCAAGCTGGTAGCGCCCGGCTCACCACGTCAACAGACTCAACAGCAAAGCCGCCGCAAGGGAACCTTTCCCCTGCGGCGGCTTTCATCTTCGTCTATGACCGGCGGCAACCTCACAACAGTTAGCGTTGCGACTCAGGCACCTCGTCCTCGCCATCGCGGCAAAGAACTACACCCGCACTTCCCAGCAGCGCAGCCGCGATCAACGCACCGACCACGATAGAGGCAGCCCCACAAGACCCCTGCATACCCGCGACGAGCGCGGCCGTAGGACCAAGGCAACCAAGCGTCAATGCAACGGCGGCAACGGCGATATCTCGAGCGTTCACAAGACCACTTCCTCCACGAGAAAGACTTTGTTTCTCGTGACTTAGTGTGCCCCGCGCCCATATGCGCGGCGTACTGCCACGGTAAGCGCTCTGTTAACTCAAGCACGCACAAAAAACGGGCGCCCTTACGTTGCCCAAAGGCTCGGTAAAGACGCCCGCCCGTCATGTCCTATCGGCTTATGGCAGATTACCAACCGGTATAGTAGTCGGTGGTTCCGGCTGCGCAGCCGGAGTCATAGACCTTGCACTCGCCCTTGGATCCGGTAAACGTGGAGCCCTGAGCCTTATCGCCCGCGGCCACGACGTAGTAACCATCGGAATCGCGCCAAAAGCCCTCGGAATCCTGCGTCCATTCGCCCGTGCGGTGGTGATACAACACGTTGCTGCTGTAATAAGTCTCGCGGCGGCCGTTATAGTTATTGACGCCGCTCGAACGCGTCAGGCCCGAGCCGTTCGCGTAATACACAGCAGACGCGTAAGACGAGCCGGAGCCGGCGTTGTAATACGAAGCTTGAACGGCCTCAGCAGCCTCGGCTTCGGCTGCAGCAGCCTCGAGCGCCTCGCGCTTGGCATCCTCAAGCGTGGAGCGGAGCTCATCGAGCTCGGTCGACTTGGCGTCGACCTCCCCCATCGTCAACAGGCTGCCCGCACCGTCGATGCAACGCTGCAACACAGCGCGCTCGTCATCGGTGGCATAGTCGCCATACATATTCATAATGATCTGAGCGCGCATCTCCAGGGAATCGCGCTTCGCCCCCATCGAGGCGTTCCACTCCTGCATAGAGCCATAACCGTCACCTCGGTAGTCGACGGGCTGCACCAGCGTCGCCTCGGACGGCGTAGATCCGACCGTATCGGATAGTGTTGCCGCGTGGGCATCAGTTGCGCCGACGCCCGCCAAAAGTGCCACGGTCAGAGCGGCGGAAAGGGCGGCGGCTTTCGGTTTTCGTGAATCGATCCTCATGTAGCTGGAAACCTCCGTAGTGCGTTTTTGCTGCGTTTGGGCTGCGTGTGATTCGATCGCGCTGCATAGTACCCCGAGCAAATCGCGACCTGCGGTTTTACTCAAAAGGCGCACGTCAATTGCGTAAAACTCACATCCACTCAACAGGAGTTTTCCACATCTCGATTGCATAAAGCATGCCAAAAACCCTGTAACAGCGCCCTTCCTATGCAAAAAAGGCGCCTGTGCAACCATCGTTCGCACAGGCGCCTTGAGCAGGCATTTTATGCAGTTATACCTATCGAGTCGCAAGGGGTCTTTGCACAAGTCGCCTTACTCGTCCAGCGCGGCGAAGGCCTGCTTCAGATCCCAAATGATATCCTCGGCGTTCTCGGTACCGATGGAAAGACGGATCGTGGAGGGCGTGATGTTCTGCTCGGCGAGCTCCTCGGCAGAGAGCTGGGAGTGCGTGGTGGTAGCCGGGTGCACGACGAGCGACTTGACGTCGGCCACGTTGGCGAGCAGCGAGAACACCTGCAGATGATCGATGAACTTCCAAGCTGCCTCCTGGCCACCCTTAATCTCAAAGGTAAAGATCGAAGCACCGCCGTTGGGGAAGTACTTCTGATAGAGCTCGTGATCGGGGTGCTCAGGCAGGCTCGGGTGGTTCACCTTGGCGACGTGGCTGTCACCAGCCAGAAACTCAACGACCTTCTTGGTGTTCTCGACATGACGGTCAACGCGCAGCGACAGGGTCTCGGTGCCCTGGAGCAGAACCCAGGCGTTGAACGGGCTGATGCAGGCGCCCTCGTCACGCAGCAGGATAGCGCGGACATAGGTTGCGAAGGCGGCGGGACCGGCAGCCTCGGCAAACGAAACACCGTGGTAGGAGGGGTTGGGCTCAGCGATCTGGGCGTACTTTCCGCTCGCCTTCCAATCGAAGTTACCGCCGTCGACGATCACACCGCCCAGCGAGGTGCCGTGGCCGCCGATGAACTTGGTTGCGGAGTGGACGACGATGTTGGCACCATGCTCCAACGGACGGAACAGATACGGGGTGCCGAAGGTGTTGTCGACGACAACCGGCAGACCGTGCTTCTTGGCGATCTCGGAGATGGCGTCGATGTTGGGGATGTCGGAGTTGGGGTTGCCGAGCGTCTCGAGATAGATGACCGTGGTGTTGTCCTTGATGGCACCCTCGACCTCTTCCAGGTTATGGGCATCGACAAACGTGGTCTCGACGCCAAACTGGGAGAGCGTATGCTCCAGCAGGTTGTAGGAGCCACCGTAGATGGTCTTCTGAGCCACCACGTGGTCACCGGCCTGGGCAAGAGCCTGCAGGGTATAGGTGATGGCAGCGGCGCCAGAGGCGACGGCGAGGCCAGCAACGCCGCCCTCGAGTGCGGCGATACGATCCTCGAAGACGCCCTGGGTGGAGTTGGTCAGACGGCCGTAGATGTTACCGGCGTCGGCAAGACCAAAGCGATCGGCAGCGTGCTGGGAGTTGCGGAAGACATAGCTCGTGGTCTGGTAGATAGGCACGGCACGGGAGTCGGATGCAGGATCGGCGCTCTCCTGGCCAACGTGCAGCTGCAGGGTGTCGAAACCAAAGGTGTGCTCGGGGTTGTTGATGAACTGACTCATGATGATCTCCTTGATCGAATAAAAGTAATAAGAGTAAGAGAAGTAAGTGGCTGTCTCCTGATTACGCCGACGGGCGCAAACAGGAGCCCGGCATTCGTTTTGGTAAGCAATTCATATGCGGGCCTCCTTTCGCATCCCGGTTCCGTGGTCGGCTTAATTACCTACCGCCTTTGTGTGTTTTGAATAGTACGAGCATTGTTTCCCTCGGTCAATCACTTAAAAGCGCTAACTTGTTATCGGTTTTATAGATAACACTCGAAAGGACGGGCGCCGATGACCCTCCAGCAGCTTCGCTTTTTGATCGCCGTGGCAGAGTCAGGTTCGATCAACGCCGCAGCCCAGCGCCTCTATACGGCACAGTCCAATATCTCCAATGCCGTCAAAAGCCTAGAGCAGGAACTTCATATCGAAATCTTTACGCGCTCTAGCCGCGGTGTTGCACTCACCAACGACGGCACCGAGCTATTGGGTTATGCACGCCAGGTCGTAGAGCAGGCCGACATGCTCGAGGCCCGCTACGAGGACGGCGGTACACCTCAGGCCCGCCTTGCCATCTCGGCCCAACACTACGCGTTTTCGGTCGAGGCCTTTGTCAACGTCGTCGAGCGCTGCCGCGACAGCAAGTTCGAGTTCATCATGCGCGAGACCACCACAGCGCAGATCGTCGACGACGTGCGCGCGTTTCGCAGCGATATCGGCATTCTGTATCTGGATGACTTTAACGCCCGCGTTCTGCAGAAGGCCTTCGCCGATGCCCGAGCGAGCTTTCATCCCCTCTTTGATGCGAAGGTCCACGTGTTCGTCAGCGAACGCCACCCGCTCGCATGCCGCTCGCAGCTGTCCCTTGCCGACCTCACGCCCTATACGCGCTACAGCTTTGAGCAAGGCACCTCGAACTCCTTCTATTACGCCGAGGAACCGTTTAGCTATATTCCCTGCAACCGCAATATCCGCGTATCCGACCGCGGGACGCTCACCAACCTGCTTATCACCTCGAACGGCTATGCGCTGTCGACCGGCGTACTCTCCAGCGAAATGCAGTGGGGCATGGCCTCGATCCCCCTGGCAGATGCCCCGACGATGCATGTGGGCTACATCATGCATGACGACCGCAAGCCCTCTCCCCTCTTGCAGCAATACCTCGACGAACTCAACCGCATCATCCATGCCAACCAACTGTCGGAAGACGGGGTAGAAATCGTAGATTGCTAGCCCCCGGCGGGCATGGCGCTACAATGGTCACTCACACGAAACGTACCCAACGAAAGGAACCATGTGAAGGTCATCATCTATACCGACGGCTCGGCCCGATCAAATCCGGGACGCGGCGGCTACGGCGCCGTGCTCAAATACACCAACCCCGCCGGCAAGACCTTCACCTCTGAGCTTTCGCACGGCTACGCCAAGACCACCAACAACCGCATGGAGCTCATGGCGGTCATCGTAGCGCTCGAGGCGCTCAACCGCCCCTGCGACGTCGAAGTCCATTCCGATTCGCAGTACGTCGTCAACGCCTTCAACAAGCACTGGATTGACGGATGGAAAAAACGCGGCTGGAAGACTGCCAACAAGCAGCCTGTCAAGAACCGCGACCTGTGGGAGCGCCTGCTTGCCGCCAAAAGCAAGCATAAGGTGGAGTTCATCTGGGTTAAGGGACATGCCGGCCACGAGCTCAACGAGCGCTGCGACGAGCTCGCCACCACGGCGGCCGACGGCAGCAACCTCGATATCGACACCGGCTTTAACGAGAGCGACCTGTAATAGCGTTTTCGCGCAGCTTTATATCCCCACGCGCTACACTCATCTTGTAGACCAAACAACGCAAGGGGGACGTATGCTGCGCATCGCGACCATCGGCACATCCATGATCACCGACGACTTTATCCAAGTCGTCAACGCCAACGACCAAGCCGCGTTTGTGGGCACGCTTTCGCGCGACGCCAATCGCGGTACTGCCTTTACCGCCGAACACGGCGGCGAACGTAACTTCACCGCACTTGACGAGCTTGCGTCCGCCGTCGACGTCGACGCCGTCTATATCGGCAGCCCTAACGCACTTCACTACGAGCAGGCCCTTGCCTGCATCGCCGGTGGCAAGCACGTCATCGTCGAGAAACCCTTCTGCGCCACCGAAGCGCAGGCGCTGGAAGTCTTCCGCGCTGCCGAGGCAGCAGGCGTCGTGGCCCTCGAGGCCATGCGTCCCCTCCACGATCCCGCCTTCCACGCCATCGAGGACGCCCTGGGCGAGATCGCCCCCATCCGCCGCGCCTCATTGCGCTTTGGCAAGTATTCCTCGCGCTACAACGAGATTCTCGCGGGACGCGCCACCAATATCTTCGACTGCCACATGGCCTCGGGCTCCCTCATGGACATTGGCGTCTACACCGTCGAGCCCATGGTCGAGATTTTCGGCATGCCCTCCGGCCTTACGAGCATGACTACTCTGCTCGACCCCACCACGCGACAGCTCACGCACGGCCCCATCGACGGCTGCGGTTCCATCCTCGCCAGCTACGGCGGTGGCCGCATCTCCGTCGAGCTCGCGCACTCCAAAATTACGAATGACCTGCTGCCCTCGCAGATAGAAGGCGAGCGTGGCACTATCCAGATCGACCATCTGTCCACGCCCCGCAACGTCCGCATCGACTATCGCGGCGATGTCGTACGCGGCTCAGCGACCGAGGCACCGCGCGAACAGGGCGAGAACGGCCGCGTGCTCGACCTGCCCAAATCGAGCAACACTATGGAATACGAACTCACAGACTTTATCACCGCCATCGGCGGCATCGATAACGTTAAGGAAGAGATTTGGGAGACCCCGGCGGGACGCCACGAGCTTGGCCACTACCGCGATGTCACGCTCGTCTCACTGCGCATCATGGATGCCGTGCGCCGGCAGGCCGGCATTATCTTCCCGGCCGACGCAGGCAAGCAGGCATAGCGATGGGTCTCTTCGATACGTTCTTCTCCAGCGTCACCGGCGGCAGTCGAGAACCCCAAAAACCATCAAACGTCGAGCTCGAGCTGCGCCGCAGACTTACTGTGCTCGCAAGCGACGAGGCCACTCAAGACACTCCCCTGCGCTATTTCCTGCGCTGGGCGGGGCAAGTCCAAGGCGTTGGTTTTCGCTTTACCACCACCAACCTCGCGCAGGCACGCTCCCTCACCGGCTGGGTGCGTAATATGGAAGACGGCTCAGTCGAGATGGAGATACAGGGAGCTCCGGCAAACATCCTATCTCATCTCGAGGCGCTTCATGCCTCCTACGAGCGCATGGGAACGCGTTTTCGCCTCGTAGACGCCCAGGCCCGAGCCCCACTTGCCAATGAAGACGGTTTCAGTCCTCATTATTAGTATTGTGTGCTAAATACGGTATCATTTACCTACGACCGTTAATAGAAAAGAGGCGAGGCGCATGGCGGTGCAAAGAAGGAATACCAGGCAGCGAAAGCTGGTTCTTGACGCCGTGCGCCAAAGCTATAACCATCCCACCGCCGACGAAATCTACAACGTCGTGCGCGCGCAGGATGACAAAATCAGCCGCGGCACAGTCTACCGCAATCTCAATCTCTTGGCCGACGCCGGCGAGATTCTCTCCATCAAGACGCCGGGCGGCAGCCGCTTCGATCGCACGATCGAGCCGCATGCGCATATCATCTGCACCTCGTGCAGCCGCGTCATCGACGTACCGCTCCCCTTCGATGCCCAGCTCGACGCCAAGGCGTCCGAGCAAATCGGCTGGCACGTCACGTCGCACTACACCATCTTCGAGGGTCTCTGCCCCGACTGTAGGTAGATTTCTAGGTATGTCGCGAAAACCTACTCGGCGAGCAGACGGCGCAGTTCTTCTTCGACCGTGCGCACGTAACGGACGCGGTCGTTGATGTCGCGCATGGTGGGGTTGCAGCTCTCCATCAGATAGGGATGGCCCACGACGTTGAGCATATCGCGATCGTTCTCATTGTCGCCAAACGCCATCATCTCATCGGGCGAAATACCCAGGGCACGACCGTAATCGGCAAGCGCGGAACCCTTACCCGAACCAAAGCCGATAAAGTCCGTCCATTCGGTTCCCGACGTCATCACGTCGACACGGTCGCTAAAGAGGTGCTCGAAATACTCCAGGGCCGCCGGCTGATTCACCTCGGGCGTCTGGAAGGCAATCTTAATGACGTCCTCGTCGATGTCCTCGGGGCGGTCGACCACCGCCACATCGCAGTGGGCCTCATAGCGCAAATGGTCGACGAACGCATCGTTGCCGCTCATGGTGTAGAGGTGTCCCTCACACGAAAGGGTCACGTCGGCATGGGGATACGCAACCACGGCATTCGCGATATCCATAGCAAGGCTACGCTCCATGGAGCGCTTGACAACGGCACGCCCCTCGCTCATCACCAGGGCTCCGTTCTCGCATACATAGGCGAGCTCATCGGCCACCGGGGTAAACAGATAGCGCAAGCTCGCATATTGACGACCGCTCGCCGGCATAAACACGATACCGCGACGATGCAGTTCATCGATGAGCTCAAAGGCCTCGGAACGCGGCTCGCGCTCCCCCGGATGCAGCAACGTGCCGTCCAAATCGCATGCAATCAGCTTGATTCCCTCAAGACCCATATGCTTTCCCCCCAAAGCACCTCATCAACAGTAAGACGGACTTTGAATAGCTGCCTCTCAAAGTCCGTCTTACTCATACGCACGTTAACCGCGCGCCTTCTTTACGATCGTAAAGTCGGGAGCCATACTCACAACGGCATCCGCCGCACTCGACGCAAAGCGCCGGTCCGCATCGAGTTCACGGGTAACCACCGAGAGCCAAACGCCCTCGACGCCCCGGAGCATGCGGCCCAAAACAGGCTGCACCGGCGTATACATGCGCACGGTATACTCGTCCGAATCGCCTCGGAAAAGCGGCGCGTGCATATTGCCGATCTCCCAGCACGCATGCGCGAGTGCAATCGGGTCCATGCGGTCGACTTCGACCAAATAAACCTCGGCACTGCGCAGGCGCACGACAACCGCCACGGGCACCATGCCCGAACGGTCGATGGCGAGCACGTCGCCGTCGGTAAGACGACCGCCGTCGGCAGCATCCAGCCGAACATCGACCGTGCGTCCCAGCTCCGTCACACCCACAAACGCGCGCGTGTCAGCCTGGTCCCAATCGAGCAGTAGCTCGTCAACTTCAAAGACGCCGCCCAAATTCCGGCGGAGCAGGAGTTCATAGGACGGATCGTTGAGATTTCCCAAGCATGTCGTCGAAACCAAGCGTTCAGGCATACTCTAACCCTCGACCTCGACGAGCTCGATATCAAAGTTGAGGTCCTTGCCGGCCAGCTCGTGGTTGGCGTCGAGCGTCACAGCCTCGGGCGTTACGTCGATGACCACGGCGGGAACGGGCATACCGCTCGGCGTGGACAGGAAAAGCTTCATGCCCTTCTCGATCTGCTCGATGTTGGGAACCTGTTCGGCCGGGAAGGTAATAACCATCTCGGGATTGTGCTCGCCGTAGGCATCGGCAGCAGGAATGTGCACGGTCTTCTTCTCGCCCACCTGCATGTCGACAACAGCGGCGTCGAAGCCCTTGATCATCTGACCGGCGCCGCAGGTGAACTCCAGCGGCTCGCCGCGATCGTAGGAGCTATCGAACTGCGTGCCGTCATCGAGCGTGCCGCGATAATGGGTCTTGACCTTCTTGCCCTGGTTGGACATGGTAACCTCCGTGATAAGGGCGGCGCACAACGCGGGCCGCCGTGAACATATGGCGCTAACTATACCCTAGTCATACAATTCAATGACAGTTTGCAAAGAAACGCTGCAACCGGAGGAACCATGGCATATCCCGTATTTGACCTACACTGCGACACCGCCGACCGAATCGGCTGGGCCACGCTCGATCTCGACCTGCGCTTTACCGCCGGCACCGACGGTTATTTCCCCGGCGACGAAACGCATCCGCAAGATTTCGACCTCATCGAGGGCAACGCCTGCGCCATCTCGCTCGCAAAGATCGGCAACACGCCGTGGGCACAGTGCTTCGCCACGTTTGTCCCCGACGAGATTCCCACCGCCCACGCCGCGCGCTTCCAGGCGCAAATCATGGCGCATATGAGCGGCCAGGCAATGCTCAACCACGACCGCATGGTCAACGTACGCAGCGCGGCAGACATTCGCCCCGCGCTCAAAGACGGCAAGGTCGCCTGCATCCACACCATCGAAAACGCCACGTTCTTTGCCGAGGACCCCGCGCTGATCGAGGTGCTCAAGAGCTTGGGCGTACTCATGTCATCGCTCAGCTGGAATGCGCAAGGACCGCTCGCGAGCGGACACGATACCCACGCCGGCCTCACCGCCGCCGGCATCGAGGCACTTACGCAGATGGAGCACGCCGGCATGGTGCTTGACGTCTCCCACCTCAACGATGAGTGCTTTGACGAGGTTGTCGCCCACGCCACGCGTCCCTTCGTCGCCAGCCACTCCAACTCCCGTGCGGTTTGCGGCGCCAAGCGCAACCTCACCGACGACCAGTTCCGCACCATTCGCGACATGGGCGGTATCGTCGGCCTCAACTACTGCAGCGAGTTCCTTTCCAACGACGCAACCGACAAGACCGCCGCAGACGTCACCTTCGACCAGCTAGCGGCACATATCGAGCACTGGCTCGACCTGGGCGGCGAGGACGTCATCGCGCTCGGCGGCGACTGGGACGGTGCCACGGTGCCCGCTTTCCTCTCCGATGCCAGCAAGATGCCCGAGTTCCAGAACATGCTTTCCAAGCATTTTGGCAAGACCGTGATGCAGAAGCTCTGCAGCGACAACGCGCTTGCCTTCTTTGAGCGTTATTAATTTCACATCCCTTGAGCGGGCCGGCATGCCGAACGGTCGACATGCCGGCCCGTCCCCAATCTGAAGGACCGCTTTTGACGCAGCAGTTTACGATTTCCGTATCCCGACCGGATGGGACGCCCATCCCCGTCGTCGTTACCAAAAAGCGCGTCAAGAACTTCAACCTACGCGTCACATCGAGCGGTGAGGTCCACGCCAGTGCACCGCTCGGCGCCAGCCGCGAGCGTATCGAAGCGTTTGTGAAGCGCAACAGCGCCTGGATTATCAGCCGACTTGCCCAGCGCGAGCAACGTCAGGCGACGGCGCGAGAGCCGCTCAGTCCCTCGTCCATCATTGCGCTTTGGGGCAAACCCATCACGGTACAGGATGCACTCGATCATAACTTTGCATCACCCGCACCGCGGCCCAAGCAGGCTACCTTCGCAAGTTTTATGGGTACCGACGAGCCAGACGAACGTCCGCAGGCCAAGTGGAACGCGACCCTCGACAGCTTAACGCCCAGTGAGATCCAAGCCCATATTGACCAGCTCTATACGTCCGAAGTCACATCGGCGCTGCGGGATATGGTGCACGCATACGAAATCGCAATGGGTGTCGCCGTTTCCCGCGTTTCCGTGCGCAGCATGAAAACGCGTTGGGGATCATGCACGCCCAAAACCGGCGCCATTCGCATCGCACGAGAACTTGCCGCCTACCCCGTCGAGTGCCTTGACTTGGTTGTCGCCCACGAGCTCGTCCACCTGCTCGAGCCGAGCCACAATCATCGGTTTCACGCGCTGCTCGACACGTACTGCCCCAACAACAGGGCTCTGTCGCAGCGGCTCAAAAAACCGCCCGCCAACGAGCTCTAGAGTCGGTTAGCGCACACGCTCGATCTCGACGCCACAGCTTGCCAAGGGCAGGCCAACAGGCGCCCACGGCTTATCGAGCTTGATGCGCACACCAAGCAGCGAGGGATAACGACGCAGCAGCATCTGGGCCGTACCTTCAGCTGCCGCCTCGATGAGCTTAAACGTATGCTCGCGCAGATAGCCATCGACATCGTGGCACACCGAGCCGTAGTCAATCGACGCGTCCAGGTTGTCGTGCTCCCCCGCTGCACGCAGGTCGGCATAGAGTACCAAGGACACGATGAACTTCTGGCCCAGCGCGTTCTCTTCGGGATACACGCCATGGTTAGCAAAAACCTCAAGACCTTCAACGGTGATGCGGTCGGCATGGCGCAGATCGTCATAGTTCACGTGGGGCACCGCCGTTGCGGTGGATATTTCGCCCCTTCCACGGCGGGCGAGCTCGGCGCCTTCAGTCTTGGTTGCATTCTCGGGCAGTTTCTTATTGCTCATCGCGATCGTCTCCTTCGTTTAGAACCCCGACCGCGCAAACTAACTACACGCGAATCGACAGGTTCTTTTTATCATCGCTCCAGTTGCAAGCATTGCGCGCGGGGCATGCAAAGCAGGCGCGCGACGCTTTGTCGGCTGCATAGAGCAGACGCTCAAGCGGTTGGCTGTTCACGCGCAGCTTTCGATGGCCCAGAATGGCCGTCTTAATGGCTGCGGCATCGGCCGGCTCAAACGCCACATCATCGGGCATGCCGCCGAGAATCGCATCAGCGACGCGTTCGCTTGCAACATCATGGGATATACCCGATTCATACTGTTCATCTTTGCCGATATCGTGAAGAAGTGCCGTGGCGTAGATGACCTCGCGGTCAAATTCGAGCTGTTCCTCGAGATTCTTGATCCACATAATGCGAGCGACATCGAGAAGATGGTCAATACCATGGCGGCAGAAGATGCGCCCCGATTCCAACTGTGCAATGTTGCCCAGGTGCCGCCGGAACAGCCCGTTGGCACAAATGTAATCAATACGAGGCATGGCACCAAAGGGGGCCAGGCCCGAAGCCATAAAGCCGCGACGCGACGTCCCCTCGTCGGTCTTCGATGTAAAGTCGTTGACGACCCTCATGCTAACGGCCCAGCATCCTAAAGAACCGCTCCTCGAGCGCGGGATCGGTCTCAAAGACGCCGCGTCGAGCGAGCGTTACGGTCTTGGCACCAGGCTTTTGCACGCCACGCATCGTCATGCACATATGCTCGGCTTCCATCAGTACGATCGCTCCTTGGGGAGCGAGATAATCCATGAGAGCGTCGGCAACCTGCGCACACAGCTGCTCCTGCAGCTGCAGACGGCGGGCATAAACCTCAACCGTGCGGGCAAGCTTGGAAAGCCCAGCCACCCGACCGTTAGGGATATAACCAATGGCGGCCTTGCCATAAAACGGCAGTAGATGATGTTCGCACAGCGAGTAGAACGTGATGTCGCGCTCGATAACCAAATCGTTCGAAGCGACGGCAAAGGTTTTGGACAGGTGCTCCTCGGCACTCTGGTCCATACCGCCGGCGATCTCACCATACATACGGGCAACGCGCGCCGGGGTCTCCAGCAGGCCCTCACGAGTTGGGTCCTCGCCTATGCCCTCAAGCAACAGTTTAATGGCGGCCTCGACTTTTTCCTGATCGACCATCTGGGCCTCACTTTTCCGATTTTGCGTTCGCGCTATGGTACCACGCCCTCCGGCATCGGCCACAAGCTACATAGTATGGGTCGAATAGACCGGATCGTCCCGCCAAAGCTCCACGGCGTCGCAAAGCGCAACGTTCTCACGCTCGGCACGGGCACGCGTGGCGTTCATATCAATCACGCGCTGATTGCTCGAGCCCCTAAAGCGCAACGAGATATCGTAAAGATCCTGAACGAACGGGCCATCCACCAACATGTCGAGGCAGGCCAGGATACGGTCCGTCACCTCAGTATGATGACGGCCACCCGGCATAAGCTCCTCGAGCACGTCGCCGGTAAAGCACCAAATGGTCTTGCCCGACCCCGCAGGATAGGCCGCACGCACGCGTTCGATAAAGTCAACAAGCCCCGCCTGATTCTCGGGCTCCATGGGCTCGCCGCCCAGAATCGTCAGGCCATCGATAAAGGGATGGTCGAGACTCTCGATAATCTTATCCTCGACGGCGCGATCGAACGGCTCTCCCGCAGCAAAGTCCCACGCGACAGAGTTAAAGCAATTCTTGCACCCACGACGGCACCCACTCACAAACAGAGAAGTACGAACGCCTTCTCCATCAGCAATGTCGAAATACTTTATGTTCGCGTAGTTCATAGGTAACTCTCCTGGGAGGCCGGGACATATCATCCCGTCCTCAAACATTCTCGGCCTGCGGCCTGCGAAACTGCGGGCGGGACGATATGTCCCGGCCTCATGCAAAGGGTAACTCAATGAACGAAGCGAACATCGAGCATAGGGTTCGAGGTCCAATAAAAACTGGGTTGCGGCTCAACAGCCATCGCAAGTAAATCGCAGCTGCAGCTCAAATTATTTCCGCTAAGAACTTCGAGGAGTGAGCAGACCGCATGCCGCATCTCAGCTACGTCAACTTGGCTGAGCCGAGAGGGCCGCTTGGGCTTTTGCTCGATATGAGTTCCGCACGCAAAGAAGGCCACTTAATGTGGCCTTCGTCTTGCGCAGGACTGTCCGAAATAGCGAGCAAATGCCCAAGCGGCCCTCCCGGCTCAGCCCCGGAGCGGTATTAGAGATGCAGCACGCGGTCGCGGATCTCCTCGGTTCGGCCCTGGTTCCAGAACTGGGTACCGATGTAGCCGCACGTGCGACGGGCAACATTCATCTTCTCCTGATCGCGGTTGCCGCAGTTGGGGCACTCCCACACCAGCTTGCCGTCATCCTCGACAATCTTGATCTCACCGTCGTAGCCGCACACCTGGCAGTAGTCGCTCTTGGTGTTGAGCTCGGCGTACATGATGTTGTCGTAGATGTACTGCATCACGCGAATGACAGCCTTGAGGTTGTCCTGCATGTTGGGAACCTCGACGTAGGAGATGGCACCGCCCGGCGAAAGCTGCTGGAACATACCCTCGAACTTGAGCTTGTCGAATGCGTCGATCTCCTCGGACACGTGGACGTGGTAGCTGTTGGTGATGTAGCCCTTGTCCGTCACGCCCGGGATGATGCCAAAACGACGTTGCAGGCACTTGGCGAACTTGTAGGTCGTCGACTCCAACGGCGTGCCGTACAGCGAGAAATCGATGTCGCTCGCAGCCTTCCACTCGGCGCACTTGTCGTTCATGCGCTGCATGACGGCCATGGCAAAGGGCGTGCCTTCCTTCTCGGTGTGGCTGTGGCCCGTCATGTACTTGACGCACTCATACAGGCCGGCATAACCCAGACTAATGGTGGAGTAACCGCCCACGAGCAGCTTATCGATCGTCTCGCCCTTCTTCAGACGGGCGAGGGCACCGTACTGCCAAAGAATCGGTGCGGCGTCAGAAAGCGTACCCATCAGACGCTCATGACGGCACAGCAGGGCGCGGTGGCACAGCTCAAGGCGCTCGTCGAAGATCTTCCAGAACTTGTCCATGTCCTGGTGCGAGCTCAGCGCGACATCAGGCAGGTTAATGGTCACAACGCCCTGGTTAAAGCGGCCATAGTACTTAGGCTTGGTCGGGTCATAGTTCAGCGCGTTGGCGACATTGTTAAAGCCGTTGCCCGAACGGTCGGGCGTCAGGAAACTACGGCAACCCATGCAGGTGTAGCAATCGCCATTGCCGGCGGTCTCGCCCTTCGACAGCTTCAGCTCGCGCATCTTCTTCTCGGAGATGTAGTCGGGCACCATGCGCTTGGCGGTGCACTTCGCAGCCAGCTGAGTCAGGTAGAAGTACGGGGAATCCTCGTAAACGTTATCGTCCTCGAGCACATAGATAAGCTTGGGGAACGCCGGGGTGATCCACACGCCGGCCTCGTTCTTAACGCCCTCATAGCGCTGACGGAGCGTCTCCTCCACGATCATGGCAAGGTCATGCTTCTCCTGGGGCGTACGGGCCTCATTGAGATACATAAAGACCGTCACGAACGGCGCCTGGCCGTTGGTGGTCATAAGGGTCACGACCTGATACTGAATCGTCTGAACGCCGCGACGGATCTCGTCACGCAGACGGTCCTCAACAACCTCGCGGACCTTTTCGGGAGATGCGGAAACGCCGAGCTCCTCAAGCTCGCGAGCGACCTCGCCGCGAATCTTTTGACGGCTCACCTCGACGAACGGGGCAAGATGGGTCAGCGAAATCGACTGGCCTCCGTACTGGGAGGAAGCAACCTGGGCGATGATCTGCGTCGCGATGTTGCAGGCGGTCGAGAAGCTGTGCGGCTTCTCGATCAGCGTACCCGAGATAACAGTGCCGTTCTGGAGCATGTCCTCCAGGTTCACCAGGTCGCAGTTATGCATGTGCTGGGCAAAGTAGTCCGAATCATGGAAGTGAATCAGACCCTCATTGTGAGCATCCACAATCTCCTGGGGCAGCAGCACACGCTGGGTCAGGTCCTTGGAGATCTCGCCGGCCATGTAGTCACGCTGAACGGAATTGACGGTCGGGTTCTTGTTGGAGTTCTCCTGCTTGACCTCTTCGTTGTTGCACTCAATCAGCGACAGAATCTTGTCGTCGGTCGTGTTCTTCTGGCGCTTCAGGCTCTGAACATAGCGATAGATGATGTAATGGCGAGCGACCTCGTAGCAGTCGAGACGCATAATCTCGTCCTCGACCAGATCCTGAATCTCCTCGACCGACACGGTGTGGCCCGCGTTCTCGCATGCCTCGGCGACGTTTTGTGCCGCGTAAACCACCTGGCGGTCGGTAAGACGAGAGCTCTCCTCGACCTCCAAGTTTGCGGCGCGGATGGCATTGACAATCTTATCGATGTCAAAGACAACCTCGGTGCCGCTGCGCTTGATGATCTTCATCCTCTTGCCTCTTTCGCGTCGTAGTCTCATTGCGCTTCAGAGCCAAACGATGCCCGGCAGGGCGTGCCCCTGTCTTGCGGCGCCGTCGCGCAATCTGTGTTCTCGATAACCATAGTCCCTCATGCGGACAATCCTCGCAGCCAATCAAGGGGCTCAAAGATCTATCCAAATGGGGCGAATAAGGTTCTCGTTCTCTGTCCGCCATCTATCATACGACAAAGAGGCATCTATATCCTGTATTCTTTTTTTAGGTCAAACACAACATATAGTGTTTCAGCAGGTCAAAGCAATTAGTCATTTTGCAGACGCATTAATTATGAGGGGTTCTTGGCAAGTCGGTAAAACGTTACCAACACGGCTACCTGCATGGCAGTTATAAAACCCCCTTAGTCAAGCCGCTGACAAATCCTACCAAAACCAAGCCGCTCACGCCAAAAGAATCCAAAAGATTATGCTTGACCAACATGTTGCGGTCACGGTCGGCCAGGACGTATGCAATCTGCCGGCACCTCTACGGGGACCTTGGATCAATATTTGGTGGCATATTTGACGGCGTGCTTGGTAGCAAAACAAAACAGCCCAGAGGACATAGCCTCTGAGCTGCGAACATTTGGTGGGCGTTAGAAGATTTGAACTTCTGACCTCTTCCGTGTCAGGGAAGCGCTCTCCCCCTGAGCTAAACGCCCAAATGGAGCGGACAACGGGGCTCGAACCCGCGACCCCAACCTTGGCAAGGTTGTGCTCTACCAACTGAGCCATGTCCGCTTACGAGGATTAATCTTACGTGATGCCCGCATCCTATGCAAGAACTTTTTTTAAAAAGTTTTGCAACGCCCTCGCGAACCTCGCGAAGACATCAGCCACCACGGAAGGCGCGGGCAAACGCAATCTCGCCGCAAGAGACCCCTACATCTCACCGAGCATGATCCAGGCAGAGCTGTCCTGCGCGAGCCTGCCGTCTGCAAGCGGTGATGAGGTGAGCAGGACCCTGCCCGCCGGCAGCTCCACGGCTGCTGCGCCGAAGTTCGTCACACACGCCCAGCCGTTGTCGCGGCGATAGGCGATGACGCCGCCCTCGGCGCCCTCGGCACCATCCGCAAGACCGGTGCGCCCGTCAAGATCGAGCCACGCAAAATCGTTGGCGCAACCGCGCAGCTTGCGCCGAAGCCAGAGGGCGTCACGATAGAGCGCAAGCATCGATGTCGGGTCCGCTTCTTCCCTATCGGCAGCGTAATCGGAAAACCATGCAGGTTGCGGCAGATGGGGCGCCGCATCGGCGTCCGCCGGCGAAAACCCAAACGATCCGCCCTGCGCGGGATCGTCCGCCGCCACCCACGGCAGGGGCACACGGCAGCCGTCGCGCCCCTTCTCACGCTTCGGTCCGCGCGTATTGGTCGCAGTAGGATCTTCGAGTGCAGCCCACGGGATGTCAGCCACCTCAAAAAGGCCGAGCTCCTCACCCTGATACACGTATGCCGAGCCCGGAAGCGCCAGTTCAAGCAAAAGGGCCGCCCGCGCGCGGCGCTCGCCGAGTTCACGGTCCTCGTCATAAGACAACCCGTCGCGTAAGAGCCAGTCGAGCGCAATCTGGTGGTAGCGCGTCGCCTTGATTTGCGGCAGGGCATAGCGTGTCGCCACGCGCGGCACGTCGTGGTTGGAGAGTACCCAGGTCGAGGCGGAATCGGATTCTACGGCTGCCTTCAAGCCCTTCTCGATTGCAGTGTGCATGTCATCATAGGTCCAAGTGGCCTTGGCAAACTCAAAGTTGAATGTCTGGCCAAGCTCGCTGGGACGCGCATAGAGATACTGGCGCTCGGGCAGCACCCACGCCTCGGCAACGGCACTGCGCGGCGGATTATAGCGGTCGAACACGCGGCGCCACTCGCGATAGATCTCGTGGACCTCATTGCGGTCCCACAGCGGATGGGTGCCGTCGTCAACCATGTCATCGCCCTCGGCGAGATGCCACCGGTCGAGGTCATCGCGGTCGAGATCCTTGGTGAGACCCTGCGCCACATCAATGCGAAAGCCGTCGACGTCTCGATCGCTCCAAAACGCCAGGACGTCGCAAAAGAGCGCATGAACCTCGGGGCATGACCAGTCAAAGTCCGGTTGCTCGGGCGTAAACATGTGCAGATACCACTGACCGTCCGCAACACGCGTCCATGCGGGGCCGCCAAAGTTGGCATTCCAATTGGTGGGAGGCAGCTCGCCATGCTCGCCGCGACCATCGCGGAAGATATAACGGGCGCGCTCGGGCGATCCGGGGCCGGCGGCAAGAGCGGCTTTGAACCAGGGGTGCTGGTTGGATGAATGGTTGGGCACGATGTCGACGATGACCTTGATGCCGCGCGCGTGAGCCGCAGCGATCATGTCATCGAAGTCGTCAAGCGAACCGAGACGCGGGTCGACATCGCAGTAGTCCGCCACATCATAGCCGCCATCGACAAGAGGCGATGGATAAAACGGGCTCAGCCAGATGGCCTCGATACCCAGTCGCTCAAGATAGTCCATCTGCTGGGTAATGCCCGCGATATCGCCCAGACCCGAACCAGTCGAATCCTTAAACGAGCGCGGGTAGATCTGATAGATCGCGGCATCGGACATCCATGAGCGCGAAGAAGACTTTTCTGTAGCCATGGGGCGTATCTCCCTTGCAACGAGGTTATGCGAGATGCCCACGATGATACGCCCAAAGCGGACATTCGCGACAAACAACGCCACAGCCACGCCCCAAAACGATCGCCCCCTCTCGGGTTCGAACCTCCCGGGACGAATCGACCGATTAGTGAAAAGAACGGAAGACCCACTCCCCCGGCCACGACAGCGAGCGGGCTCCGGGTGCCCCAGGTTGCCGCGAAAGAGGAGGGAAGCGTACTTTATGTACGCGACCGACGATTGAGGGGCAAGATGGGGTGCCCGGGGCTCGCGCAGCGTCAACAAAAAACGCGGTTCGTTAGAACCGCGTAAGATAGTTGGAGCGGACAACGGGGCTCGAACCCGCGACCCCAACCTTGGCAAGGTTGTGCTCTACCAACTGAGCCATGTCCGCATATGTAAAACAAAACGGGCGCCGGAGCGCCCGGATGTTGCCTGGAGGCGAAGCCCGGATTCGAACCGGGGGTAAAGGCTTTGCAGGCCTCTGCCTTACCACTTGGCCACTTCGCCGAAAAAGGACCGCCTAAACGGTCCGGAAATGCAATGGAGCGGACAACGGGGCTCGAACCCGCGACCCCAACCTTGGCAAGGTTGTGCTCTACCAACTGAGCCATGTCCGCTTGCGGGTTATTAATTTACGCGAGTTGTCCAAAAGACGCAAGTACTTTTTTCAAAAAACTTGTCTGCCGCATGTTCTTAGTAGCTAAACGCGCTAAAGCGATTGGCTAGGCACACGATTCCAGCGCTCCGCTAAACAGCTTCACCATCTGCACGCGCGTGCCGGCGCCGTCCGTACGACGAGCAACCTCCACGTTATCGACGAGCATACGCATAAGCTTGATGCCACGGCCGCGCTCCTCAGATGCGACCGGTTCGCTCGTTTCATCGATAGAATAGCCGACACCTCGATCAAGCACCTCAACCACAACGCGATCGCCATAGGCCTGAACCGTCAGGACGCACCCGATACCGCCCGCATGGTCATAGGCATTACCCAGCGCCTCCCCCGACGCCAATGCGACATCGTAGCGCTCGTCACGGCGCAACGGAAGCGATTCAAGGAGTTCAGCGATGCGATGTCGGTAGTATGGAAGATTCTCGATACCCTGACGGACCTCAACGCTCTTACTCCAGCGAGGCAGCTCCCCCACCGGAATGGCAGGAATTGACTCCCGTGCCGGCCCCACGACATGAAGGATATCGACAAGACGAGCAATCTCCAAAAAGCGAACAACTTCACCTGATGCATTGACGAGCGAAAGCAGGCCTTCTCGCCTCATAAGCTCACGAGCGCGCGTAAGCAGGAATGCCAAGCCCGTAGAATCGATAAAGCTAACAGCCTGACAGTTGATGACGACACGACGCACGCCGCGGCCAATCAAAGCATCCAACCGCCGACGCAGCGCAGGCACCGTGGCGATGTCGATATCGCCTGGTGGCGTCAAAACCGCTATGTCATTCCACTCATTCATACGACCATGGTTCCCCAAAAAAGCCCACTCGATGCATTCGTTTCCCCAACCGTACGGATTCAGCCCGCCCAGCGTCGTCTATGAACGACCCCGTAAAAACTCAAGGGACACCAATGCAATGTCATCGTCCAGCGCCGATTCGGTAAATCGGTCAAGCTCGCCCAAGACCTTGCCGCAAATGCCCGATACGCCCTCACCCGAGACAGAGAGCAGAAGGTCGCGAAGGCGTTGTTCGCCAAAGAAAGCACCCGAGCGATCACGTGCTTCGATTGTTCCGTCGGTATACATAAATAGCATGTCACCAGGAGCGAATGTAAACACGCCCGTCTCGTAGACCATGCTCTCAAAGGCACCGATCACGCCCGATTGGCACCCAAGGAGCTCCACTTCTCCCCCGCAGGTCTCGCCGCCGCCACGCGGCGTCGACGACGGCCTAATGACCATAGTGGGAGGATGTCCCGCAGAGCAATAAGTAGCGCGGCCCGCTTTAAGATCGATCTTGGCGATAAACGCCGTCACAAACGTCTCGACCCTCGAAAAGCCCATGAGCATGCTATTGAGCGAGCGTGCCATACGGGCAGGCCCTGCACCCTCCCAGGCATAGGCCGTCAGCGCCGTCTTGACGAGCGCCGACATCGACGCCGCCTCAATCCCCTTGCCGGATACATCGCCCAAAATCATTACGGCACAATCGTCGGGAAGACGGACAAGCGTATAGAAGTCGCCGCCGACCAACGCAGAATTCGTTGCCGATAGGTATACCGAATCGGTTGCAATGCCCGGAACGTCACCAAGCGAATTTCTCATGCCAATCTGAAGCGTCTGAGCGATATGACGCTCTTCGCGCTTTTGAGACTCGCCTTCATAGATCAGCTCAAAGTCATGCGCCAGATGCACCAGGTAGTCGTATTCAAGGTCGTCAATTGGTTCTTGGCTGCCATCGCGGAGCAGCAAAGCGCGCCTCGTCGGCCCCTTGGCGATATCAGCGGGAACAATCGCATCGTTGCTTCGTTTGCCATCCGCTTCCGAGTGGTAGCGCCCCGCTTCGATGCCGGAGTCGACATAAAGCCCCTGACACGGTAGGCCGTGGGCCCTCAACCATGAACCCATAGACGTGGATTCGTCCACACGTGTAAGGCGCACGTGCTTGAGGTCGTCAGCGCTCGTCCCGCCCAACACCGATGTCTCAAACCCGTCGGGGGCTGCCCCCAGGCGCGCTGCTGGCGCCGTGACAGAAAAGAAGAGTGACTCCGGATCGTCCGGCAGCGCCACACGACTGCCGCCCTCAAAATCGATGACATAGGTTTCGAGGCCCGCATCATACTCCACGGGGCAGAAATGACAATTGAGCACCGTGCAGATTTCCGTCGACACCGCTCGCGAGGCGGCAACGGGATCATCGAGATAGGTAAACAGTTCGTCGCGCAGCAAATTGAGCGAGCGGCCGAGCTCCGCCGTGCGGCGCGAACGTAAGCTCGACGCCATGCCGACCAGCTGAATAGACAGGTAATCGCAGATGACCTCAAGCACGTTCACGTCATAGGCAAGTGGCGCCTGGGGGCGTTTCCAGCCAACTTCCAACACGCCAAGGACCTGCGTGCCGTAAAACACGGGAAGACAGATCTCGCTGCGATACGGGGGCATATCCTGCACGCGCAGCAAGTGCTTGGAACGATTGTCCAAATCCATGAACATGCCCGAAGCAACCCGGTCGCCCTCAAGGTCCTGCTGAATCGACAGGCGACAGGCACGCGACTCGCGAAGCACGTAGGTCGGAATGCCCGCGCCGTACGGCATAAACTCGGGCAGATAGCTGTCCTCAAGCTCCTTAGAAACGCCGCGGAGCTTAAAGCCGCCACTCTCGGAAAAATAGATAGCCGCACCGGAGGCATCGAGCGTTCCAACGAGCTGATTCAAAACGGTATCGAGCAAGCTGGGGAGCTCATCGGAGCCCACGGTACTCATAATGACCGAAAGGGTACCCGAAAGGCGTTTATTCGCCACCCTAAGCTCCGATAGCGCACGTTTGAGCTGACGATCGTGGGAATACTGCTCTTCGATGCTGTGAAGCGCCACCAGGACACGCGGTGCACGACGTCCAAAGATACGCGGAGGCGTAACGGAACCCGCGCGAACCAAGACGGGAATAAAAGATCCGTCGCTCAGCTTGAGCATCAGCTCGCTCTCGGAGCCATCGGTCTCAAACGGCAGACGATGTTCGGTCGCGCGCTCAAAGGCAGACGAGTACAGAACGTCTTTGACATCACCGCCGATGACGTCAGCGCGTTCCTCGCACATCAGGTCGAGCAAACGATTATTCACATGCAGAATGGTTCCGTCGAGCTCACAGATGATGACAGCATCGCTCGTGATCTCGACCAGTTGGGCA
Source organism: Collinsella aerofaciens (assembly GCA_048532905.1). GTDB lineage: Bacteria > Actinomycetota > Coriobacteriia > Coriobacteriales > Coriobacteriaceae > Collinsella > Collinsella aerofaciens_CB. The sequence continues at coordinate 93,801 of DBGFTB010000030.1, forward strand.
ACGTCTGCCCACTCGTTGCGCTCAAGCGTTTCCATCGTGGACCTCACCGTCTATCGGTAACAAAAAAGCCTCCGAAGAGGCTTCTCAAATGCGATGGTGTCGGAGGCGGGACTTGAACCCGCATGACCAAAAAGCGGTCACTAGCACCTCAAGCTAGCGCGTCTGCCAATTCCGCCACTCCGACATGCTATGTTGTTGATTCGCGGTTCGTTTTGTTGGACCCGCGCGTTCAACGAGGAAGATAATAACCTATGATTCGAGATCTGTGCAAGCACTTTTTAGAAAAAAGTTTACGATTTTGTAAATGCGCAGGTAGATCTATATGTCCGGGTCGGAATGGGGGCAACTTCCCAACGCGTCCTCGGGCATGCGGTACATTTTGATTCGCGCTTTGCGCTACAAAATGTACCGCCCCCTGCGGAATGCGTTGGGAAGTTGCCCCCATTCCGACCCTACAGCCACATACTCCAAGTACGATTCTCAAACATATTCTGGGGCTGATGCAAATTTGGTGGCTCGGCTTTGCCGAGCCCTTATATAAAGAGGCCGGAGCTAAAGCTCCGGCCTCACTAACTTTCCTATTAGATTAAGTGAGCGATCAAGGAATCGCACCCCCTCTGCAGTGGTAACACAGGGCCCGTGCTGGACTTAGTTTTCAGAACATTCCGCACTGATATCTTCTGTATTGAAGACGTCGATGGTGCACCCGTATACCATTGACGTCGACACCATCAGATGCGGACCGCGCGGTGACCCCACATTCCGCTGGCGCCCACAGGGCTGCCCTCGTTTCCTGACAT
>DBGFTB010000031.1:0-9096 GCA_048532905.1 Collinsella aerofaciens
GGCCGCCCGCTGTTTAAGTTTGCTGCTCTACAGTCCTGCGCAAGACGGAAAGCACATTAAGTGCTTTCCTTTGCGTGCGGAACTCGCGACAAACTTAAACAGCGGGCGGCCCGTTCCGGGAATCCGACGTGCTCGTCGGGGTAACGTTCCTCACCAAAAAAGACCCGCTTCCCTGTTGGGAAACGGGTCTTTGGAAGGGCGGTTAACGTACTAGGAAATTACTCCTCGTCGTTGTCCTTGGCCTCTTCGGCGTCGTCGGTGTCCACGAGCTGGTTGAGCAGCTCGTCGAGGGAAGCCATGTCCTCGTTGATCGCGCCGTTGGCGGGAGCCTTCTTGTCGTCGATCGGGGCGCCCAGGAGCTCCTCGTCGGCGTCGGCGTGATGCGTCGGAGCGGAGGTACCCAGCAGGATATCGTCCGGACCGTCGGGGCTAAAGACCATCTGCAGCAGCTGCGAGAGGTCTTCCTCGTCGGCAACGTCGTCGTTGTTCTCGAGGATGTAGAGCAGATCGTGGGCCTCGAGGCCGTCACGGAGCTCCTCGATCGCCTTGGCACCGATGCCGTCGATGCGCAGCAGATCCTCCTCGGACTTACCGACCAGGTCGCCGACCGTCTCGATGCCGACCTCGCTGAACTTGTTGGTCCAGCGCTGCGACACGCCCAGGTCGTCGAACAGGTACAGGCGAGCCTTCTCGGCAGAGATGGTGTGGCCGTTGCGGGCGAACGAACCGTCAGCACCACCAAACTCGTCGTAGCCGGCCCAGTCGAGCTGCTGCGGGAGCTGCTCGTCCAGGTCCTTGAGCTCCACAGGAGCCCACTCGGGCAGCGACTTGGCGTTGGGCGAAGCCGGGCCGTCGATGTCCACGTAGCCGTCGGCCGTGCGATACGTCAGCTTGGCGTTGGCGTACGGCTTGAGGCCGGTACCGGCCGGGATCTTCTTACCGACGATGACGTTGGACTTAAGGTCGAGCAGGTGGTCGACCTTGCCCTCGATGGCAGCCTCGGTAAGGACGCCGGCGGTGCGGATGAACGAAGCGCTCGACAGCCAGGAGTCGATGTTGGACGCGACCTTGAGCGTACCCAGGATGACGGGCTCGGCCACAGGAGCCTGACCGCCCAGACGGGCAACGCGCTCGACCTCGTCAGCGAACTCGTAGCGGTCAACGTACTGACCAAGCAGGTACTTGGAGTCACCGGGGTTGGTGATCTGAACGCGACGCAGCATCTGACGTGCGAGCACCTCGATGTGCTTGTCGTTCAGGTCGACGCCCTGGCTGGTGTAGACGTCCTTGACGCTCTCGACGAAGGTGTGCATCGTCGACTCAATGTCGGTCAGCTTGCGCAGGTTGCGGAAGTTGACGAAGCCCTTGGTGATCTGGTCGCCGGCGCGAACCTCGCAGCCGTCCTCGATCTCGGGCATAAAGCGCACCGATGCGGGAACGCGACGCTCGTCGAGGACACGGGTGTGATCCTCGGAGTCGGTGAGCGTCAGCACGTACTCGGACTTCTCGGGCTTAATCGAGAGGTGACCGGAGTACGGAGCCAGCTCGGCCTCGCGACCCAGAATCTTCTCGTTGACGTTGCCGACGATATCGAACATACGGCTGACCGTAGGCAGACCCTGCGTAATATCGTCGACGCCAGCGACGCCGCCGGAGTGAATGGTACGCATCGTAAGCTGCGTACCGGGCTCGCCGATGGACTGGGCGGCAATAATGCCGACCGCGGTACCGATAGCGACCGGACGACGGGTGGAAAGATCCCAGCCGTAGCACTTCTGGCACACGCCGTACTTGGAGCGGCAGGTGAGCAGCGCGCGGAGCTTGACCTTCTTAAGGCCCGCATCGACCATCTTCTGGATGTCGGCGACCTTCTCGATGTAGCCGTCCTGCTCAAAGAGCACGGTGCCATCGGGAGCCACGACGTCCTCGATGAAGCAACGGCCGACGAGGTCGGTGTTGAGATCGGTGGTGCCGGGGATGATGAGGTTGTAGGTAACGCCCTCGTGCGTACCGCAGTCCTCCTCGCGGACGATGACGTCCTGGGCCACGTCGACCAGACGACGGGTCAGGTAACCAGAGTCCGAGGTGTGGGATGCGGTATCGACCAGGCCCTTACGGGCGCCGTAGGTCGAAATGAAGTACTCGAGCGGCAGCAGGCCCTCGCGGAAGTTCGCCTTAATGGGAAGGTCGATCGTCTCGCCGGACATGTCTGCCATCAGGCCACGCATGCCGCCGAGCTGACGCAGCTGGGTCTTAGAACCACGGGCGCCGGAGTCGGCCATCATGTACAGCGGGTTCTCCTCGTCGAACATGTCGAGCATGAGCGCTGCGACCTTATCGGTACAAGCGGTCCACTCGTTAACGACTTCGATGTGGCGCTCCGTCTCGTTGATGAAGCCCTCCTCGAAGTACTCGTTGATCTGGTCGACGTTGGCCTGGGCGCGATCGAGCAGCTCCTGCTTCTCGGCAGGGATGAGAGCGTCCCACACCGAGATGGTGAGGCCGGCGCGGGTAGCGTAGTGGAAGCCGGAGTACTTGATGGCGTCGAGGATCGGGCCGACCTTGGCCTCAGGGTAACGATCGCAGCAGTCGGCAACCAGCTTGGCCACATCGCCCTTGACCATCTTGTAGTTCATGAACTCATAGTCTTCGGGCAGGCACTGGCGGTTGAAGATGATGCGGCCGATGGAGGTCTCGAAGCGCGCGGTCTTGTTGCCGGTGACGTCGTAGTCGACAAACTCGTTCTTGCCGTTCTTAACGCGGAAGATACGGGTGCCGTCCTCGTTGATGACATTGGCGTCGGCAGCGGACACGCGGACCTGAATCTTGGCCTGCATGTCGACCTCGGAGCGGCAGTCATAGGCGTGCAGCGCGTCGTCGAAGCTGGCGAACACGTGGTTCTCGCCCGGCAGACCGTCGCGGACCTGGGTCAGGTAGTACACACCGATGATCATGTCCTGCGAGGGGATGTTAACCGGCTTGCCGGATGCCGGCGAGCGCAGGTTGTTCGCAGAGAGCATGAGCACGCGGGCCTCGGCCTGAGCCTGGCTGGACAGCGGCACGTGGACAGACATCTGGTCGCCGTCGAAGTCGGCGTTGAAGGGCGAGCAGACCAGCGGATGCAGGTGGATAGCCTTGCCCTCGACCAGCACCGGCTCAAAGGCCTGGATGGACAGACGGTGCAGGGTCGGTGCACGGTTGAGCAGCACGACGCGGCCGTCGATGACCTCTTCGAGGATGTCCCACACAAAGGTGGCACCGCGGTCGATAGCGCGCTTGGCACCCTTGATGTTCTCGACCTTGCCAAGCTCGACCAGGCGCTTCATGACGAAGGGCTTGAAGAGCTCCAGCGCCATGGTCTTGGGCAGACCGCACTGGTGCAGCAGCAGCTTGGGGTCGGTAACGATAACCGAACGGCCGGAGTAGTCGACACGCTTACCCAGCAGGTTCTGACGGAAACGACCCTGCTTGCCCTTGAGGGCCTCGGCGAGCGACTTGAGCGGGCGACCGCCACGGCCAGAGACCGGGCGACCACGACGGCCGTTGTCGAACAGGGCGTCCACGGACTCCTGGAGCATGCGCTTCTCGTTATTCACGATGATCGCAGGGGCGTCCAGGTCGAGCAGGCGCTTGAGTCGGTTGTTACGGTTGATCACGCGACGGTACAGGTCGTTGAGGTCGGACGCGGCGAAACGGCCACCGTCAAGCTGGACCATCGGGCGCAAATCGGGCGGAATGACCGGAATGACGTCCAGGATCATGTTCGCGGGGCTGTTGCCGCCCTTCAGGAAGGCGTCAACGACCTCGAGGCGCTTAACGGCCTTCTCGCGCTTCTGCTTCTGGGAGTCCTCGTCGGCGATGATGGCCTTGAGCTTCTCGGCCTCGGAGGGGAGGTCGATGGCAGCGAGCAGGTCGCGGACGGCCTCGGCACCCATGCCGCCCTTGAAGTACATGGAGTAGTAACGGGTCATCTCACGGAACAGCGGCTCATCGGAAATGAGGTCGCGCTCGCTGAGCTTCATGAAGGCGTTGAAGGCGTCCGTGCGGAGCTGCTTCTCGTCCTTGCACTCTTCCTCGATGTCGACGATGCCAGAGGCGATCTCCTCGGGGGTCAGCGGCTCCTCGTCGGAGAACTCGTCAAAGTTCTCGGGGTTGCCCTGCTCCTTGAGGGACTCGATCTGGCGGGCGCACTCGGCATCGATCTCTTCCAGATCGGCGGCGAGCTCCTCGCGCAGGTCGTCGGCGTCGGCCTCGCGGGCCTCATAGTCAACCTCGGTGATGATGTAGCTGGCGAAGTACAGAACCTTCTCGAGGTCCTTGGACTTGATGTCGAGCATACGGCTCATCGGGAAGCTCGTGGGGCTCTTGAAGTACCAGATGTGGGACACGGGAGCGGCGAGCTCGATGTGACCCATGCGGTCGCGACGCACCTTGGCCGAGGTGACCTCGACGCCGCAGCGCTCGCAGACGATGCCCTTAAAGCGGATGCCCTTGTACTTGCCGCAGGAGCACTCCCAGTCCTTGGCGGGACCGAAGATCTTCTCGCAGAACAGGCCGTCCTTCTCGGGCTTGAGGGTACGGTAATTGATGGTCTCCGGCTTCTTGACCTCACCGTGCGACCAGGAACGGATCTGGTCGGCGGAGGCAAGGGAGATCTTTACCGAGTCAAAATCAGTAGCTTCGAAATCTGCCACAGTCAACTACTCCTTATCAGTGGTCGTGGCGGCGACAGCCTCGGGTGCCTCGGCGGTCTCGGCATCCTCGGCCTCGACGTCGGCGTCAACGCCGGCGAGCGCAGCCAGGTCGTCGAGAGCAGAGGTCTCCTCGGCGGTCACAGGGGCGGAGGCGTCCTCGTCGGCATCGTGCATGGGCTCGATGTCCAGTGCGAGGGAGCGAATCTCCTTGACGAGAACCTTGAAGGACTCGGGGATACCCGGGACAGGAACGTTCTCGCCCTTGACGATGGACTCGTAGGTCTTGACACGGCCCACGGTATCGTCGGACTTGACGGTCAGGATCTCCTGCAGGACGTTGGAAGCACCGTAAGCGTACAGTGCCCAAACTTCCATCTCGCCGAAGCGCTGGCCGCCGAACTGAGCCTTGCCGCCCAGAGGCTGCTGGGTAACCAGGCTGTAAGGGCCGGTCGAACGGGCGTGGATCTTGTCGTCGACCATGTGGCCGAGCTTGAGGATGTAGGACGTACCCACGGTAATGGGCTCGCGGAACTCCTCGCCGGTGCGGCCGTCGAACAGGCGGGTCTTGCCGCGCTCGTCAAGCTGGGTGACGAACTCGGGGCGCATGTGATCGCCAAAGGCAGCGGTAGCCTTGTTGAGCATGTTCTTGTTGGCACGACGGATGACCTCGGCGATCTCGTCCTCCTTGGCGCCGTCGAAGACGGGCGTGGCGGTGAAGAACGGACCGGGGACGTACTTGTCGGAGTCGGCCTGCTCGGTATCCCAACCGCACGCAGCAGCCCAGCCAAGGTGGCACTCGAGCAGCTGGCCGACGTTCATACGCGAAGGAACGCCCAGCGGGTTGAGGATAACGTCGATCGGGGTACCGTCAGCCATGTAGGGCATGTCCTCGACCGGCAGAACGTTGCAGATAACACCCTTGTTGCCGTGGCGGCCGGCGATCTTATCGCCCTGCTGGATCTTACGACGCTGGGCGACGTAGACGCGCACCTGCTCGTTGACGCCGGGGGCCAGGTCGTCGCCGTTCTCGCGGCTAAAGCGGACGACGTCGATGACGCGGCCGTAAGCGCCGTGAGGCATCTTAAGGGAGGTGTCGCGGACGTCGTGGGCCTTGGCACCGAAGATGGCGCGCAGCAGGCGCTCCTCGGCGGTCAGAGCGCTCTCGCCCTTAGGCGTGACCTTGCCGACCAAGATGTCGCCAGGGCCGACCTCGGCGCCGATGCGGATGATGCCGTCCTCGTCGAGGTTGGCAAGCATGTCCTCGGAGAGGTTCGGGATCTCGCGGGTGATCTCCTCGGGGCCGAGCTTGGTGTCGCGGGCGTCGATCTCGTGACGGGTGATGTTGATGGTCGTCAGCAGGTCCTCGGCCACCAGGCGCTCGGACACGACGATACCGTCCTCGTAGTTAAAGCCTTCCCACGGCATGTAGGCCACGGTGAGGTTCTGACCCAGTGCGAGCTCGCCGTGATCGGTCGAAGGACCGTCGGCCAGAGGCTCGCCCTGCTCAACGGTGTCACCAACGCGAACGAGCGGACGGTGGTTGATGCAGGTGGACTGGTTGGAGCGCTGGTACTTGGCCAGGTGGTACTCGTCCATGCCGCCGGCATGCTTGACGATGATCTTGGCGGCGTCGGCAAAGATGACCTCGCCGGCGTTCTTGGCCAGGGTGACCTCGCCGGAGTCCAGGGCGGCGCGACGCTCCATGCCGGTACCGACATAGGGAGCGGCGGGGTGAACCAGCGGCACGGCCTGACGCTGCATGTTGGCGCCCATCAGCGTACGCTTGGCGTCATCGTGCTCAAGGAACGGGATCAGCGTGGCTGCGACGGAGAGCATCTGACGCGGCGAGACGTCCATGTAGTCGACGTCCTCGACGGGCACGTCGGCGGGAGCGCCGAAGGAGCCGTCGAAGTCGCGGGTACGGGCGATCACGGTGTGCGGACGGACGATCTTACCCTCGGCATCGGTCGTGATGAACTCGTTGGTCTTGGGATCGAGCGGCGTGTTGGCCGGCGCGATGACGTGCTTCTCTTCCTCGTCAGCGGTCATCCAGTCGATCTGGTCGGTGGCAACGCCGTTCTCGACGCGACGGAACGGGGCCTCGATGAAGCCATACTCGTTGACGCGGGCGTAGAGGGCGAGCGAGCCGATCAGGCCGATGTTGGGGCCTTCGGGGGTCTCGATCGGGCACATGCGGCTGTAGTGCGAATTGTGAACGTCGCGGACGGCCGTCGGCACGTTGGTGCGGCGGCTGGAGCCGGACTTGTGGCCGGCAAGACCACCAGGGCCGAGTGCGGACAGACGGCGCTTGTGGGTCAGACCGGTCAGGGGGTTCGCCTGGTCCATGAACTGCGAGAGCTGAGAGGAGCCGAAGAACTCCTTGATGGAGGCCACGATCGGGCGGATGTTGATGAGCGACTGCGGGGTGATCTCGTCGATGTCCTGGGAGCTCATGCGCTCACGGACGACGCGCTCCATACGGCTCATGCCGATACGGAACTGGTTGGCGACGAGCTCGCCGACGGTACGGATGCGGCGGTTGCCAAAGTGGTCGATGTCGTCGACCTTGAAGCCCTGCTCGCCGGCAGCGAGGGACAGGAGGTAGCGCAGCGTCGCGACGATATCCTCGTCGGTGAGCACCGTGACCTCTTCCTCGGTGGTGAGGTTAAGCTTCTTGTTGACCTTGTAACGACCGACGCGGGCCAGGTCGTAGCGCTGCGGGTTAAAGAGCAGGCCCTCGAGCAGGCTGCGGGAAGCGTCCACGGTGGGAGGCTCGCCCGGGCGCAGACGACGGTAGATCTCGATGAGGGCGTCCTCGCGAGTGAGGGCGGTGTCGCGCTCCAGGGTGCGCTTGATCACATCGGAGTTGCCGAGTAGCTCGATAATGTCGTCGTTGGTGACGGCGATGCCAAGGGCGCGCAGGAACATCGTGGCGCTCTGCTTGCGCTTACGGTCGATGGAGACCATGAGCTGGTCGCGCTTGTCGACCTCAAACTCAAGCCAGGCACCGCGGGACGGAATGATCTGGGCCTTGTAGATCTGCTTGCCCGAATCCATCTCGGAGCTGTAGTACACGCCCGGGGAGCGGACGAGCTGCGAGACGACGATACGCTCGGTACCGTTGATGATGAAGGTGCCCTGATCGGTCATCATGGGGAAGTCGCCCATAAAGACGAGCTGCTCCTTGATCTCGCCGGTCTCCTTGTTGGTGAGACGGACGTCGGTCAGAAGCGGAGCCTGATAGGTCATATCCTTCTCGCGGCACTCCTCGACGGTGTGCGCGGGGTCGCCGAACTGATGCTCGCCGAAGGTAACCTCGAGAACATGGTTCTGGCTCTGGATGGGGCTGGATTCCTTGAACGCCTCACGAAGGCCCTCGTCCTTAAAACGCTCAAAGGATTCCCTTTGAACAGAGATAAGGTTGGGGAGCTCCATGGCCTCCGGGATTTTCCCGAAGCTGACGCGCTTGCGCTCAGTGGCAGTGTATGCGTAGGTCACCAGGTTTTTCCTCCTTCACGGAAATGCTCGGTGGGTTGGCGAGGCATAGCTTCGCCAGTTATCGCAACCTAATAGTTTATCAGGTACCGACCGTTGGGCAAGAAAAGCCTTGACGCGATTGAGTTTTTGGAGTAGCAAAGTTTTTCGACAGAAAAACTGCAGGTAGATAGGTATGTATCGAACACCTGTTCATATATTTTCTGTGAACAGCACTGCTGATGCGCGCTGCTGAATGGCGGAATGGCGGCGAGGGTTGATCAGGCGGAAACTGCGTCCCGTTTTGAGGCCCCTAACTGGGACGCAGTTTCCGGTTGAGCCCTGTTTGGGAAAGCATATCCCGTTCTGAGCCGATATTCCGGGTCGTAGTTTCCGCTAGAGGCCCCAACCGGAAAGCGCATCCCAGAATTCGACCAAATTGTGGGTCGAAGTTTCCGGCAGGTTATGGCAAAGGGGCTGGTGCCTTGTTGCACCCGTTTGGCAATGTTGCGCAACAGATTCTTCGAATCCGGCATGAAGATACTGGATAGTTACTTATAACCCAACGAAAGGATCACCATGTTCAAGAGCATCCGAAAAGGCGGGAGGATCATCGCAGCCACAATCGGCATCGTAGCGGCGCTGACCCCGCTGGCTGCCCCCCCCGCAGCATTAGCTGACGGCCTACCGACACCGGAGCTGGAGAAGTCGTTAACTGTTGACGTCGAAGGCCAAGATACGTATGCATGGGCCACAGACGACGGCAATTATGCCATCATCGCAGACTATTGTTAGCGCCGGGCGATTTTAGCCGCTAATAGTCAAACTATTTTGACCAATCCCGGTCACCGAATAATGGCCACCGTGCCTCCCCGCCGCCACTACGCTGGTGGTGCCAACACGCCGGCGTTAGGAGGACCATTGAGGT
>DBGFTB010000032.1:0-67295 GCA_048532905.1 Collinsella aerofaciens
AGCCCACCTACGACTTCAAGCCCGCGAAGGAAGGAAAGTAAGATGGCAGCATCCGACATGATGTCCGCCCTGATGGAGCTTTGCCAGGAGAAGCACATCGACCAGCTCTACCTGATCGACCGCCTGGAGCAGTCGCTCGCCAAGAGCTATGCCGAGATCCTGCATCTTGAGTGGGGCGCCAAGGTGACCATCGACCGCACCACCGGCAAGATCTACGTCTACCGCCTGGAGCCGATCGACGATTCCATGGACGAGGAGGGCAACTTCACCGAGTTCGAGGAGATCGACGTCACTCCCAAGAACACGAGCCGCATCGCTGCCCAGCACGCTAAGGCCGAGATCAACGCCATCGTGCGCAACTCCGCCCGCGAGCAGATCTACGAGGAGTTCTCCGGCCGCATCGGTGATCTCATCAGCGGTACCGTGCTGCAGTCCACGCCCGACTTTACGATTGTCAAGATTCGCGAGGGCGTCGAGGCCGAGCTGCCGCACTTCGACCAGCGCCGTTACGAGAACGAGCGCAACGAGCGTCCGATGGGCGAGCGCTACTTGCACAACCAGCACATCAAGGCCGTGATCATCGACGTTCGCGACCCCAACTCCAACCTGCAGCCGGTTCGTGGCGAGCACAGCCGTCCGCCGATTGTCATCTCCCGTACCCACCCCGAGCTCATGCGTCGTCTGTTTGAGCAGGAGGTGCCCGAGATCTATGAGGGCACCGTCCAGATCAAGTCGATTGCCCGCGAGCCCGGCCAGCGTTCCAAGGTCGCCGTTCACTCGCTCGACGACCGTCTGGATCCCGTGGGCGCCTGCGTCGGACCCAAGGGCAGCCGTGTTCGCGCTGTCGTGGGCGAGCTCCGCGGCGAGCGCGTCGACGTCATCCTGTGGGATGCCGATCCTGCCGTCTACGTTGCCAACGCCCTGTCGCCCGCTAAGGTCACCCGCGTCCTCATCGACGAGGAGAAGGCCTACGCCGGAGTCATCGTGCCCGACGACCAGCTGTCCCTCGCCATCGGCAAGGAGGGCCAGAACGCCCGCCTCGCCGCGCGTCTGACCGGCTGGCACATCGACATCAAGTCCGAGACGCTTGCCGCCGACATCCTCAAGAACGTTCCCGTTCACGAGGAGCCCGCCGCCGACCTGATCGGTGACGAGGAGGACGAGGACGTCCGCCGCTGCGAGTACGTGTCCGAGGACGGCATCCAGTGCCGCAACCAGGCTCGTCCCGGCTCCCGTTTCTGCGGTATCCACGACACCGATGCCTTCGATGATGCGGAGGACCTGATCTAGCGCGCGGTCGCGCCGGGCGGGTCCCGGCGCGTCTCCCACGCTCGTTCAGTCTCTAGGCACCCAAGGTGCCAGAAAGGGTAGGTGAAGTCATATGGCAAAAGTCCGTGTGTCCACCCTGGCCAAAGAGTTCGGCATGACCTCCAAGGAACTGATGGGTCATCTCGCCGAAATGAAGATTCCCGCTAAGTCCGCTTCCTCCACCTTGGAGGACGCTTATGTCGCTATGGTCCGCAAGCAGCTCGCCTCGGTGATCGAGGCCCGCGCCCAGGAAGTCGAGGCCGCCAAGCAGGCCGAGGAGCAGGCGGCTGCCGCCGAGGAGGCCGCACGCGCCGCCGAGGCCGAGCGCGAGCGCATCGCCGCCGAGAAGGCACGTGAGGAGGAGCGCCGCCAGTTTGCCGCAGCCCAGGCTGCCGAGGAGGCTGCCCGCGCCGAGGCCGAGGCCAAGAAGAAGGCCGAGCAGGAGCGCCTTGCCCGCGAGAAGGAGGAGGCTGCCCGCGAGGCTCAGCGCCGCGCCGTCCCCGCTTCCGACTCCGGTTCGCGCTTCCGTTCGCTGCTCGACCAGATCGCCGCACAGGAGACCGTGCTCAAGGAGAAGAAGGACGCCGAGGACAAGGCCAAGGCCGAGCGCGCCGCAGAGCGCGGTAACCGTCGTGGCGGCAACAACGACCGCCGCGGTGGCCGTCGTAACGATCGCAACGCTTCCGACAACAACTCCGAGCGCAACGCCTCCGAGAGCCGTCCGCACAGCCATCGCACCAACGCCAGCAACAACGTCGCTGCCGGCATGGACTTCCCCAACCCCGACAAACAGGGCAAGGGCAAGAAGCGTAAGGGCGGTCACAACAACGAAGAGGACCACTACAGCCGCATGGCTCGCGAGGCCGAGGAGTACAGCCGCGAGAAGGTGCTCGAGGAGGCTCGTGCTGCCGTCGAGGAGGCCTCTCGCGAGTCCACCGGTCGACGCAAGAAGCGCAAGGAGAAGCGCGAGCGCGAGGCTGCCAAGGCTCAGGAGGAGCGCAAGATAGAGGAGGCGCTGGCTCAGGGCGTGAACCCCGAGGACCTCGACGCCATCAAGGTCTCCCAGGGCGTTACCGTCCAGGAGCTTGCCGAGGCGCTTGACGTTCCGGCCAACGACATCATCAAGCGCCTGTTCCTGCTGGGTACGCCGCTCACCATGACGCAGTCCATGTCCGACGACCTCGTCGAGCTCGTTGCCGACGACTTGGGCCGCCAGATCAAGATCATCACCCCCGAGGAGGAGAACACCTTCTCGTTCTACGACGATCCCGCCGACCTTAAGCCGCGCGCACCGGTCGTCACCGTCATGGGCCACGTCGACCACGGCAAGACTTCGCTGCTCGACGCCATCCGTCACACCGGCGTTGCTGCCGGCGAGGCGGGCGGCATTACGCAGGCCATCGGCGCTTCGCAGGTCATGATCAACGACCGCAAGATCACCTTCATCGATACCCCGGGTCACGCCACCTTTACGGCTATGCGTGCCCGTGGCGCCAAGGTGACCGACATCGTCATTCTGATCGTGGCTGCCGACGACGGCGTCATGCCCCAGACGGTCGAGTCGATCAATCACGCCAAGGCTGCCGGCGTTCCCATCGTCGTTGCCGTCAACAAGATCGATAAGCCCGGCGCCAACCCCGACCGCGTGCGTCAGGAGCTCACCGAGTACGGCGTCATCCCCGAGGAGTGGGGCGGACAGAACATGTTCGTCAACATCTCGGCCAAGCAGAAGATCGGTATCGACGACCTTCTGGAGACCGTGCTGCTCCAGGCCGACGTGCTCGAGCTCAAGGCCAACCCAGACACCTTTGCCTCCGGCAACGTCCTCGAGGCCAAGCTCGACAAGGGCCGCGGCTCGGTCGCTACCGTGCTCGTGACCCGCGGTACCCTGCACGTGGGCGATACGCTGGTCGCCGGCCTTACCTACGGCCGCGTCCGCGCCATGCTCGACCCCAAGGGTCGCGCCGTCACCGAGGCCGGTCCCTCCGACGCCGTCGAGATTTTGGGCCTGCAGTCCGTGCCCAACGCCGGTGACGAGTTCCGCGTGTTCGAGGACGAGCGCGAGGCTCGCGCCCTTGCCGACGAGCGTTCGCTCAAGGCCCGTATCGAGGAGCAGAGCCGCGTCAAGCACGTCACGCTCGAGAACCTCTTCGAGACCATCGCCGACGCCGAGGTCAAGGAGCTCAACCTGATCATCAAGGCCGACGTCCAGGGTTCCATCGAGGCCCTTCAGGACTCGCTCGACAAGATGGATCAGTCCGAGGTTCGCATCAACACGATCCACTCCGCCGTTGGCGCCATCAACGAGACCGACGTCGTCCTGGCCGACGCCTCCAACGCCATCATCATCGGCTTTGGCGTCCGTCCCGACGGTAAGGCCCGCTCTGCTGCCGAGCGCGAGGGCGTCGAGATCCGTTGCTACGACGTCATCTACAAGTGCCTCGAGGAGCTCGACGCCGCCCGTATCGGCATGCTCAAGCCCACCGAGGTCGAGGTCGCCACGGGTACCGCGACCGTCCTGGACACCTTTAAGGTGCCCAAAGTCGGTATCGCCGCCGGTGTCCGCGTTGAAGAGGGCGAGATCGCCGCGACCGATTCCGTGCGTCTGGTGCGCGACGGCATCGTGGTCTTCAACGGTAAGATCGCCTCGATGCGCCACTACAAGGACGAGGCCAAGAGCCTCAAGAGCGGTTCCGAGGGCGGCATTGGCCTGGAGAACTTCCAAGACATCAAGCCCGGCGACCAGATCGAGGGTTACCGCATCGACCAGGTTGCCCGTACCGAGTAGGGGGTAGCGCTATGAAGCAAACGCAGGCAACCCGCCGTCTGGGCGAGCAGCTTCGCGAGAAGCTCGGTTATATCCTGCTCTTTGAGGTTTCCGATCCGCGTCTCGACCTGGTTACTTTGACCGCGGTCGAGGTCGCGGTGGACCGTTCGTTCGCGCGCGTGTACGTGTCGTGCGATGCGAGCCGCTACGACGAGGTCATGGAGGCGCTCGCTAGCGCTAAGGGCCGTATTCGCAGCCTGTTGGCTCGCTCGCTCGATTGGCGTGTTACGCCCGAGCTCGATTTTCGCATCGATCGCTCGACCGATGAGGCCGAGCGCATCACGCGTGCGCTGGAAAACGTTCCCGCCACGCTTGCGATCGAAAAGGACGAGGACGGCTATCCGATAGCGGATGCCGCCCAGGAGGCAGCTTTAGATGACTAATTCCGCCGACCTCGCCTCGTGCGAGTCTGCAGATATTCAGCGACGCATCCTCGAGCTCATCGAGGGTGCGTCCTCCATTGCGATTTCGGGACATACTTCTCCCGATGGCGATGCCTTGGGCTCCGTATTGGGTCTGGGCCTTTCGCTCATGAAGTTTTTCCCCAACAAGGACATTGCGCTTCTGCTGGCAGACGATGACCCGGTTCCGCGCATTTACCGCTTTATGGAAGGCTCCGACCGTCTGGTGCCGGCATCTGCGTACGCCGGCAATCCTGACCTGTTCATCTCGGTGGACGTACCGGTCGTCGAGCGCCTCAATAATTCCGCCGAGGTGCTTCGTCGCTCCAAGCATGTGGTGTGCTTCGATCATCATCCGGCGCGCGAGGAGTTTGCCGAGCTGAGTCTGAGGCGCGTCGATGCCGCGGCCTGCGCCATGATCATCGACCGTTTCTTGGACAATTGCGGCATTGTCGCACGTGATGGCGTTGCGACCTGCCTGCTGTGTGGCTTGGTTACCGATACCGGCCGTTTTCAGTACCAAAACGCCGATGCCGCTGCGTTCCATGCGGCTTCGCGACTGGTTGCCCACGGTGCCGATCCGGCGCGAGTGGCACTCGAGGTATATCAGAGCATGCGCGTTGAGTTTTTGCACCTCAAGTCCATCGTTATGGGCCGCATCAAGACAGTGGCCCACGGGCGCGTCGCGTATAGCTACGCGTACCAGAGTGACCTTGAGGCTTGCGGTGTCACCTCGGATGAGTGCGACGGCCTGGTTGACGTGGTGCGCTCAGTGATGGGCGTCGAGGTCTGCCTGTTCCTGAAGGGTATCGAGGGCGATACCAAGGTGCGCGGCAACCTGCGCTCCAAGGGCGACCTCAACGTTTCCGAGATCGCTGCTGCCTTTGGCGGAGGCGGACATCCCGCTGCCGCCGGTTTCTCCAACAACGGAACGATTCTCGAGACGCTCACCGTGGCACTTCCCATGCTGGCCGAGCTGGTGGGGGAGGATCCCGCTTCGGTGACCGTCGAGCTTTAACTTTTTGGATGGTACATGGCTCGTCGTATGCCTTCTCAACTGAATATGCTGCTCGCCGTCGATAAGCCGGTGGGCTGCACGTCCCACGATGTGGTCTCGCAATGCCGACGCGCCCTCCATGAGCGGCGCGTCGGCCATGCCGGCACGCTCGACCCCATGGCATCGGGTGTCATGGTGGTGGGCGTGGGCCAGGCCACCCGTCTGCTGGGTATGCTCACGCTCGATATCAAAAGCTACGTCGCCGACATCTCGTTTGGTGCCGAGACCAATACCGATGATGCGGAGGGCGAGGCGGTCCGCACGGTGGCTGTTGCCGACGAGCTCCGCGATCCTGCCTATGCGCGTGAGCGCTTGGCCGCCATGCTGGGTCCGCAGATGCAGGTGCCGCCGGCGTTTTCGGCTATCTCGGTCAATGGCGTTCGCGCCTACAAGTCTGCTCGCGAGGGCAATGCGGTGGACCTACCTCCGCGCCCCGTCGAGGTCTATGCCGCCGACCTGATCGCCGTGGGCGGCGAGGGTGATACGTGTGTGTGGACCGTGGCGTTCTCGGTGAGCAAGGGCACCTATATACGTGCGCTCGCTCGCGACCTGGGCCGCGCCTGCGAGAGCGCCGCGCACATTTCCGCGCTGCGCCGCACGGCCTCCGGTGTTGTTTCCATTGGCACCTGTCATGCGGTCGAGGAGCTTTCTCCCGAGTCCGCCGCTGGCTTTGCCCTGGATCCCATTGCGGCCTTGGGCGCCACGCGTGTTGACTTGCCGGGCAATCTTGCCGACGACCTGCTCTGCGGCCGACGTATTCCCGTTGAGCGTGCGCTTGCCGATTTCGATGCCTCGAAGGCGCCGTTTGCGCTGGTGCTCGATGGGGGACTCAAGGCGCTCGCCCGCATTGAGAGTGGCTGCTTTGTTATGGAGCACGTGTTTCCGCAGGCAATCGGCGGTGTTCGATGATGTTGTCCGCTCGCGAGCTCGCGCGCGTCTTTTTCGCGGGCGAGTCGGATGAGGCTCGCATCGTTACTGCCGATACGTTTTATGAGTGTGAGCACTTGGGTTCCGCATCGATCGCCATTGGCGTGTTCGACGGCGTTCACCGTGGACACCAGGAACTCATCGAAGCGCTTGTCCGTGATGCCCGTGCCCATGGCTGTAAGGCGGTTGTGGTTACCTTCGATCCCGACCCGGACGTCGTGGTGAGCCCTTCGCCCGCTCAAAAATTGATGACGACGGCCGACCGTCTGCATGCCCTGGCTCAAACCGGGGTCGATGCGGTGGTGGCCGTTCCCTTTACGCCTGAGGTTGCGGCGCTTGACCATGTTGATTTTCTCTCGCTGGTGTCGCGTCTGGTCGACATTCGATCGATTCGCGTTGGCAGTGACTTTAGGCTGGGTCGTGGCGGTGCTTCTGGTGTTGCCGAGATGCGCGCCTGGGGTTCCGAGTACGGCGTTGACGTGTATGGTCACGATCTGCTTTGCGAGGGCGGTGAGGCCATTTGCGCCACTCGCATTCGTCATGAGCTGGGACAGGGCCATGTGGAGCTTGCTGCTGAGTTGCTCGGCCGCCCGTATATGGTGCGTGGCGGTGTTATTCGCGGCCGTCACGAGGGCTCTGGCATGGGCTTTCCCACGGCAAACCTGCAGGTTCCCGACGGTATTCAGGTGCCTGCCGATGGCGTGTATGAGGGTCTGGTGCTGGTCGATGACACCGCGTGGCCCGCTGCCGTGAACGTCGGACTGCCGCCGACGTATGCCGACGATGTCGCTTCGGCGCATCTCGAGGCTAATTTAATTGGTTATACGGGCGACCTGTACGGCTCTTTTGTTTCGCTGGCGTTTACGCGTTGGCTGCGTCCCTCGCGCGTGTTCGATTCGCTGGATGAGTTGATCGCGACCGTCGAGGGTAATATCGAGGACATTCGTCACAACTTGGGCGATCAGGGGGTGAGCATCCGTGATTAGCGATGAAGAAAAAGACCAAGTACGCGCTGCGTCTGACCTGGTTGCCATCGTGCAGGAAACGGTCGAGCTCAAGCCCCGCGGCCATGAGTTTTGGGGATGCTGCCCCTTCCATGGCGAAAAGACGCCGTCCTTCCACATTATCCCCGCCACGCAGGTGTGGCATTGCTTTGGCTGCGGCGAGGGTGGCGACGTTTTCACGTATATCATGAAGCGCGAGAACCTGAGCTTTCCCGAGTCAATCCGTTACTTGGCCGATCGCGCGGGTATTGAGCTGCATGACACCGGAGATCGGCGCGAGCGCGGCACCAAGCGTGCCCGCATCTACGATCTGTGCGCCGAGACCGCCCAGTTCTACCACACCATGCTCATGCGTGGTAAGGACGGCCGTCCGCGCGAGTACTTTGCCAGCCGCGGCATGGGCGGCGACGTCTGCCGCCGCTACTGCCTGGGCTTTGCACCGGGCCGTAACGCGCTGGTGTCGCACCTGTCCCAGGCGGGTTTTACCCCACAGGAGATGATCGACGCCAACGTTGCCGTGAGCCGCGGGCGCGGGCAGCTTGCCGACCGCTTTTACGACCGCGTGATGTTCCCCATCTTTGACGAGCAGGGTCACAACATTGCCTTTGGCGGTCGCATTATGGGCGACGGTCAGCCTAAGTATCTCAACACCGCCGAGACGAGCGTGTTCCATAAAAAGCGAAACCTCTACGGTTTTAATTGGGCCAAGGAGTTTATCGTCGCGCAGGATACCGCCATCGTGGTGGAGGGCTATACCGATTGCATCGCCTGCTGGGAGGCGGGGATTAAAAACGTTGTCGCCACGCTGGGCACCGCGCTCACGGAGCATCATGTCAAGACGCTCACCCGCTTTGCCAAGCGCATCGTGTACATGTTCGATGGTGACGCCGCCGGCCAAAAGGCCGCTCGCCGTGCGATTCAGTTTATCGAGCAGGATTCTATGGACCTGCGCTGCGTGGTGCTGCCCGACGGCAACGACCCTATGGAGTTTATTTCGGCGCACGGCGGCCAGGAGCTGCAGGCGCGCATCGACGCGGCCGAGCCGCTTATGGACTTTGTGTACCGTTCGCTGCAGGAGTCGAGCGATATTAGCACGCCGGGCGGTCGCGCCAAGGCGCTGGAAGATGCGCTGACGCTTATCTATCCGCTGCGCGATAGCTATATGATCGACACGTACTTTATCCAGATTGCCGACCTGCTTGGTTTGGACCTGGAGACCGTGCGCGAGAGCTCGGGCCGTGTGTTTCGCGATGTCGCCAAGCGCGAGGATGCTGAACGACGTCGTGAGCAGAACTATGAGCGCCAGCGGGCACAGGCTGAGCGGTCCGGTAGCGCGGGCGGTCGGGCGTCGGGTTCTCGCGATGCCGGTCGCGGCGCTTGGGCATCGGGCGCGACGCCGGCAGTAGCGACGCCGGTCGAAGAAGAGCCGTACGACTACGTCCCGCTCGATGCCTACGGTGCCGCGCCCGTGGAGGCCCCCGACGATCTTCCGCCGATCGATGTGCCTGATGGTATGGGCGCTGTGCCTGCGGCTGACGGTTCGGGCGCACCGGCTGCGGCGGCGCCGATGGTTCTTACCGATCTTGAACGCAAGTCCTTGGCAGGGGAGCGCGAACTGTTGACGATGCTCACGAGCTACCCCGACCTGTTCCGCACGTACGCCGACCGCATCTGCTCCATCGAGTGGGTCGACCCACGTCACGAGTCCATCGCATGGGCCGTTCTGGCAACGCCGCCGGGAACCGATCCTGCAGCCTGCATGGATGCGGCGCGCTCGGTGTGTCCCGATGCGGCAACGCTTGTGAGTGCCGGGCGCATCTCGGCGACGAGCAAGCACCCCACCGAGACGAACATCGTGTTCATGCTCGATACGCTCGAGCTCTACACCATCAAGCGCCGCATGCGTGCTGCACAGGCCAGGCTGCGCCAGGACCGTTCACTCGATGGTGAGGCCCGTCGCGCGCTGACCGTTCAGGCCGCGCAAGATTCGCAGCGTCAACGCGAACTGCAAAAGTCGATCGGCGGCGTGGCGGACCCGTTCCGTTTGATCGGCCTGGAGGCTGCAGGCACCGAATAAGCCTAGATGTTGTGGTCAACCAGCGTATTCTCGCCTATATCCAGCCCTCTTTTTGGGTATAGACGTCAATGTGTGTGCTAAAGTATTGAGTCCTGTGGACTATGAAGGGAGAATCTGTGCCAAAAAAGACTGAGAGCACGGGTACTGGGCTGGAATCCTACGTTGCAAAGCTTATGGGCAACGGCTCAAACAGGACTTCGGTAACCGAGGACGAGATTCAGGTCGCCCTGAAGGATATCGATGTTTCTGACGAGCAGCTCACCGCGGTGTATTCCGCGCTGCGCAACAGCGGCATCCAGATTATCTCCGCGAGCGGTAACGACGACGCCCCCATGGACGTCGACGATGACGATAACGATACCGATACCGACGATTTCGATGACGACGACGAGCACGATTCCGGCTCGCTCGACGATCACGAGCTCAAGATGGCCCGTCAGGCCGACGCCGAGATGGGTTCTTCCAAGAGCAAGAAGAAGCGCACCGTGCGCACGTCCCGTTCACGCTCCCGCGTGCGTGGCATCGATGCCTCCACGGTGATGCTGACCGGCGACCCGGTCCGTATGTACCTCAAGGAGATCGGCAAGGTCGACCTTCTGACCGCCTCCGAAGAGGTCGATCTGGCCATGAAGATCGAGGCCGGTCTTGAGGCCACCGAGAAGCTCGAGGCTGCCGATGCTGGTGAGCTCGAACTCACGCGTGCCGAGATGCGTCGCCTTACGCGCATTGAGAACGTGGGCCTCGAAGCCAAGCAGGCGCTCATCAGTGCAAACCTGCGTCTGGTCGTCTCCATCGCCAAGCGCTATGTCGGCCGTGGCATGCTGTTCCTGGACCTGATCCAGGAGGGCAACCTCGGTCTGATCCGCGCCGTCGAGAAGTTCGACTACCAGAAGGGCTTTAAGTTCTCCACGTACGCCACGTGGTGGATCCGTCAGGCCATCACGCGCGCTATCGCCGACCAGGCCCGTACCATCCGTATTCCCGTGCATATGGTCGAGACCATCAACAAACTCGTCCGCGTGCAGCGCCAGCTTCTTCAGGACCTTGGTCGCGACCCGACCCCCGAGGAGATCGGTGCCGAGATGGACATGAGCGCCGACCGCGTCCGCGAGATCCAGAAGATCTCGCAGGAGCCTGTGTCGCTCGAGACCCCTATCGGCGAGGAAGAGGATTCCCAGCTGGGCGACTTCATCGAGGACTCCCAGGCCATCGTTCCGCCCGATGCGGCCAGCTTCTCCATGCTGCAGGAGCAGCTCACCCAGGTGCTCGATTCGCTTGCCGATCGTGAGCGCAAGGTTATCGAGCTGCGCTTTGGCCTTGTCGACGGACATCCCCGCACGCTCGAGGAAGTCGGCCGCGAGTTTGGCGTCACGCGCGAGCGCATCCGCCAGATCGAGTCCAAGACCCTGGCCAAGCTCCGCCACCCGAGCCGTAGCAGCAAGCTCAAAGACTATATCGAAAGCTAGTCAAGCAAGAGGCGCCCTCAAGCACATCCGCTCGGGGGCGCTTTCATGTAGTCGTTGGGGACGTTCTTGAATGACTAGTCGTTTAAGAACGTCCCCAACGACTAGGGCGGTCAATTTATTAAAAAATTTCTTGCCCTAAGCTGATTCGTCCGTATAATAAAATTCGTTGCTTGAGAGCACGCACCTATTCCTCGGTAGCTCAATGGTAGAGCACGCGGCTGTTAACCGCGCTGTTGTAGGTTCGAGTCCTACCCGGGGAGCCAGAATTTTCCAGCCCTTTCCGTTGGGCTTTAAATTCCTCGGTAGCTCAATGGTAGAGCACGCGGCTGTTAACCGCGCTGTTGTAGGTTCGAGTCCTACCCGGGGAGCCAGGTTGTAAAACCCGTCGCTTATGCGGCGGGTTTTTTCATGCCGCGATCGCCGTTCGCGAACGTTACCGTATCAACATTTCGTGTCGAGGATGTAATCCCGAGGCCCGCCACCTCAACATGGCGCGGTCGTTGTAGAATATTGCAGTGATTGCTCCCACGAGATGGTGCCGCGAGCACCAGATAAGGAGATTCTTGTGTCTGAGACCATTAACGGCAGCCTGAGCGTCTCGAACGACGTTATTGCCGATATTGCCGGTTATGCCGCGATGACGTGCTATGGCGTCGTCGGTATGGCTGAGCAGCTCCAGGGCGCCGAGAGCGTGCGCCTGCTTGCCGGTCAGCGCCTCCGCAAGGGCGTGCTTGTCTCCGCCGACGAGAACGGCCTTACGGTCGATCTTCACGTCGTGCTCGAGAACGGCGTCAACATGAAGTCCGTCTGCCACAATCTTTCGAGCTCCGTTGCCTTCACTCTGCAGGAGATCGCCCAGATCGATCCCGCCAGCCTTAAGATCGGCATCCATATCGACGCGCTCAAGAGCCGTCTGAACTAGCATCCGAAAACGGAGATTCAAATACCCATGATTGCAAAGACCATTCGCACCTGTTTTCCGATCGCTGCGGCTGCCGTTTCCGACAAGGCCGAGGAGATCAACAAGCTCAACGTCTTCCCCGTACCCGATGGCGATACCGGCACCAACATGTCGCTCACGCTCGCCTCGGTGACCAAGGAGCTCTCTGCCCTTCCCGCCGATGCCGATATGGAGGCCATCGCCGGTGCCATCACCCACGGCTCTCTCATGGGCGCTCGCGGTAACTCCGGCGTTATTACCTCGCAGATTCTTCGCGGCGTGGCCGAGGGCCTTGTCTCTGCCGACGAGCCTATTACGTCCGCCAACATTGCCTTCGCCTTCCGTCGTGCCGTCAAGGTCGCCTTCCAGGCTGTCCGCAAGCCCATCGAGGGCACGATCCTCACGGTCCTGCGCGATGTCTCGACCAAGGCCGATGAGTGCGAGAAGAAGAAGTTCTCGGCCGAGGATGCGCTCGATGCTATCGTCGTCGAGGCGTACCAGTCCGTCGCCCGCACGCCCGACTTGCTGCCCGTCCTCAAAGAGAACGGCGTGGTCGACTCAGGCGCCTTCGGCTTTGCCATCTTCCTGGAGAACTTTGTTGCCGCCGCGCTTGGTCGCAGCACCGTTGTCGAGGATTTCTCCGCTACGTTTGACTCCGCCGGCTCTGCCCGCGATGCCGCTCTTGGCCGCGTTGAGATCGAGGCTAACGACGACTGGGAGGGCTCGGAGTTCCGCTACTGCAACGAGTTTCTCTTTAAGGCCGACGCCCCGTTTGACGAGGACGAATGCCTTAAGTTCCTAG
This sequence comes from Collinsella aerofaciens, assembly GCA_048532905.1. Taxonomy (GTDB): domain Bacteria; phylum Actinomycetota; class Coriobacteriia; order Coriobacteriales; family Coriobacteriaceae; genus Collinsella; species Collinsella aerofaciens_CB. The sequence goes on from DBGFTB010000032.1 coordinate 12,810, forward strand.
GCTCCATGGGCGACTGTGAGCTGCTCGTGGGCGCCTATCCCGACTACAAGATCCATGTGCACTCCAATACCCCCAACCTGGTGCTCGAGCACATGCTGCAGCTCGGTCAGATCTATGAGGTCTTTATCCACAACATGGAGATGGAGGCCCACGACCGTACCGCTAAGATCCACGAGGATCAGGAAAAGGCCGCCGAGCCCGCCAAGGCGCTGGGCTTTGTCGCCGTTGCCGCCGGTTCCGGCGAGGCCGACATCCTCAAGTCCCTTGGCGTCGACGTGGTCGTCTCCGGTGGCCAGACTATGAATCCCTCGACCGCCGACCTGCTGGGCGCGGTGGACCAGGTCAACGCGACCTCGGTCATCATCTTGCCCAACAACGGCAACATCCGCATGGCCGCTGAGGCTGCTGCCTCAGCCTGCACCGACAAGAAGGTCGCCGTCGTTCCCACCAAGACCGTCCCGCAGGCCTTCTCCGCGCTGTTTGCAGTCCTGCCCGATTCCGAGCTCGAGGATGCCGTCGCCGCCATGGTCGACGCCATCAGCGAGGTCCGCGATGGCGAGGTCACCCGCGCCGTGCGCGACTCCAGTGCCTCTGACGGTTCTCCGATTCACTCCGGTGACGTCATGGGTATCATCGCCGGCTCCATCGACGTGGTCGGCTCCGACGTGAAGCAGGTCACGCTCGACTGCATCAACCGCATGCAGGAGGAAGAGGAGGGCGACGCGCTGACGATTCTGGCTGGCGAGGAGCTGTCCGATGAGGCCTTCCAGGAGATCGTCGACGCTATCGAGGAGGCTCAGCCCGATCTGGAGATTGACGCCCATCGTGGCGAGCAGCCGCTCTATCCCGTGATCTTCTCGATCGAGTAGGCAACTGCCCATGTCCGAGCTGTGCTCCGTGCCGCGCGTCTCGGAGCGCTTTGCCCAGAGCAATGCGCTCGACGAGGATATCGCGCGACTCAAATATGTTTCGGGTAAACGTGAGGAGGCCCTTCGCCGTCTGGGAATTCGGACGGTGGGGGACCTCCTTCTCCATATCCCTCATCGATACCTCGACTTTACCCGTTCGTGGTCCATCGAGATGGCGCCCATCGGTACCGTGTGCACCATCATCGCCACGGTCGACCGTATCGTCCAAAAGCAGCCGCGCCCGCGCATGCAGGTGACCGAGGTCTCACTTGTTGACGAGACGGGCGTGCTACAGGTCGCCTTTTTCCGCCAGCCCTGGATTGCCCAGCAGCTTAAGCAGGGCGACCGCCTGGCTGTGATGGGCAAGGTCGAGTTTGCCTACGGTTTTAAGCAGATGGCCTCGCCCCACTTTGAAAAGCTCGAGGACGGGCGCGCCGCAGGTACCATTCTGCCGGTCCATTACGTGAGCGATGGCGTGAGCCAGGCGTGGATGCGCCGCATCGTAAGCGGCGCGCTCGAGGTCGTCGGCAATCCGTTCGATCCGATTCCCGCGCCGCTGCGCGCAAAGCGGAAGCTCATGAGCAATGCCCGCGCGTTGCGTTCGATCCACTTTCCCTCGAGCATGGCTGAGCGCGACATCGCACGCCGGCGTCTTGCCTACGAGGAGTGCCTCTACCTGCAGCTGGCGCTGCGTCTGCGCAACGACGGCGGCCTGGTCGATGTGGTGCCCTATGCCCACATCGCGGGCGAGCATCTGGGCGCGCTTAAACAGGCCCTTCCGTTTTCGCTGAGCGACGAGCAGGAGGCCGCATTCCAAGACATCCTGCATGACATGTGCGATAGCGGGCGCGTGATGAACCGTCTGCTGCTGGGCGATGTCGGTACCGGTAAGACCGCCGTTGCCGCCTGTGCGCTGGCTGTGGCTGCCGATAGCGGCACGCAGGCCTGCGCTATGGCGCCCACGGGCGTGCTGGCGCGCCAATATGCTGATAAGACCGGCCCCTTGCTCTCTCAGGCCGGTATAACGTGGGCGCTGCTGACGGGTGCCACTCCGGCGGCCGAGCGCGAGCGGATCCATGAGCAGCTGCAGTCCGGCGAGCTCGATGTCCTCTTTGGCACCCATGCGGTGCTTTCGGATAACGTTGCGTTCAAGCATCTGTCGCTTGTTGTCATCGACGAGCAGCACCGCTTTGGCGTTGGCCAGCGCAACGCCCTACGCGCGAAGGGCCCCGGTGCCGATCTGCTCGTTATGACGGCAACGCCCATCCCGCGTACGCTGGCGCTTTCGGTCTACGGCGATCTGGATACGAGCATCATCCGCCATCGGCCCGTCCCTGGCGCTGGCGTGTCGACACGCGTGCTCACCGAGTCGAGCCGCGACCTCGCCTATGGCGCCATCCGCGAGGCGCATGAAAAGGGTCAGCAGGCCTACGTGATTTGCCCGCTCGTGGTGCCGAGTGACTCGGCCGATGAGCTGGAAGACGTGCCCGGTATTGCCCGCGACGACGAGGGCCGCGTGACGGTCCCCGTGCCGCTTCACGATACGGCGACCGAGCTCGATCGCCTGCGTCTGGCGTTGCCGGGTCTTGCCATCGAGCGCCTTCACGGCCGTATGCCAGCGGGGGAGAAGGACCGCGTGATCGACGCCTTCAAGCGTGGCGAGATTGACGTGCTCGTCTCGACTACGGTGGTCGAGGTGGGCGTTGACGTGCCCAACGCCACCGTCATGGTCATCGAAAACGGCGAGCGCTTTGGTTTGGCTGCCCTGCACCAGCTGCGAGGCCGCGTGGGCCGTGGCGGCGTGTCGGGCACGTGCCTGGTCATGACGCACTCCAAGGGCAACGGCGGCGCATCGGCGGCGCAAGATCGTCTGCAATCGCTTGAAAAAAGCTCGGATGGCTTTACGCTCGCCCAGATGGACCTGCGTCTGCGCCACGAGGGCGAAATCCTGGGGTACCGTCAGCATGGCGGTGTGACCCTGCGCTTTGTCGACCTGGATGCCGACGAGGAGCTGATCGAGTGGGCCCATTTGGACGCGGTCGAGCTCTTGCGGTATGCTTGCAACCTTGACTCTGTGGCGACGCGCCCTCTGCGCGATGCGGTCGCCATGCGATATCGACACATATTTAAGGAGGTCAGCGGAGGATGAGAATCATCGGCGGCGAATGGCGCGGTCGTAAGATCGAGGAGCCCCGTGGTCGCGATGTTACCCGCCCCACGACCGATCGCGTGCGCGAGGCATGCGCATCTATGGTCATGTCGGCATTCGACTTCGATCTGGACGAGGTCCGTGTGCTGGACGCCTTTGGCGGCTCCGGTGCCTTAGGGTTAGAGATGCTCTCTCGTGGGGCCCGCTCGCTCACGACGTTTGAGATCGATCGCAACGCCGCGCGGCTCATTACCAAGAATATCGAGTCGCTCTGCCGTGACCGTGCGCGTTGGCGCGTGGTCACGGGTGACATGCTGGCGAGTGCCTCGCGCGGTCGTGTACCGGGCGGCCCCTTTGATCTGGTCTTGCTCGACCCGCCCTATGCTTTTGGTGCCAAGCCGGTCGACGAGCTGCTGCAGAACCTGGCCCAGCAGGGTCTGCTCACCCCGGGTGCCTATGCTCTGTTTGAGCATGCTGCCGCCGACGCGGGTGCACATCCTGCCGGCTTTGTAACCGTGCGTGAGAAACGCTATGGCATCACCTCGGTCGACCTGCTCCGTTGGGTCGGCGAGGGCGAGGATGACGATACCGCCACCGATGCCGATGACAGCGATGCCACGACGTTTCAGGAGGACGCCCATGAATGACACCATCAACCGCGTGATCGTCCCGGGCACCTTCGATCCCATCACGTTTGGCCATATCGATGTGATCCGCCGCGCCCGCCGCATCTTTCCCAGCGTGATCGTCGCTGTTGCCGAGTCGCAGGGTAAAAACGGTGTGGGCACCACGTTTATGCTCGATGAGCGCGTGGCGCTGGCCCGCGAGGCACTCGGTGATATCGACGGCGTCGAGGTCCTGCCTTTTACCGGCCTCTTGGTCGACTTCGCTCGTGAGCAGGGGGCGGGGGCCGTGGTCAAGGGTCTGCGCGCCATGACTGACTTTGAGTACGAGCTGCAGCAGGCCGACCTCAACTACCGCTTGGATAACGAGTTGGAGTCCATCTTTGTCATGAGTGCGCCGCAGTACGGCTATATCTCGAGCTCGGTCGTTCGCCAGATCGCCTCGCTCGGCAGCGATGTATCGACGTTTGTCCCGTCCAACGTGGTTGAAGCGCTCAGACATCGCTTTTCGTGACGTTTTTTATTGCCTGGTGGCATGTGGTAAACTAGCACGATGATATGTTACCTATGAAAGGAGACCGGATGCCGGGCGAGAATTTTCCTGGCGATAGGATCGTCAGCTTGGTCGATGAGCTCGAAGGGCTGATCGAGGAAGCCAAGCCGCCTTTCGGCAAGAACGCTCAGTTCAAGGTCATCGACGCCGACGTGTTCTTCAACATCCTCGACGAGATCCGCATGAGCTATCCCGAGGAGTGGCAGAAGTCCCGCCGTATCCTTAAGGAGCGCGAGGAGCTTATGGCTTCCGCCGCCGCTCAGGCCGATTCCATCATCGCCGACGCTCAGCAGCAGGCCCTCACCATTGCCGGTGAGCAGGAGATCGTCCGTCTTGCGCAGCAGCAGGCCGACGACATCCGCGATCGTGCCCAGCAGTACGAGCGCGAGACGCGTTATGCTGCCGAGGACTACGCAGAGCAGGTCTTTACGCACTTGGAGGAGAACCTCAAGAGCCTGACCGGCACCGTTACCCGTTGCCGTCAGCAGCTCAACGAGGGTGCCGCCCAACAGAATGGTCAGTGGTAATGGCTGAGTTCCCGAGCGTTACCGTCGATCTTTCCGAGCAGCTCGAGTTTCCTGGAGATTCGTATCCGCTGACCGGTAAGGTCGATGTCGCCACCTACACGGTGGGCGAGAAGGAGTACCAGCTTCAGGACGGCATCGACTACGACGTTGTCTTTACCAATGCCGGTACCGGTGTCTTGCTCACGGGCATGGTCCGCGCGCACGCCACCGGTGAGTGCGACCGTTGCCTGGAGCCCGCCTCGTTTGATATCGCCGGAGAGATCGAGGAGTTCTACCTCTTTGAGGAGCCCGAGGATCCCGAGGCCTACGAGGACGGCTACGAGCTTCTGGGTGAGGACCGTATCGTCGATCTGGGTGAGCCCATCAATGACGCGGTCGTTATGGACACGCCGTTTGTGGTGCTCTGCAAGCCCGATTGTCGCGGTCTGTGCCCCACTTGCGGTTGCAATCTCAACGTGGAGCAATGCGATTGTGCTGCCCGAGCCGAGGCCGAATGGGCCGAAGCCACGGAAAATCCATTTGCAGCATTGAAGAATCTCAAGCTTGATGAGTAAAACTGTGGTAGTATCGCTACTTGCGCGTAATCGCCACACTGGATAGTTCATAAGGAAGGTCACTATGCCCGTACCTAAACAAAAGCAGGGTCGTATCCGCACTCACACCCGTCGTTCCGCCAACATGAAGATCTCGGCTGCGGCTCAGTCCACGTGCCCCCGTTGCGGCGCTGTTAAGCTTCCGCACCACGTGTGCTCCAGCTGCGGTTTCTACAAGGACCGCGAGGTTATCGTTACCGAGTAACGGTATACTCTGGATGCGATGCCGTTCCAAATGGAACCACAATGGCCGGCTCAATGAGTCGGCCATTTTTGTATAAGGAGCATGTTTATGAGTAACGTTCGCGTTTGTGTAGACGTTGTGGGCGGAGACGAGAAACCTCAGGTTGTTCTCGATGGTATCGAGGCTGCGCTTGCCGCCGATCCCGATATCGAGGTCTTGGCAGCTGGCCCCGCCGAAATCGTCAACCCTTTTGCCGCTTCCCATGCACGTGTTGAGGCCCTTGAGGCACCTGACGTTATCGCCATGGATGACGATCCCATTCGCGCCGTGATGACTAAACGCAAGTCGTCGATCGTGCTGTCGTGTCGCGCCATCAAGAAGGGTAATGCGGACGCCTTCTTCTCTGCCGGCTCGACCGGTGCCATGACCGCCGCTGCTACCGCCTACGTGACGCCGTTTAGGTATCAGGCCGAAGGCAAGAAACAGCCGGTGCGCCCCTGTCTGACCAATGCACTGCCCAATCGCGCCGGCGGTCTGACGGTGCTGTGCGATATGGGCGCCAACCCCGATGTCGAGGTCGACGACATGGTACGTTTTGCCCAGATGGGTAGCGCCTATGCCCGCGTCGTCCTGGGCATCGAGCATCCCCGCGTGGGCCTGCTTGCCAACGGCACCGAGGACGAGAAGGGCTCCAACTTTACCAAGGCCTGCTTCCCGGCCATGAAAGCCGCCGTTCCCGGCTTTGTTGGTAACTGCGAGGGAACGGACATCACCTCAGGTAACTTCGATGTCATCGTTGCCGATGGCATGTCGGGCAATATTGCGCTCAAGGCCACCGAAGGCGCTGCCAAATTTTTGCTGCAGGAGCTCAAGGGTGTCTTTATGTCTTCGCTCGGCACCAAGATTGCCGCGCTGCTCATCAAAAAACAGATGCGCGAGATTAAAGCCAAGCTTTCGGGCGACGCCAAGGGCGGCGCGATTCTTTTGGGCCTGCGCGGCGTGGTCCTGATCGGCCATGGCGCCACCTCGGTCGAGGCTGTTAAAAACGGTACGCTCGCGGCGGCCGAAGCCGTGCGCGCGGGGCTGGTCGAGAATGTCGCCAACTCCATGGACGGCATCGTTTTATAACAGCGGCGTTATGCGCCTCGGGGCGTGCGTCGTGGGGTAGAATCAGAACCGTGTCTTGGTACCGCCCGGACGGTACCATTCTTTTGGTATTCATGCACTATGAGAGGAAGCGCTATGGACCGCTCCGAAATCTTCGACAAGATCGCCGAGGTCGCTGCTGACGTTCTGGGCGTCGATGTTGCCGAAATTAGCGATGAGACCACCTTTGACGACCTCGATGCCAACTCGCTCGAGCGCCTGCAGCTGGTTACGGCTATCGAGGACGAGTTCAACCTCGAGATCGATGACGAGACTCTGCTCTCGCTTAACTCTGTCGCCGACGCTGTCGACGCGATCGAAAACGCCAGGGAGGCCTAGGTCTTGGCTTTGTCTGAACGACTTACGCGCGCCCAGGAAATCCTGGGCCACGAGTTCAATAATAAAGTGCTGCTGCGCGCGGCCCTTACGCATCCCTCGGCAGTCGAGGGCCAGCCGGTTTCTGCCAGCTATGAGCGCCTTGAGTTCTTGGGCGATTCCATTTTGGGCGCTGTGGTCGCACGCTCCCTGTTTGAGTCCTATCCGGAGTTTGACGAGGGCAAGCTCACGCGCCTGAAGGTGTCGCTTGTCTCGGGCGCTACGCTGTCCGAGGTTTCTCACGAGCTGGGCATCGACGACATCATCATCTTTGGTGCCTCCGAGACCGGTACTGGTGCCCGCGGCCTGCATTCGGCCCTCGAGAACGTCTATGAGTCGCTCGTGGGCGCGCTGTACCTGGATGCCGGCTGGGATGCCGCGGCGGAGTTCATTCACCGTACGCTTAAGCCGCATTTGGCTTCCGAGCGTGCCGAGCACCCCGCGAACCCCAAGTCGTTTTTGCAGGAGTGCGTGCAAGCCGACGGTCACGAGCCCCCGGCGTATAAGCTCGTTGGCTCCGAGGGCCCGGCGCATGCGCCCACCTTTACCGCCGTGGTGCTCATCGATGGCATTCGCCAGGGTCGCGGCACCGGTTCCTCTAAGAAGGAAGCCGAGGGAGCCGCCGCGCTCGAAGCGCTCGACCGCATGGGTTACACCACCAACGGCGTGATTCTGAACAAGAAGCACGTGTAAGCGAGGAACCGTGTATCTCAAGTCCCTCACGCTCAAAGGGTTCAAGTCGTTTGCCGACCGCGCCCATATGACGTTTGAGCCGGGCCTGACCGTCATCGTCGGTCCCAACGGCTCGGGAAAATCGAACATCTCCGACTCAATTCTGTGGGTCCTGGGCGAGCAGAGCGCCAAGCAGCTGCGCGGCCAGGCCATGGAGGACGTCATCTTCTCGGGATCGTCAGCGCGCAAGCCGGTGGGTGTCGCCGAGGTCACGCTGGTGCTCGATAACTCGGACCATATGCTGCCCGTCGATTTTGACGAAGTCGCCATCACCCGTCGCATGTATCGCTCGGGCGAAAGCGAGTACCTCATCAACTCGAGTCCGTGCCGCCTGATGGACATTCAGGACATCCTGCACGATTCGGGCCTGGGCAAGGATACGCATTCCATCATCAGCCAGGGCAAGCTCGACGCCATTTTGCAGAGCCGCCCCGAGGAGCGCCGCGCCCTCATCGAGGAGGCCGCCGGCATCTCCAAGCACAAGCGCCGCAAGGAGCGTGCGCTCAAAAAGATTAAGTCGATGGACGAGCATCTGACGCGTGCCCGCGACATCAATAAGGAAATCGCCCGTCAGCTGCGACCACTGGAGCGTCAGGTCGATCGCGCGCGCAAGTACAAAGAGCTGTCCTCGCGCGCGAACGAACTTACGCAGATGCTGGCCGTCGACGAGCTTCGTTCGCTGCAGTCGCAGTGGAACGACCTGGAGAGCCGCTCTAAGGAGGGCGCCGCCGAACTTGAGCTTGCGCAATACCGCCTGGGTGAAAAGGAGCGCGAGCTCGAGAAGCTCCAAGTTATGCTCGAGGAAAAAGGCCTGTTTGTGGGCGATCTGGGCGAGCAACGCCGCCATATGCAAGATGTGGTCGGTCGCATTAACTCAGACATGCGTCTGCTCGAGGAAAAGGGCCATAACATGGTGTCGCGCCTGTCCGACATGCGCGGGCAGATTTCGAGCTCCGAGCATCAGCGTCGTCGTGTGGTCGAGGAACTCGAGGACGCACGTGCTCGGCTCGAGGAAGTGACCGGCGCGCATATGCAGGTCCAGGAGGACGTTGACGCCGCTGGTCCTGCCGCCGCCGAGCTCCACGAGCGGCGCGTTGCGCTCGACAATCAGATTTCGCAGCTTACGCGCGAGCAGCGCGATGTGCAGCGCGTTGCCGATAATGCTGCGCTCGAGCTCGCCAAGGTGAAGGATTCGCTTTCCAATGCCGAGGTCGAGGACAACATGTATGCCTCGCGCCTGGAGCAGATCGATGAACAGCTCGAGGAGGTCACGGCCTCGCTCGAGAGCCGTCGCGACCGCGCCGAGGAGCTTGAGGGCGCTCTTGAGGAGGCGCGCCAGGCTCAGGTCGATGCGCGTGAGGCCACCGAGGTCGCCCGTGCGGCCCTGAAGGACTTGCGTAATCGTGAGAGCGAGGCGCGCAACAAGTTATCCGAGGTGCGCTCGGAGCTTGCCAGCCAAAAGAAGCTTGATGCGCGCATGGCCGACAGCTCGCCGCTCGTGAGCCGTCTGGTGGGTGCGCTGGGCGATGACGTAACGGGTCGCCTGGGCGATGTGCTCGAAGCCCCGCGCGAGCTTGAGGGCCTGGTTGAGCAATTGCTCGCCGGCGATATCGATGCGCTTCTGTTCGACGATACGTCCGCGCTTGAGCGTGCCGGTCGTGCGGCTCTGGACCAAAAGAAGGCCTCGGGCGAAGCACTGCTGGTGGCGCGCGACGTGAGCGGCTCTACCGCCGCTGAGGGCGCTGCCGGTATCCGCCTGGTTGATCGTCTGTCCGTGCGCGCAGGCTACGGACCCGTCGTCGAGGCGCTGCTCGGCGGCTATTACGTGGTCGATGACTTGGCTGCCGCGCTGTTGGTGCCGGTCGTTGACGGTGTGACCTATGTGACTCCCGATGGCGCCCGCGTAAGCTGTGGCGGCCTGGTGCGCGTGGGCCTCGATGCTGGCGAGGCCTCGGGTGCTCTGGAGCGTAAGCGTCGCATTCGCGAGCTGGAGGGGCTTGAGCCCGATCTGGCTGCCGTGTTTGAGCATGTGTCGGATCAGGTCGTCGAGGCCAATGCGGCCGTCGAAGAGGCGCGTGCCGCTGAGGGCGATGCCGCCGGCGAGATCGCCCGTCTTGAAGGCGAGCGCCGCTCGCTGCTCTCCGAGATCGGCCGCTTGGAGCAAAGCGCCAACAATGCCGAGGTCGAGCGCGTGCGCATCTCCAAGCGCCGCGAGCAGGCCGCCGAGGCCGTTCGCGCTGCGCGCCCGCGCGTTGACGAGCTCACCCGTTCGCGCGACGAGGCCCGTGCGCAGGCAAGCGACCTGGTTCTTCAGATTGCCGAAGCCAACGACGAGCTCGATCGCGTGCGCCGTGACGACTCCGAGGCAGCCGGTAAGCTCGCCGATGCCAAGGTTCGCCTAGCCCAGACGAGCGAACGCCTGCGTTCGCTGAAGGGCCGCGTGCCCGACCTGGAGCATCGTCTTGAGGGCATCGACCGTCGTATCCGCGGAACACGCCAAGCCTCGCGCTCGCTCGAGCTGCTGCGCCTGCGCGTCGATCCCATGCACGAACGCTATTCTGCCCTGTTGGAACGCGCGTCGGATTGGGCAGCGCGCCTGCGTGACCAGGCCTCTCTGGAGGAGGCGGACTCCGCTTCGCTCAAGAAGACCATCGAGGATGCCAAGGCAGAGGTTGCCCGCGCTAAGGAGCGAGTCGATTCCGCCTCTGCCACGCAAAACGAGTTCAAGGTCGCGCGTGGCAAGCTCGAGGTGCAGGTCGAGGCTGCCATCAAGGCCATTACCGCCGATGGCACGACGGTGCTCGAGGAAGCGCTCATGCTTCCGGCGCCCACGGACCGCGATTCCGCCGAGCGCGAACTCAACCAGCTTGTGCGCCAGATCAACAACCTTGGTCCCGTTAACCAAGTTGCCATGGAGGAGTACGAGCAGCTCAAGCGCCGCGCCGATTACATCGAGGAGCAGCTGGCCGATCTGGAGAGCGCGCGCAAGGCGCTCACCAAGATCACCGTGGCTATCGACCGTAAGATGCGCAAGGCGTTCCTGGTGACGTTTGAGAAGGTCGATGCGAACTTCCGCGAGATCTTCGCCATGCTCTTCCCGGGCGGTCAGGCTCATCTGGAGATGACCGATCCCGAGCATCCTGCCGAGACGGGTATCGAGGTCGTGGCGCAGCCGCGCGGCAAGCGCATCACCAAGATGATGCTCATGTCAGGCGGCGAGAAGAGCCTGACGGCGCTCGCCCTGCTCTTTGCCGTGTACCGCACGCGCACGGTGCCGTTCTATGTGCTTGACGAGGTCGAGGCGGCACTCGACGACGCCAACCTGTCCAAGCTCATCGGCGCGCTCGATGTGTTGCGTTCCGATACGCAGCTCTTGGTCATTTCGCATCAGCGCCGTACTATGGAGGACGCTGACGTCCTCTATGGCGTCTCGATGCAAGCCGACGGCGTCAGTCGCGTCGTCTCGCAAAAACTCGATCGCGAAACCGGAAAGGTCGTGAATGCATAATGGGATTCTTCGATGCTCTCTCGCGCGGACTTGAGCGCAGTCGCGAGGCCCTCAACGAGGTCTTTTACTTTGGCGGCGAGGTCGACGAGGATTTTTGGGAGGACCTGGAGGACACCCTCGTCATGGGTGACATGGGCGCCGAGGTCGCCATCAAGGTCTCCGATGACCTGCGCGATGCCGCGGCCAAGAAGAACCTCAAGACCGCCCCGCAACTCCGTCGCGCCCTGGCCGAGCAGCTTGAGCAGCACTTTGTGCCCACCGAGCGCGATCCGTTCTCCGATACGCCGAGCTGCGTGCTGTTTGTGGGCATTAACGGTGCCGGCAAGACCACGACGGTCGGTAAGATCGCGAGCGCCATGGCCGCCCGCGGCAAGAATGTCGTGATCGGCTCTGCCGATACGTTCCGCGCCGCCGCCATCGAGCAGCTCGATGTGTGGGGCCAGCGCGCTGGCGTCCCCGTCATCAAGCGCGAACGCGGCTCCGACCCGGCAAGTGTTTGCTACGACGTGCTCGACGAGGCCGACAAGCGCGGCAGCGACCTGGTGCTTATCGACACTGCCGGTCGTCTGCACACGAGCCCCGAGCTCATGCGCGAGCTTGCCAAGGTGGTTAACGTGACGCGTAAGCGCGCCGCCAATATGGCCGCCGGCCCCATGCCCGTTTCAGTCGTGCTCGTGATCGATGCCGCCACCGGCCAGAACGGTCTGAACCAGGCGCTCGAGTTTAACGAGGCTCTGGGCCTGGACGGTATTATCATGACGAAGCTCGACGGCACGGCTAAGGGCGGTATCGCCATGGCCGTGGCCGAGAAGCTCAAGCTCCCGATCCTGCGCGTGGGCGTGGGCGAGCAGGTCGATGACCTGCAGGAGTTCAATGCCAAAGATTTCTGCCGCGCCCTGGTGGGCGAGTCCAATTAAGGAGTGACTAGTGTTTGATTCCCTGAGCGATCGCCTCAACGACACATTTGACCGCCTGCGCGGCAAGGGCAAGCTGACCGAGGCCGATATCACCTCGGCCATGCGCGACATTCGCATGGCGCTGCTCGAGGCCGACGTCAACTTCAAGGTCGTCAAGGAGTTCGTCGCCAAGACCAAGGAGCGCTGCATGACCGCCGAGGTCATGGAGTCGCTGTCGCCAGCGCAAAACGTCGTCAAGATCGTGCTCGACGAGCTCACCGAGATGCTCGGCTCCACAGAGAGCAAGCTCGTCTTTAGTAACCGCATTCCCAATGTCATCATGCTCGTGGGCCTGCAGGGCTCCGGTAAGACCACGGCGGCCGTAAAGCTGGCCTACCTGCTCAAGAAGCAGGGCCGCTCGCCGCTGCTCGCCGCGTGCGACGTCTACCGTCCCGCCGCTGCCGACCAGCTTGCCACGCTCGGCGGCGAGATCGGCGTTCCGGTCTTCCGCGGTGACGGCGAGCACCCGGTCGATATCGCCAAGGGCGCCATCCAGGAGGCTGTCGACCACCTGCGCGACGTGGTCATCGTCGATACCGCCGGTCGTCTGCAGATCGACGAGCAGATGATGCAGGAGGCCGTGGACATCAAGAAGGCCGTCAAGCCCGATCAGGTGCTGATGGTCGTCGATGCCATGACCGGCCAGGATATTGTCAACGTCGTCTCGACCTTCGCCGAGCGCACCGACTTTGACGGCGTGATCATCTCTAAGCTCGACGGCGATGCCCGTGGCGGTGGCGCGCTTTCGGTGCGCCAGGTGACCGGCAAGCCCATCAAGTTCGTGAGCATGGGCGAGAAACCCGATTCGCTTGAGCCGTTCTATCCCGATCGTATGGCCAAGCGAATCTTGGGCATGGGCGATGTTGTCGGCATCATCGAGAAGGCCCAGGAGGCGGCCGACGCAGAGCAGCTCGAGGCCGCCGAGCGCATGCTGCGCGAGGGCTTTACCATGAACGACATGCTCGACCAGATGAAAGCCGTCAAGAAGATGGGCGGCATGAAGGGCATCTTGGGCATGCTTCCCGGCGGCCAGCGCGCGCTCAACCAGATGGGCGGCAACCTGGACGAGGGCATCTTCGACAAGAACGAGGCCATTATCATGTCGATGACCAAGGAGGAGCGCCTGCGTCCCTCCATCATCAACGGTCAGCGCCGTGCCCGCATTGCCAAGGGCGCCGGCGTGACCCCCACCGAGGTCAATAGCCTTATGAAGCAGTGGGGCGAGATGAATAAGATGATGGGCCGCATGCGCACGATGGCCAATCAGGCTCAGGCCGGCGGCAAGAAGGGCAAGAAGGGTAAGAAGGGCAAGAAGATGCGCATGCCCAATATCCCTGGCCTGGACGCTATGGGTCTGGGCGGCATGGGCGGCCTGGGTACGGGCGGCCCCAAGTCCGATATGGACCTGCTGCGCCAGATGGAAGCGCAGATGCGTAATAAGAAGTAACGGCTGGTTGAGTCGAGTATGGCGAAGGCCGCCTGGATGGTACTCCAGGCGGCCTTCGTCGTTCGTTCGCAGGTTGTCGCACGCGCGGAAGCGTGCTGGCGCTGGGGTATGTGCCGCTAGTGGCAGCCGCAGCCCTCGTGGCCCTCGTGCTCGTGATGGCCGTGGCAACCACAGGATTCGCCGTGCTCATGGGCGTGCTCGTAGTCATGGCCGTGGCAGCCGCACGTGGCCTCGCCGGTCTGCGCGAGCGTGCCGGCAATGAGGGCCTCGACGCAGGCATCGCAGCTGCCCTGGGCGCCCGCATAGACCGTGATGCCGGCTTGAGCAAGCGCGTTGATAGCGCCACCGCCGATACCGCCACAAATGAGCGTATCAACACCACCGTTGGCAAGCAGGCCTGCCAAGGCGCCGTGGCCGGTGCCGCCGGTGCCTACGACCTGCTCGTTGAGCACCTTGCCGTCCTGAATGTCGTAGATCTTGAACTGCTCGCTGCGGCCAAAGTGCATAAAGATGTTGCCGTTGTCGTACGTGGTTGCCACCCTCATGGTGCCGACCTCCCTTGCTGGCCATGCGGCCGTTGTCGTGGTGATGGGGGAGTATGCGATATTGCCGCCCTCGATGATAATCGCCCGTCCATTGACCAACGCGTTTGCCACCTTGCGATGCGCGCGGCTGCAGATTGCCGCCACCGTGGCGCGGGCAATGCCCATGTGCTGGGCGACTGCCTCTTGGTTAAGGCCTTCCAAGTCGCATAGGCGCAGCACCTCGAGCTCGTCGACTGTCATATCGATGGCGTCGCCGCTCGCCAGGCCATCGGGGGTAAAACCGCGATATTCGGGGATGATCCCAACACGGCGCAATTTCTCGCGTCTTCCTGCCATGCGCACTCCTTATCTGACATATGTCAACAATAGAATAGCGAACGTGCGGATTTGCGCAAGGAATTTCTGTCATATGTCAGAAAAAGGCAAAGGTGTTCCGCTTGTGAATGCGGTCCGTGCTGCCGTGCATTGCGTGTGCCCGTCCAAGTGTCCAATCCGACACTGCACGCCTGGGCTACAATAAAAATCGCTTATAGGCGACTGACGGGAGGGTCAATGAGCAAGGCTGATCAACAGTTTGTAACCATGTGCCGCGATATCTTGGACCATGGCACCACCACCGAGGGCCAAAAGGTCCGCCCGGTGTGGGAGGATGGCACCCCTGCCTATACCATTAAAAACTTTGGCGTCACGGCGCGCTACGACCTGCGCGAGGAGTTCCCCGCGCTTACGCTGCGTCGTACGGCGCTCAAGTCTGCCATGGACGAGATCCTGTGGATCTATCAAAAGAAGTCTAATAACGTACATGATCTTAACAGCCATATTTGGGACGAGTGGGCCGACGAGACCGGCTCTATCGGCAAGGCCTACGGGTACCAAATTGGCCAGAAAAGCCATTATGCCGAGGGCGATTTCGACCAGATGGACCGCGTGCTGTACGACCTTAAGCATACGCCGTACAGCCGCCGCATCATGACCAACACGTACGTGTTCAGCGACCTTTCCGAGATGCACCTGTATCCGTGCGCCTACAGCGTGACGTATAACGTCACGCAGCGCCCGCAGGACGATAAGCCCACGCTCAACATGATTCTCAACCAGCGCAGCCAGGACATTTTGGCCGCGAACAACTGGAATGTGTGCCAGTACGCCATCTTGCTGATGATGGTCGCACAGTCGGTCGATATGATCGCTGGCGAGCTGCTGCATGTGATTGCCGATGCCCACATTTACGACCGTCATGTTGATATCGTTCGCGAGCTTATCGAGCGTCCGCAGTTTGCGGCGCCTAAGGTAACGCTGAACCCCGACGTGCATGACTTCTATGCGTTTACGACCGACGATCTGATCGTCGAGGGCTACGAGCACGGCCCACAGGTCAAGAACATCCCCATTGCGGTGTAGGTGGCGCTCATGACGTGTAAGCTTTCTGCCATCGTCGCTGTGTGTGACGACTGGGGCATTGGGTGCGATGGCGATATGGTGGTGTCCAATCGCGCCGACATGCGCCATTTTGTGGCGTGCACCAAAGGTCGACCGGTCATTATGGGGCGCAAGACCCTGCTGAGTTTTCCCGGCGGGCGTCCGCTCAAGAACCGCCGCAATATCGTGCTCACCCGCGACGAGAGCTTTGCCCCCGAGGGCGTCGACGTGGTGCATAGTATCGACGAGGCGCTCGCCGCGGTTGCCGATGAACCCGTTGCCTGGGTGATCGGTGGCGGCGATGTCTATCGGCAGTTTTTGCCGTATTGCGTCGAGGCCGAGGTCACGCATAACCACTGCGTCCATGTCGTGGATGCGTACTTTCCCGATTTGGAAGCCGATCCTGCGTGGGAGATTGCGCAGCGTAGCGGGGTCGCGACGATTGCCGCCGGTGAGGGTGACGAGGGCGTCGATTATGAGTTCGTGACGTATCGTCGCATCGAGGCTTAAAACCGATTATCCCTTCGGTATTATCGGGTTGAAATGAATGACGGGGTGGCGCATGGCGTTGCCCCGATATTTGTATAGGTGCTGCAAAGAAAGGTGCGGGCTGGCTTCTATGACTGATGCCGTTGAGGTTCTGCGAATTGATTCGCTCGAGGACGAGCGGCTCGATGCCTATGTGCGACTGACCGAGCGCGAGCTGCGCTGCGTGTTGGAGCCGCAGAAGGGCATTTTTATCGCCGAGAGCGCCAAGGTTATCGAGCGCGCGGTGCGTGCCGGATATCAGCCGGTGAGCTTTCTTTTGGGCGAACGCTGGCTCGACCAGATGATGCCGCTGTTTGAGCGCCTAGTCGTGCGCGAGGGCGCTGGTCCTGTTCCTGTGTTCGTGGCCTCCATGGAGCTCATGGAGCAGTTGACGGGCTTTAACGTGACGCGTGGTGCGCTTGCGGCGTTCCGTCGCCCGCGTCAGATTCCGGTTGATGAGTTCTTGGGCGGCGTCGTCGAGGCGGCGGGGGATCGTCCGGTGCGCGTGTGCGTGCTTGAGGGTATTGTCGATCACACCAATGTTGGCGCGATTTTTCGCTCGGCTGCCGCATTGAACGTTGACGGTATTCTGGTGAGCCCTACGTGCTGCGACCCGCTGTACCGTCGCTCGGCCCGGGTGAGCATGGGCACCGTGTTTCAGGTGCCGTGGACGCGTATTGGCAGTGAGGCGCGCGTGTGGCCGCATGATGGCCTGGCAGCGCTTCATGATGCCGGCTTTTCGTGTGCCGCTATGGCGTTGACGGACGACTCTGTTTCGCTTGATGATCCTGTGCTGCAGAAAATTGATCGCTTGGCGATCTTTATGGGTACCGAGGGTGCCGGCCTGGGCGCCAAGACTATCGCGGGCTGTGACCGGGCCGTGCGCATTCCGATGGCGCACGGGGTCGATTCGCTCAACGTGGCCGCGGCGAGTGCCGTCGCCTTTTGGCAGCTGTGCCCGCACGTGAGCAACGAGTATCACTACCAGCCGGGGCTGTATCACTAGGCAGATAGTTCGCACCGGGATCTGATTCGGGGTGTTTCGGTCGACGCCGGTCGGTGCTAAGCTGCTATTGGCTTTGGTCTTAAATTGCCGTTTTGTTGTCTGACGTACGCTGGTGGGGAGGGCGTGTGGCTAAGAAATCTACGGCTATCGATGTAACGCAGGGTGTCATTTGGCAGCAACTACTGTCGCTGTGCGTTCCCATCTTTTTTAGTTCGTTTTTTCAGCAGGCCTACACGCTTATCGGTACCTATATCGTCGGTCAGTTTGGCGGCAAACTCGCGTTGGGCGGCATTCAGGCCACGATGGTCCTCACCGAGCTCTGCATTGGCTTTTGCGTTGGCGTCGGCGCCGGCTGCGCGGTCATTACCGGTCAGTATTTTGGCCAGCACGATGATGAACGGCTGAGTCGTTCGGTCCATACCGCCATGACGCTCGCGCTGGTGGGCGGTATCGTTTTCTCGATTCTTGGCATAGTGTTCGTTGAGCCCATGCTGGTGCTTATGAACACGCCGCATGAACTATTGGCCGAGGGCGTGGCCTATGCTCGCTGTTATTTTGCCGCGATGGTTGCGGCACTGCTGCTGAATATGGGAACCGCACTGCTGCGTGCCGTGGGCGATACGCGCGGGCCTGCCGTGATCATTGCCTCTGGCTGCCTGGTTAACGTGGTGCTGGATATCATCTTTGTCGCTGTGTTGCATATGGAGGCGCTGGGCTGCGGCATCGCAGTGGCGCTGACCATTTGCTCCAATGCAACGATGATCGTGTTGCGCATGATGCGCGCTCCGGGTGCATGGCGTCTTTCGCTGTCTAAGCTCGGCATCGATCGCGGTATTTGCAAGAGTATGATCTCGTGTGGTCTGCCACTCGGTTTTCAATCGGCTGCCTATTCGATCTCGAACGTGCTGATCCAGGTGTCGGTTAATTCGTTTGGCGCCGATGTCACGACTGCTTGGGGTCTATCTGGGCGCCTGGATGGCATTATCTGGATGGTGACCGAGGCGCTCGGCGTGTCGATCACCACGTTCTCGGCACAGAACTTTGGCGCGCGCAACTACGAGCGCATGCACAAGGGCTACCATACGTCGCTCGTGCTGTCGTTTATGCTCATTGGTGGCCTGTCTGCCGTGCTGCTGGTGTTCTCGGGCCCGCTGTCGCGTTTGTTTGTCGACGATGCTTCGATTTCGGCGTACACCACGACGATTCTTCATTTCATCGCGCCGTTCTACGCGATCTTCTCGATTATCGAAAACGCGTCGGGCTCCATTCGCGGTGCCGGCGTGAGCTTGCAGCCCATGCTGCTCACGATTTTTGGCACTGTCGTGCTCAGGGTGATCTGGGTGTTTGCGATTATGCCGTTCGATCCGTCGCTTGAGCACCTGCTGCTTGTCTACCCCGTAACCTGGCTCATTACGGCCACGATGTTCACCATCTACCACCACAGCGGCAACTGGCTAGGCCGCGCCATCGCCTAATGATCCCTTGGGGCGGAGGAAAACGGATCATTGCTCTCCGTCGTGATGTCGATGATCCGTTTTCCTCCGTCCCCTTCGGTTTCATTAGTATTTAATGCCTTGGCGGGCCAGGAGGCCTTCGTCGAAGTAGTGTTTGACGGGGCGCATTTCTGTGACCAGGTCGGCGAGGTCCGCGAGGGGCAGCAGGCCGCGGCCGGTCAGTACGAGCTCTTTGTTGTCGGGTTTCATCGCGATCAGTTCCTCGACATCCTCTCGCGCCACAAAGCCTCGGCGCATGGCTTCTCCTAACTCATCCAGGATCAGCACGTCAACTTGCGAAATCTGCTCGCGTGCGAGCTCCATGATCTGTGCGGCGCAGGCCTCGGGTGTGTCGCGGTCGGCTTGTACGATGCGTAGCCCCAAACGAGGTGCTGCATCATGTTCGGCGCAGTGCAGCTTCTTGGCAAACTGAAGCATGAGCACGTTAAGTCCATAGCCCGTGGCGCGCAGCGCGAACCCCAGCGCAGCCGTCGTCTTACCCTTGCCGTCGCCCGTATAGATCTGAACCTTGCCGACTTCCAGTGATGCCATCTCTGTCCTTTCGTGCCCGGCGTCGGTTTATCACCGCTCGGGTTGGGTATTCTAGAAACCATTATCAACCCCAGTAGATGGAGTTCAAGCAGATGGAGATGGATGACAACAAGCGTAGACGGAATATGATCCTCTACGTGCTCATCGCCTTCGTCGTCTACCTCGTGCTCTCGACCGTTCTGTTCCCCAACATCGGTCACACGCAGCAGATTACGAAGACCGATTACTCGACGTTTGTCAAAGCGCTCGATAAGAAGAGCGTCGACAAGGTCGAGTACAGCACGGACGATTACACGATTTATTATACTAAGAAGGGCGAGGACGAGAACATCGCCTACAAGACGACCGGTGTGCCGAATGATGCGGGCTTTACCGATCGCGTGCTTGAGTCTGGCGCTTCGCTGGAGTCGGTTGTTCCCGATAAAAACTCGGGTTTGATGACCTACTACCTGCTCACGCTCATTCTTCCTATGGCGATTTTCTTCCTCATCGGTTGGTGGCTCAACCGCCGCATGAAGAAGGCTATGGGCGATGACGGCCCGTCGATGAACTTTGGCGGCGGCGGTTTTGGCGGCGGCGGACTGGGTAAGTCCGGCGCGCGCGTGATCGCCTCCAAGGACGTGGGCGTTACCTTTAAGGATGTCGCCGGCCAGGAAGAGGCCAAGGAGTCTCTCAAGGAGGTCGTCGACTTTCTAGAGAAACCGCAGCGCTACGAGGAGATCGGCGCCAAGCTGCCGCGCGGTGCTCTCCTTGTTGGTCCTCCGGGTACCGGTAAGACCCTGCTTGCCAAGGCTGTTGCCGGCGAGGCCGGTGTTCCGTTCTTTAGCATTTCGGGCTCTGAGTTCGTTGAGATGTTTGTTGGTCGCGGCGCTGCAAAGGTTCGTGACCTGTTTAAGCAGGCCAAGGAAAAGGCCCCGTGTATCGTCTTTATCGACGAGATCGATACCATTGGTAAGAAGCGCGATGGCGGCGGCTTTAGCGGCAACGACGAGCGCGAGCAGACGCTCAATCAGTTGCTGACCGAGATGGATGGCTTCGATAACCACAAGGGTATCGTTGTCCTTGCCGCAACCAACCGCCCCGACAGTCTCGATCCCGCTCTACTGCGCCCCGGTCGTTTTGACCGCCGCATCCCCGTCGAGTTGCCCGATCTGACCGGCCGTAAGAACATCCTCGAGCTCCACGCCAAGAGTGTGAAGACCCAGCCGCCGATCGATCTGACCGCGATTGCCCGCGCCACGCCCGGTGCCTCGGGCGCCGACCTGGCCAATATCATCAACGAGGGCGCTCTGCGCGCCGTTCGCGAGGGTCGCAAGCGTGCAACCCAGGATGACTTTGAGGAGTCGGTGGAGGTCGTCATCGCCGGTCAGCAGCGCAAGTCCACGGTGCTGTCCGACCACGAGAAGCAGGTCGTTTCTTATCACGAGATCGGCCATGCTATTGTTGCCGCCCGCCAGAAGGGCTCTGCGCCGGTTACCAAGATCACCATCGTGCCGCGCACGAGCGGTGCTCTGGGCTACACCATGCAGGTGGAGGAGGACGAGCGCTTCCTGACCACACGCCAGGAGGTCCTGGACAAGCTCGCCGTCTATTGCGGTGGCCGTGCGGCCGAGGAGCTCATTTTTGGTGAGATGACGACCGGCGCCGCCAACGATATCGAGCAGGCCACCAAGCTCGCCCGCAACATGGTGACGCGCTTTGGTATGTCCGACGAGTTTGGCATGATGGCGCTCGGTACCGTGCAGAACGCGTATCTCAATCAGGACACGTCGCTCACCTGCGCCCCTGGTACGGCCGAGCGTGTGGACGCGATTGTCGCTAAGCTGATCGAGGACGCGCACGATCGCGCCCTGCAGATCCTCAAGGAGAACAAGTTCAAGCTCCATGAGCTGGCTCGTTATCTGTACAAGAAGGAGACCATCACGGGTGAGGAGTTCATGAACCTCCTCACGCGCGAGAATCCGCTGATGCCCAAGCAACAGTAAAGCCGCGGTCGAGCCAGTAAACGCCGACGCCCCATTTGAGCAGCTTTCTCAAATGGGGCGTTTTGCTTGAGAGGGATGGAAATGAAGATCGTGGTGAGCGCCTGCTTGATGGGCGAGAGCTGCAAGTATAACGGGCTCGACAACTATCATCGCGCGTTGGTCGAGGCCTGCGAACGCACGGGGACTGAGGTCTTGTTGGTGTGCCCCGAGGTCTTTGGCGGCCTGCCCACGCCGCGCAAGCCGTCCGAGATTGTGAATGGCGAGGTCCGTACCTGCGAGGGCGCCTCGGTTGATCGTGAGTTTCGCCTGGGCGCTCAACGTGCGCTCGATATGTGCGAGCAGGCGGGCGGCCCGTCCGAGATCGCTGCGTGCATTTTGCAGGATCGCAGTCCGTCGTGCGGCGTGGGCCATATCTACGACGGATCCTTCAGCGGTACGCTCACCGCGGGCAACGGTGTTTTCGTCGACCTGCTGCTGCGTCACGGGTACCGCGTGATTCCGGCTAGTGAGTTCGATCCCAGCATGTTGGAACATTGTCCACAGCACTCGAACCGAACACTTCCTCACGGGTGACCGTTTTGGCATCATCCGTGAAGTTGATATTGAGTACGACCCGGTCATCAAAGACGTAGACCGAGTTAACAGGCGCCGTACCCAGGCAGTCCCTCCCCGCGGCCCTCGCGCAGGAACGCGTACACGGCCCTCCCGTCTCTTGCGCCCCTCCCGGAACTGTCCACATCAGTGTAGCCAATCCAGTCCGCCAAGGGCTGCAGCCCGGATAACGCGGCGATGGAGGGCTTCTTCGGCCTGCTCAAGAAGGAGTTCTGGCACGGCAGGGACTGGTCGGAATGGACCCCCGCCCGCTTCATCGAGGAGCTCGGGGGGGGCTGGATCGGCCGATACAATACGGAGAGGCGCAGCGATGCGCTCGGTGGCCGCACGCCGGCCGAGTTCCGCTCCGCGCTGGGAAGGGCCGCGTAACGGTCCAAGAAATCGTCCGCAGTCTCCATTCTTGCCCCTTTGGGACGGCTTCTTGTTGGGGCGTGCCTGCCCCGGACCCTGCTAGGAACGAGTGCAGCAAACTGGAATTTTAAATTAGTCTTTGCAAATAACCTTTGAACCTTCACCATCAATTACAATTCCCTGACGATTGTTAATTGGGCATAGATTCAAATCCGAAAACTCAGTTATTATTTTCTCGGTAACTTTCTTAAATGGTGCTGTAAGAAAATGCGGAAGAACATAGAAATCAATCAAATTAAGCCCTGCATCATCTTCTTGTGAGTAGTCCTCCGGCTTTTCATCCATTTGCTCGATATATTGGATGCTTGGAGCGCATACAATCGCACCTGCCGATTCACCAATCATCAGTTTTCCCTTTGCCAATTCTTTTTTCAACAGCTCATCCGTTCCCGTTTTACGGAGCTGGTCTATAAGGAAAAAAGAATTTCCGCCAGTAAAATAGATCACATCCGCATCTTCAAAAAGAGACTGTATCGTTGAATAAGCCTCCGTTGAAATATCAATTTCAGTTACGATTGCTCCCAACTTTTTGAATAATTTTCGAGCCGAGCCGACATAACCGGTGTAGCCTTCACGCAGCGAAGCTGTTGGAATAAATGCGACTTTTTTATTTTCAATTTCTTCCTTTATCAGACTTCCTACACTTGAAAAGTGCGAACATAAAAACAGTTTCATCAATATTCTCCTTTATATATAAATTCGTATTTGTTGAACTAAGCCGTGTATACCATACTCACCAATGAAAGAACGCCCTGATATAGCGAAATTTTGACGTTTTCCTGCGTACGTGCGTACACACTCCACAGGAATTCTAAGGGGCCTGCCCCCTTAGCACGCGGACTTTGGAACAATGTCTAGTGTGCTACGCCTTGCCAGGGGTGTACTGGCTCCCGGTGCGCACGTACGCAGCAATTGCCATCAACGCGCCATATAAGTGGCGATTAAGTTCGCACAAAGCGACCTTGATCCCGCAAACAAAAGGCAGGATACCATCACCACGATGATACCCTGCCTCTGTTCGTTCCTGTTTACCGTTCCGAGTAGTCCTTCCGCAGAAGTTCCGATAAACAAAAAAACGTACCCGAACCATTTCTCGTAAAGAATCGGGTTCGAGTACGAACTGAATGGTGGAGCAATATAAACCACCACAAAGGTGCCTGTCCCCTTTGTGGTGGTTATGGGTTAGAGCTAGAGCGTGTGGCCGTAGGCGTTGGCGGCCTTGATGGCGGCGGCGAACTTCTCGTCGGTGAAGGGCTCCGGGTTACCCTGCTTCCACTCGTTGGTGGCGTGGGCATACTCACACAGCGCCGGGATGTCCGCCTCGGTAAGGCCGACCTGTTCAAGCGTCACGGGCAGCCCCATCTGCTTGTTAAAGGCGGCGTAGTGCTCAAGGTTCTCGGTATCGCCCGTATAGGCAAACAGCACCAGTACGCCCAGACTCACGACCTCGCCGTGTAGGTAGGAGCCCTCGCGCGGAATGCTGCACGTGGCATTGTAGAACGCATGCGCCACGCTCGAGTTGTAGTAGTAATCGTTTTGGTTGGTCAGGTTGGAGACGTAGCCCGTGTTGACCACGATGTCGAGCGCGATTTGTTTGACGGCCTCGCTTGACAGGTTCTGGCGCACGTCCTCAAGACCCTGAACGCCGTAGGTAAACAGCGGCTCGGAGCAGGTGTGGGCGAGTGCCAGGCCAAGGCCTGCCGTGTGCTCCAAGTTGCCGGCGCTCGTGGCGTACTCGACCTCGGGCTGCTTGGACAGGGCATCGCCCACGCCGGCCCAGAAGTACTCCGCCGGAGCTTCGGCGATGATCTTGGGGTTGATGAAGATGTGCGCCGGTCGGTTGGGGTACGAATAGCCCTCGAGCGAGCCGTCGTCGTTGTACACGACGGCAATGGCGGTCGCGGCGGAGCAGTTAGAACAGATCGTCGGGACGGTGAAGACGATCTTCTTGAGCTCGATGGCTGCGGTCTTGACGGTATCGAGTGCCTTGCCGCCGCCGCATGCGATGAGCACGTCGGTTTCCTGGCAGGCAGGGGAGTTCACGACCTTGGCGATATTGGCACGCGTACTGTTGGTGCCATAGACGCGCGTCTCCAGGACCTCGACATCGGTACCTTCAAGTGCCGCCTCGATTCCCGGCAGCGCCGCAGCCAGGGCTCGCTTGCCGCCAATGATGGCGACTTTCTTCGCGCCGTACTCCGCCAGTGCGGTTGGCAGCTCGGTAAAGCAATCCTCGCCAACGGTGTAGTCGCTCATTCCAATCGTGCGCATAGCAACCTTCTTTCGTTCGATAAAGTGCTTTCAGGTATTTTGCTCCTAGAGAAGGGCTGTAATAGCGAGAAATTTCGAACGTATAAAACCAGTGTTGAGGGTTTTTCGCCGGCGCGGAACGTGCTAGCATACTCCGCATAAGCGTTGATGGGGACGAGTAGTCGGCCGTCCGCATGCTACAGAGAGCGGGGAGCGCTGAGAACCCGTGCATGCGACCGATGAAAATCACCCCGGAGCTGCGGTCCCAACGGACGTGCCGTGCAGGTTCGTCTTAGTAGACATCGCCGAGATGGTCGTCGATACAGGCCAGCCGAGTAACGGATGCGAGCGCGCGAATATGCGGGCGAGGGCATCTAAGCTGGGTGGTTAAGCGAAGAGCTTTTACGGGCAGGCTGCCCGTTTTGTGGCGCTTCGTCCCAGCTTGTAGGGACGGGCGCTTTTTTGGTGCCCAACGGGCGTGCGCGCCCACGACATGAAAGGGGTACCGTGGCAAACGAGTACAAGCAGACGATGAATCTGCCCAAGACCGGTTTTCCCATGCGTGCCGGTCTTTCCAAGTCCGAGCCCAAGCGACTCAAGGACTGGCAGGATAACAAGGTCTACGAGCAGGTTCTGAAGAAGAACGAGGGTCACAAGAAGTTCGTGCTGCACGACGGTCCTCCGTACGCCAACGGTCCGATCCACATCGGCCATGCCATGAACAAGATCTCCAAGGACATGATCAACCGCTACTGGATGATGCAGGGCTATGAGGTTCCCTATGTCCCCGGTTGGGACTGCCATGGTCAGCCGATCGAGCATAAGGTCGAGGAGAAGCTCGGCACCGAGAAGTTCAACCAGACCCCCACGGCCAAGATCCGTGAGCTCTGCAACGAGTTCGCTGTCGAGAACATCGAGCTTCAGAAGGCTGGCTTCCGCCGTCTGGGCGTGCTCGGCGACTGGGACAACCCCTATCTGACGCTCTATCACCAGCATGACGCCGCCGATATCGAGGTCTTCAAGGCCATGTTCGATAAGGGCATGATTTATCGCGGCCACAAGCCGGTTCACTGGTGCAAGCACTGCCACACCGCGCTGGCCGAGGCTGAGATCGAGTACTCCGATGAGACGAGCCCGTCCATCTTCGTGCGCTTCGAGATGACCTCCAAGCCCGCCGGTCTCGAGAATTTCGACGGCCTGGTTGACTTCATCATCTGGACGACCACGCCGTGGACCATTCCCTCCGACCAGGCAGTTTCCCTCAAGCCCGGCGCCGCCTATGTCGCCGTTGAGCACGAGGGTCGTGCCGAGGTCATGCTCGAGGACCTGGCTCCCAAGTGCTGCGAGGAGTTTGGTTGGGAGTACACCCCGGTTATGGTCGACGGTAAGCCCTATGTGGTTCCCGCCGAGACCTTCCACCACATCCACTACAAGCAGCCGATCTTTGACGGTGTTGAGGGCGTGGCGCTGCTGGCCGATTACGTCGGTGTCGATGACGGTACCGGTATCGTCCACAACTCGCCCGGCCACGGCGTCGACGACTACTTTGCCTGCCTCAAGGAGGGCATTACCGACATCTGCATGCCGGTCGATGATGACGGCAAGTTCTACACCGGCGAGGAGTTTGGCACCGGTGGTCCCTTCAGCGGCATGGATACCGATGAGGCCAACCCGCACATCATCGAGTTCCTGCGCGAGCGCGGCACCCTGGTCCTCGAGAAGAAGATCACGCACAGCTATCCGCACTGCTGGCGCTGCAAACACCCGGTGCTCTTCCGTGCTACTGACCAGTGGTTTGTCTCGATGGACAAGACCGGCTTGCGTGAGCAGGCTGGCAAGGAGGTTCGCGAGAACGTCAAGTGGTATCCGGCTCACGCCGCCAACCGCATCGGCGCCATGGTCGAGCAGCGTCCCGACTGGTGCATTAGCCGTCAGCGCAACTGGGGCGTGCCTATCCCCAGCTACACCTGCGCCGACTGCGGCGAGAAGGTCATGAACGACGCCACGCTCGACGCCGTCATCAAGCTCTTCCACGAGAAGGGTTCCGACGCCTGGTTCACCGACGCTCCCGAGAGTTACCTTGGCGAGGCCTGCGTCTGCCCCAAGTGTGGTGGCCATCACCTCAAGGCCGATAAGGACATCCTCGACGTGTGGTGGGATTCCGGCGTCTCTTGGAAGGCCGTCTGCGAGTACCGTCCCGAGCTTGAGTACCCGGCGGACGTGTACCTCGAGGGCTCCGACCAACACCGCGGTTGGTTCCAGAGCTCGCTGCTCACCTCGGTGGGTGCCAACGGCCACGCCCCGTACAAGGCGGTCGTCTCGCAGGGCTTCACCCTCGACGGCCAGGGCCGCAAGATGTCCAAGTCGCTCGGCAACGTCATCGACCCCAACAAGGTCTGCGACGAGATGGGTGCCGACATCATCCGCCTGTGGGTTGCCTCCGTTGACACTAGCTCCGACGTGTCCATCGACCACGAGATTCTTGCCCGTACGTCCGATGCCTACCGTCGTTTCCGCAACACGCTGCGCTTCCTGCTCTCCGAGCTCGAGGGTCAGTTTGAGCCCGAGACCGACGGCGTCGTCTTTGCCGACCTGTTGCCGCTCGACAAGCTCATGGTTGCCCGCCTGACCCAGGTTCAGGCCGAGGTCGACGACGCCTACGCCAGCTACGAGTTCCCGCGCGCTTACCGTGCGCTCTACGACTTTGTGGTTACCGAGCTCTCCAACGTGTATCTCGACGCCCTGAAGGACCGTCTGTACTGCGACAAGCCCGGCTCGCTCGAGCGCCGCAGCGCCCAGACCGTGCTGGCCGAGCTCTTCTCGATGCTCATGCGCGACCTGCAGCCGATCCTGTCCTACACGGTTGACGAGGCCATGGCATATGCGCCCGCTGGCTGCGTCGATCACCAGAAGTACGCCGCGCTGCTCGATTGGTACAAGTCGCCCATCACGGTCGACGAGGCCAATGAGTTCGAGGGCGTGCTCGAGGCTTCTCTTGAGCTCCGTAGCGCCGTGACCAAGGCCCTTGAGGATGCCCGTTCTGCCGGCACCTTCACCAAGAGCCAGCAGGTTCGCGTCAAGGCGGTCGTTCCCGCCGAGATGTACGCGCTGCTGACTGGTGACAAAGCGGTCGACCTGGCCGAGTTCTACATCGTCTCCGATGTTGAGCTGACCCAGGGCGAAGAGCTTTCCGTCTGCATTGATGCTGCCGAGGGCGAGTGCTGCGACCGTTGCTGGAACTATCGCACCACCGTCGGCGAGTACAACGGCCACGCGCATATCTGCAAGCGCTGCGCTGACGCGCTGTAAGTTACGGCGTTCGTAGAACGCCGTAACCTACCGACGCTGCAAACGCCCCTAAGCGGCAATCTGACGTTCAATCGTCGGTCGCGTACCAAAGTACGCTTCCCTCCTCTTTCACGTCACCTTGCTCGCTTAGGGACGTTTTCGCTGTTGGCGACGGCAACGCGGCTTTTCCATTGTTGGAACTAGAGCCTTCTCTTTCGACCTGCGCTCTTAGTCGAAAGCTATTTAGCGACATTCCGTTATTCGGAATGTCGCTTTTGTTTTGTGCTGGTTATTTCGCTTGCGTTGGTGGATATGTCGTGCGCTCTGCGTATGGCAATATAAGATGGTTAATTGCGTTCAACGGAATTCGATGTTCTTGAGGGTAGGGGATTGATTTGGGTCGTGCTGGGGATATGACGCCGTCTTTGCGTTGGCGGTTGGGTGTTGCTGGTGGGGTAGCGCTCGTTGTGCTGCTTGTTGACCAGCTGACCAAGCTTGCGGTTCGTGCCGTGGGCGAAGCTTTGCATGTGACTGCCATCCCCGGTGTCATCGACTTTATGTTTGTCCGCAATATCGGTGCTGCCTTTAGTATGGGCGAGGGGCATGGCATCGCGTTTGCCGTGCTGGCGTTGGCGGTCATTATCGCTATTGCCGTGTACCTCGTTCGTGCACCCCAGCTCGCCCATCTTGAGGTTGTGGGCATGGCGATGGTTGCGGGCGGTGCTATCGGCAACGCTATCGATCGTTTGGCCTTTGGCTTCGTGACCGATTTTATTGCCACCACCTTCGTCGACTTCCCCGTCTTTAATGTGGCCGATATCGGCATTACCTTGGGCGTCGTGCTCGCCCTCTTCGGTTACATGTTCTTGAGCCCCGCTGCCCGTGAGGTCGATGCGACCGCCGAGCTTAACGCCCGTGACGAGGCCCGCGCTAAGCGCAAGGCCCAGCAGCGTGGGGAGCGTGCCCGCAAGATTCGCGAAAGGAATGATCGTTAATGGCCGACATCCATATTTTTGTTGCCGACGATTGCTCTGGCCAGCGTCTCGACGCCTTTTTGGGTGCCAACGACGGCTGCCCCACGCGCTCTGCCTGCGCGTATCTGATCGAGGGCGGCGCCGTAATCGTGAACGGCGAGACCTGTCTGTCAAAAAAGTATGCCGTACGCGCCGGTGACCGCATCTCGGTCGACCTGCCCGAGCCGCACGATCCCACCGATGTGATTCCCGAGGCCATCCCGCTCGACATTCGCTATGAGGACGACTATCTCATTGTGCTCTCCAAGCAGCGCGGGCTGGTGTGCCATCCCGCCCACGGCCACGAGAGCGGCACGCTTGCGAACGCCTTGGTCTACCACTGCGGTATCGATCATCTTGGTACCGTGCAGGGTGAGGACCGCCCCGGCATCGTGCATCGCCTGGATCGCGATACCTCGGGCCTTATGCTCGCGGCAAAAGACGACGACACCCAGCGCGCGCTTCAAAATCTCATTCGCACGCGTGCGCTCGACCGCCGCTATATCACGCTTGTCCACGGGCACATCGCCATGGACGAGGGCACCATCAATACCGGTATCGCCCGTTCTACGCGCGACCGCGTCAAGATGGCGGTTTCGGACGACCCCTTTGCCCGTCAGGCCATTACGACCTTTAAAGTCCTCGAGCGCTTTGATTCCACGCGCTTTGACGATGGTTATACGCTCGTTGAGTGCCATCTGTTTACCGGTCGCACGCACCAGATTCGCGTGCATATGCGTCATATCAACCACGCCTGCGTGGGCGATCCACTCTACGGCAAGTGCGATGCGCGCGCCGACCAGGGCCTGACCAGGCAGTTCCTTCATTCCTGGCGCGTGGCGTTCGACCATCCCGTGACGGGGGAGCGCATTGAGTGCCGCGACGAGTTGCCGTGGGATCTCGCTGCGGTTCTCGACGATCTGGCTCCGCGCTCGCTCGGTCGCACGGCCGTTGGAGATGAAATCGTTCCGCAGCTCGGTCTTCTCGAAGCCTAGCCAGTATTAGGTGGTTTCTTGAACTCGGTAAGCCTGCGGTAAGATATACGATTGTTTACGTTACGCGTTGCTGGGAGCCTGCATGCTCGCCTTTTTACAAACCAACACACCCATCGTGATCTTCAACCAGATTGTCGTCACGCTGCTCACGGTCTGCTTTCTGTACCAGGTGGTCTTCTTTGTCATTGGCGCTCTTCGTGGCGAGGTCGCGCCTCCCAAGGCCAAAAAACTCCATCGCTATGCCTTTTTTATCGCGGCGCATAATGAGGAGGCCGTGATCGCCAACCTCGTTCGCTCCATCAAGGACCAGGATTATCCGTCCGAGCTCATCGAGGTTTTCGTGGTCGCCGATGCCTGCACCGACAACACGGCGCAGCTCGCGCGCGAGGCCGGTGCCATTGTTTACGAGCGCAATGACCTGGCCCGCAAGGGCAAGAGCTGGGTCATGGACTTTGGCTTCGACCGCATTCTCAACGAGTATCCCGACACGTTTGAGGGCTACTTTATCTTCGATGCCGATAACGTTATCTCCCGCGATTACGTTTCCAAGATGAATGATGCCTTTGACCAGGGCTTCCATGTGGTCACGAGCTATCGCAATTCCAAGAACTTCGGCAGCTCGTGGATCTCGGCTGCTAATGCCACGTGGTATCTACGCGAGGCGCGCTTCCTCAACAACGCGCGTAATATCTGCAAGACGTCCTGCGCTGTTTCGGGTTCGGGCTACCTCATCTCCGCCAGCGTTATCGAGGGCATGCACGGTTGGCAGTTCCACACGCTGACCGAGGACATTCAGTTCACCACGTTCTGCGCCATTCACGGCATTCGCATTGGCTATGCGCCGGCGGAGTTCTTTGACGAACAACCCGTGACGTTTAAGGCGTCCTGGAAACAGCGCATGCGTTGGACCAAGGGCTTCTACCAGGTGTTCTTTACTTACGGTAAGCACCTGGTCAAGTCGACCTTCCGCTACCATCGCTTTGCCGCCTACGACATGTTCATGACGATCGCCCCGGGTATGCTGCTGTCGCTCATCTCGATGCTCGCCAATGCGACGTTCCTGATCGTGGGTGGACTCTCGCACGGCTTTTTGGCTACCGAAGTCGAGATGCAGGCCTGTGCCGCTTCGCTCATTATGACCTTCGCCATGATGTATCTGACTTTCTTTATCCTGGCGCTGCTCACGACTATCTTTGAGTACGAGCACATTCACTGCGCGCAAAAGTGGCGTCTGGTGACTAACCTGTTTACCTTCCCGATCTTTATGTTCAGCTATATCCCCATCACGGTGGCCGCGCTGTTCCTGAAGGTCGACTGGGTCCCGACGCAGCACGCCGTCAGCGTTACCCTTGACGAGGTCATGCAAGGCGCCAAATAACCACCACCAAAACCACCGCAAAGGGGACAGGCACCTTTGTGGTGGTTTTTGCTTTTGAGCAGCTGCTCAAGGAGGTTTTCGATGATCTATATCCCGTTTTGGATTTGCATCTTTGCCGGCGTGGCAATTGATGCCCGAGAGCGACGGTTTCCCAATGGGCTTGCCGGCGCATGTGCCGTGGCGGCGTTGGCGGGCGTTTGGCTCGACCTCGGTTTGAACACAGCGCTTGACCACGCCGGTCTTGCGGTCATCGTCTACCTTGGCCTTGTGCTTACCGAGTCGCTCTGGCGTAGAGTTCGCCACGCTCCTGGCATTGGCATGGGGGACGTCAAGGCACTCTTTGCCCTTTGTACCTTCGATCCCCTGGGCGGCGTTGTCGCGTTTGCGGTTGCGCTCCTGACCCTTGCCGTCGCTTGCCTCATCGCAAAATCGCGCTCCCTGCCATTGCTCCCGTTTTTAGTGCCGATTTTTGCCATAATCGAGGTCGTGGGCTGCACTTTGTAACCGATTGCGCATCCTTTTTAAGGAGCATGCCATGGAATCTAATCAAGAAACGGCCGTCATTAAGGCGCGCATGGACCGTATTCCCTCGGCGTTGTCGCCCGAGCTTGTCGAGCGCATTGCCGCCGATCGTGCTTCGGGCTATATCAACCCGTATCGTTGCAACGATGATCAGGTCATTCGTCGTATTGATCGCGCCGCCGACAAAGGCACGCTTATGCGTCCGGCGTTTATGCGCGATACCGAAAAGATACTTCATCTTCCGGCGTACACCCGTTATGCAGGCAAAACGCAGGTCTTTAGCTTCCGTAGCAATGATGATCTTTCACGCCGCGGTTTGCACGTACAGCTTGTCTCCCGCATTGCGCGCGATATCGGTCGCGCCCTGGGGCTCAATTGCGATCTGATCGAGGCGATTGGCCTGGGTCACGACTTGGGACACACGCCTTTCGGCCATGCCGGCGAGCGCTTCCTCAACGATATCTATCATGAGCGTACGGGGCGTTATTTTTTCCATAACGTGCAGTCGGTTCGCGTGCTCGACGCGTTGTATGGCCGCAACGTGTCGCTCCAGACGCTCGACGGCGTGCTATGCCATAACGGCGAGTACGAGCAGCGTGTGTTTGAGCTCTCGGACATGGGCTCCTTTGACCAGTTTGACCAGACGGTTGAGGATTGCATTGCCACGGGCTATAGCGCAATTGAGCATCTGCGTCCCATGACGCTCGAGGGCTGCGTCGTTCGCATCTCGGATATTCTTGCCTACGTCGGTCGTGACCGTCAGGATGCGATCGCGGCGGGCCTGCTTTCGCCCGACGCTTTTGATGATGGCCGGGGCGGTGCCTACAACAGTTGGATCCTCACGCATGCCTCCATCGATATCGTTGAGCACAGCTATGGTAAGCCGCGCATCGAGATGAGCGAGGACCTGTTTGAGGAAATTCGCCGAGCCAAGCGCGAGAACTACGAGAAGATCTATAGCAAGGGCGGTATCGAAGGCGATTCCGAGGCGGAGCTGCGCGAGGCGTTCGTAAAGCTCTACGACCGTTGCCTGCGGGATCTAAACAGTGGCGACGAGTCCTCTTACATCTTTAAGCACCATATTTCGCGCATTGAGCAGCAGCTTTCCTACTATGATCGCACCTATGCCTGGCAGGACGACAAGGATCAAGCCGTGGTGGATTATATCACGAGCATGACGGACGGTTATTTCTGCGAACTGACGAGCAAGCTGTTCCCTGGTCTGGAGTTTCCGCACCGTACCTATATTAACGAACGGTAGTTCGTATTAATTCGGTATACTGTTAGTGGAAAACGTATTTGATTGATACACGGGATGGCTATGGACGACCTTTTTTCTGCTTCGACGCGCGAGCGTTCCTTTCAGAATGCGCCGCTTGCGGTGCGCATGCGCCCCAATTCGCTCGACGAGTACGTGGGCCAGCAAAAGGCCGTCGGTAAGGGTTCATGGCTGCGTGCCGCGATCGAGCACGACGTGCTTTCGAGCGTGATTCTGTACGGGCCTGCCGGTACGGGCAAGACGACGCTGGCCCACATTATCGCCAACCATACCAAGAGCGAGTTTGTCGAGGTCAGCGCCGTCACGGGTACCGTGAAGGACCTGCGTCGCGTGATTGATGAGGCCAAGACGCGCCTTAATACGTACGACCGTCGCACCATTCTATTTATCGATGAGATTCACCGCTTCTCTAAGTCGCAGCAGGATGCCCTGCTGCATGCAGTTGAGAACCGTACCGTCATTATGATTGGCGCTACGACAGAGAACCCGTACTTTGAGGTCAACTCGGCACTGTTGTCGCGCGGGCGCGTGGTGGAGCTTGAACATCTGAAGGATGAGGATATCGCCACGCTTATTGAGCGTGCGCTCGAGGCACCACAGGGCTTGAACGGAAAGTTCTCAGCCGATGAGGATACGGTCAAGACCATTTGCACGCTGGCAGCGGGTGACGCTCGCTCGGCGCTCACGACGCTCGAGCTTGCGAGCGAGATTGCCGTCACGCGTCCCGATACCGAGGGAACGCCAGCGCCTGCGGCGGGGGAGCGCTATCCCATCACCGTGGATGACGTGAAGATTGCCAACCCGCGTCGCGGCTTTACGTATGACAAAAACGGCGACAT
Source organism: Collinsella aerofaciens (assembly GCA_048532905.1). Lineage (GTDB taxonomy): Bacteria > Actinomycetota > Coriobacteriia > Coriobacteriales > Coriobacteriaceae > Collinsella > Collinsella aerofaciens_CB. The sequence continues at coordinate 46,626 of DBGFTB010000032.1, forward strand.
GCACTACGACATCATCAGTGCGTTCATCAAGTCCATGCGCGGTAGTGACCCCGATGCCACGATCTATTGGCTCGCGCGCATGATCGATGCTGGGGAGGATCCTAAGTTTATCGCTCGCCGCATTATGATTCACGCTTCTGAGGATGTTGGCAACGCCGACCCGCAGGCGCTTTTGGTGGCGCATGCCGCGTTTAAGTCTGCCGAGGTCATTGGCTATCCCGAGTGCCGCATTAACCTGGCTCAGGCTGCACTCTATGTGTGCTTGGCGCCAAAATCCAACGCGTGTGAGGCTTCGATCGATGCGGCGCTGGCCGATATCCATTCTAGTGGGCTTCGCGAGGTGCCGAGTTATCTGCGCGATCGCCATCGCCCGGGCAGCGATGAATACGGTGTGTATAAGTATCCACATGATTATCCCGAAGGCTGGGTCGATCAGCGCTATTTGCCCGAAGGCTTGGAACGCGGTGCATTTTGGCAGCCTGCCGGGCGCGGCTGGGAAGAGTGGCGCGTAGAGCAAAGCGAACGAGACCGCAGCGGGAATGCACCGAGGTAGCTGCTGATAATTTTGTCCCACGTTGCTGCTCTTGGCATGTTCGGTCCCCTTTGGGGTACCATGAAAAGCGTCTGTATTTCGATTCTTCCGGGAGGCTTGTATGAGTCCCATTCAAATCGCCCTGCTGCTGCTCGCCGTTGCCGGCGTGTGGGCCATCGCTGAGCTCGCGCTTACCCTGCGCAAGACCCGCAATGTTGTCGACTCGCTCGATAAGACCGTGAACGACCTCAACAACACCATCGCCGAGGCTCAGCCTGTGGTGGCAAAGCTCGATGGCGCTGTCGATGAGCTTACGCCGGCGCTTGCCCAGATGGAGCCGCTGCTTAAGTCGAGCAAGACGGCAGTTGATGCCCTTACCTCCAATCTCGTAGAGGTCGAAGCCGTGGTTCGCGACATTTCCGAGGTTACGGGCAGCATGGCCGAGGCCAGCAATGCTGTGTCGAGCGTGACCGACTCTGCCGCCGGTGCTGTGCAGAAGCTCTTCAATAAGGTGAAGGCTCCTGCAGCCGACGCCGATCGCAAGCTCGCCGCTGCCGCTGCGGAGGCCGAGCAGCCTACCGAGCGCATCCTAATTGGCGAGGACGAGGCCGCCGCGGGCGACGATGATGGTCAGAAGTCTGTATCCAAGCCGGCTCAGTATTACACCTATACGCCCGCCGAGACCTCTGAGGAGTCCTGCGATGAGTAGCGAAGCAACCTGCCCTATCACGCTGACCGTTGCCGGTGACCCGCGTCTCGCTCGCCTTGTGCGCATGACGGCAGCCAACGTTGGTGCCCTGTGCTCTATGTCTGTCGATCGCATCGAGGACATCCGCATGGCTGCTGAGGAGGCTTTCATCTTTGGTTGCACCGCGGTCGACTGCGATGACATCACCATCAAATTCGATGTCGATGAGACCCACGTTGGCATGACTATTACCTTTGGCGACCAGGCTACGGTCGATGAAGACGACCAGGCTGCGGTGTATGCCGAGCTCATCCTCGCGAGCGTGTGCGACTCCTACGAAAAGACTACGGCGCCCCTGACGCTTTCCCTCGACCTCAAGGCGGATATCTAATATGACCGAACGTTCCCGGAGCGGCAAGACCGCTTGGGACAAGGAGAAAACCCGCGAGCTGTTTCGTCGCTACAAAGAAACCGGTGATCCGGACGCGCGCGAGCAGCTCGTCATGTCCCATATGAACCTGGTAAGGTTTCTTGCCAACAAATTTAAGAATCGCGGCGAGCCGCTCGACGACCTCATGCAGGTCGGCTATCTGGGTTTGCTCAAGGCTATCGACCGCTTTGACCCCGAGCGCGGGCTCGAGTTCACGACGTTTGCAACACCCACTATCCTGGGCGAGATCAAACGCCATTTTCGCGACAAGGGCTGGAGCGTGCGCGTACCTCGTCGTCTGCAGGAGCTCTCGGCCAAGGTCAACCAAGCTACTGACAAACTTACCAACGAGCTGCAGCGTTCGCCCAAGGTTGAGGAGATCGCTGAGTATCTAGATGTGACTGTCGATGAGGTCCTCGAGGCTATGGAATCGTCTTCGGCCTATACCTCGGTGCCCATCGAGGCTCCTGGTGCGTCCGATTCCGACGATGCCCCCTCGATTCTCGACCGTTACGCCGACGACGACAACGAGCTCGACTTTACCGATGACCGCCTAGTGATCGAGGAAGCCATCCGTGATTTCTCGCCGCGCGAGCGCGAGGTGATCGAGCTGCGCTTTGTGAAGGGCATGACCCAGATCGAGATCGCCAAGAAGCTTGGTATTTCTCAGGTGCAGGTTTCGCGTCTGCTGCGCCGCACGCTTAAGAAGATTCAGGACAAGATCGACCCCGACGGAGTGATGATTCGTTCATGAGTGAGCACCCCCAACAAACCGATCGCGTGCTGCGCGACACTCGCATTCTGACGCTGCGCATTTGGGCTGTTGTCGGCTGCATTGTCATCGCCGCTGTCATCTTTAACCTTATGGGCATCCTGGCGCCGGTTATTGAGTTTCTTGCCGTCGGCTCCATCATTGCCTTTGTGATGTCCCCGATCACCAACTGGCTCGAGCACCATGGCGTGAATCGCGGCATCGGTTCGCTTATCGCGCTTATTGTTGTTGTTGCCGTGCTCGTCGGTGTCGTTTGTATCTTGTCGCCGATTCTCTTTGGTCAGATCATGGAAGTCCTGAGCCGCCTGCCCGAGCAGCTTCGTGTTGCAGGTGGCGATCTCAACGAGATGATCTCGCATGCAAAGACGCTCAACAACACGCCGCTCAAGGAGTATTTGGACGATAATCTTTCGTCGCTGGTTGCCGTGGCATCGAGGTATGTGTCTCAGATTGCCGCCGAGCTTGGTCGTGGTGTGTTCCCACTCATCACCAATACGGCCTCGCAGCTGTTCGTTATCTTCCTTGGCCTGGTGCTTGCCTACTGGATGGCCTGCGACTACCCTCGCATGCACCACGAGATTTGCACCATCATCGGTCAGGAGAAGGAGACCTCGTACCGCTTTATGGTCGCCATCCTTTCTCGCTCTGTCGGCGGCTACATGCGCGGTATGGTCGTGACGTCCATCTGCGGTGGTTTCCTCGCCTTTATCGGTTTTATGATCATCGGCCATCCGTATGCGGCGCTCATGGCTATCTTTACCGGCATCATGCATTTGGTTCCGGTCGTCGGTCCCTGGGTGAGCGCAGCAATCGCCACGGTGCTCGGTTTCATGTTCAGCCCCATGTTGGCGTTATGGACGCTCATCGTGACGATGGTCGCGCAAAACGTCACCGATAACGTCATTTCGCCCAAGGTCATGCAGAGCTCGGTGCAGGTGCATCCCATCATGAGCCTCACGGCGCTCGTTATTGGCTCGGCACTCATGGGCCCCATCGGCATGATTATTGCCATCCCGCTTTGTGCGGCCCTCAAGGGTATCTTCGTGTACTACTTCGAGAATGAGACCGGCCGACAGCTTGTGGCCTATGACGGCGCCGTGTTTAAGGGCACGCCGTACCGCGATGCCGATGGCAACCCGGTCGCCGCCTACGACGCGCTCGGCGACGACACCTTCATCTACGAGTCCGAGCTCATCGGCAACGAGACTGCGCCCGAGGCCAAGGCCATGCCCAAGCCCGATCTCGATAATCCCTGGATCAAGCTCTCTGGTCTGCAGCCCGATGCGACGGGCTTCTTCAAGAACCCCTTCGCTAAGGATGACGATTCCAACACGGATGACGACACCAAAACCGGCATCGACGGCTCCATGGACGATGATGACAACTAGCGGGGTAATTCGGATTAATATTCATACGCGCTAACATGCAATTTCGCTGAAGGGCCGGCATTGTGCCGGCCCTCTTTTTTGCACTTGCGCGGTGGGATGGTAATATCGTTACGTTTGAACTGTTTCGATGTGAAACCGAGGAGATTCCCTCTATGAGTGCTGACTACCCGTCAATGACTACGGCCGAGATTCGCTCCAAGTTCCTCAACTTCTTTGAGGAGCGCGGTCTTAAGCTCTATCCTTCTTCGTCCCTCGTCCCCGACGATCCTTCGCTGCTGCTTGCCAACGCCGGCATGAACCAGTTTAAGGAGTACTACCAGGGCAAGAAGACCATGAAGGAGATCGGCGCTATCTCCTGCCAGAAGTGCGTCCGCACCAACGACATCGATTGCATCGGCGAGGACGGCCGTCACCTGTCCTTCTTCGAGATGCTCGGCGACTTCTCCTTTGGCGGCGTCTCCAAGCAGCAGGCTTGCGCCTGGGCCTTTGAGCTCATCACCAAGGAGTTCAAGCTGCCGCTCGACCGCCTGTACTTTACCGTCTTTACCGAGGACGACGAGACCCACGACGTGTGGCGTTCTCTGGGCGTTGCCGAGGACCACATCTCCCGCCTGGGCGAGGACGACAACTTCTGGGCCGCTGGCCCCACTGGCCCCTGCGGTCCCTGCTCCGAGATCTACTTTGACATGGGCGAGGAGGTCGGCTGCGGTAGTCCCGACTGCAAGCCCGGCTGCGACTGCGACCGCTTCCTGGAGTTCTGGAACCTCGTCTTTACCCAGTATGATCGCCAGGAGGACGGCTCCATGCCGGAGCTGCCGCACCGCAACCTCGATACGGGCATGGGCCTGGAGCGCATGGCCGCCATCATGCAGCACAAGACCGCCAACTACGACGGCGACTTGATGCAGCATCTCATCAAGCTGGGCGAGAAGATTAGCGGCAAGACCTATGACGCCGACGATTACTCCGGCGCCAGCCGCTCCCTGCGTATCATCGCCGACCACTCCCGTGCCGTCGACTTTATGATCTCGGACGGCATCCTTCCCGGTAACGAGGGTCGCGAGTACGTCCTTCGCCGCCTGCTCCGTCGTGCCGTGTTCCACGGTCGCCTGCTGGGCATCGAGGGCGCCTTCCTGACCAAGTTCATCGACGAAGTCAACGCTCAGATGGGCGAGGCTTATCCCGAGCTGCTCAAGAACGTCGCCCTCGTCAAGGGTATCGTCGCCTCCGAGGAGGAGCGCTTCTCCACGACGCTCGACAACGGCCGTGTTTACCTGGACGAGGCCCTGGCAGCGCTTGCCGAGGGCGCTGTGCTTCCGGGCGACGTTGCCTTTAAGCTGCACGACACCTTTGGTTTCCCCATCGACCTGACCGTCGAGATCGCCGGCACCGCTGGCCACGATGTCGATATGGACGGCTTCACTGCCTGCATGGAGGACCAGAAGGCCCGCGCCCGCGCCAATGCCAAAGGCGACGCCTGGGGCAGCTTCAACGACGTTTGGGTCGAGCTTTCCGACAAGGTCGCCGCGACTGAGTTCGACGGCTATGACAACGATGTGATCGAGGGCGCCAAGGTTGTTGCCATCGTGCGCAACGGCGAGTCCGTCGAGTCCGCTGCCGCCGGCGAGGACGTCGAGGTCGTTCTCGACCGCACTCCGTTCTATGCCGAGATGGGTGGCCAGCAGGGCGATGCCGGCGAGCTTTCCGCCGAGGGCGTTTCGCTGACCGTTTCCGATACCAAGAACCACAACGGCCTGTATGCTCACGTCGCCCACATTGCCGAGGGCACGCTGGCCGTCGGTGCTACCGTGACCGCCGCGCTCGACGCCGAGCGCCGTGGCTTCCTGCGCCGCAACCACACCGCCACGCACCTGCTCGACGCCGCCCTTAAGCAGGTCCTGGGCGAGCACGTCTCCCAGGCCGGCTCGCTGGTGACGCCCGAGCACCTGCGCTTTGACTTTACGCACTTCGAGGCCCTGTCCTCCGAGCAGCTCAAGGCTGTCGAGGACCTGGTCAACCAGCAGATCTTCGCTTCCAAGCCGGTCGTGACCCGTGTCATGGGCATCGACGAGGCTAAGGCTGCCGGCGCTGTCGCCCTGTTTGGCGAGAAGTATGGCGACGTCGTCCGCGTTGTCTCCGTGGGCGCTGAGGACCAGCCGTTCTCCCGCGAACTCTGCGGTGGCACACACGCTGCCAACACCGCCGAGATCGGCCTGTTCAAGATCATTTCCGAGTCCTCCACGGGCTCCAATGTCCGCCGTATCGAGGCCGTGACCTCTAAGGGTGCCCTCGACTATATGGCCGACCGCCTGGCACTCGTTGACGCCGCCGCCGCTGCGCTCAAGTGCCGCGTCGACGAGGTTCCCGCCCGCGTGGAGAACCTGCAGGCCGAGCTGCGCGAGACGTCCAACAAGCTCAAAAAGGCTCTGACCGGTGGCTCCTCCGACGCCATTTCCAGTGCCATCGAGGGTGCCGTCGAGCTCGGCGGCTACAAGCTAGTCGTCGCTGAGCTCCAGGGCCTTGAGGCTGCCGACCTGCGCAACGTATGGGATACCGTGCATCAGAAGGTCGCCGGCCCTGTCGCTTGTGTCGTCGCCAGCGTGACTGAGAAGGGCACTCCGGCCCTGCTCGCTGCCGGCTCCGATGACGCCGTCAAGGCCGGTTTCCACGCCGGTAACGTGATCAAGCAGATCGCGGGTCTGGTCGACGGTCGCGGTGGCGGTCGTCCCAACATGGCCCAGGCCGGTGGCAAGAATGCTGCCGGCATCGCCGATGCCCTCGCGGCCGCTAAGACCGCGCTCGGCGCCTAAGAATCTAAGAAGTCGCTGTGGTTGCGCTCGCGCTGGACATAGGGGAGACCAGGATTGGCATCGCCGTCTCGAGCCGTGATGGCAAGATGGCGATGCCTGTCAAGGTGCTTCCGGCTGCCGAGGTCACCGGTATGGCCAAGACGTTCCGCTACCTGGTTGAGGACTATGAGCCCGACATCCTGGTAAGCGGACGTCCCCTGACCATGGCCGGTGAGCCCGGCCCTCAGGCCGAGCGCGTTGCCGCTGTGGCGCAAAAGATTGCCGACGAGCTCGATCTTCCGTTGGAGTTTGAGGACGAGCGTCTGTCCTCGCAAGAGGCTAAGCGTATCCTGCGCGAGCAGGGCCTCAACGAAAAGCAGATGAGGGGCAAGATCGACATGATTGCCGCCAGCCTGTTTTTGCAGACGTGGCTCGATCGTAAAAACGAGGAGGTTTCGCATGCCTAGCGCTTCCGATCCGCGCCAGCAGAATCGTACACGGCAGCCGGCGTCGCGCTCTGCCCAGCCTGGCCAGCGTCCGGCACAGCCGACGCAGCGTGCAGCTCAGCCTGCCGCGCGCCCGGCGCAGTCCTTCTCTCATTCGGCCCAACCTGTTCAACGGACGGGTCAGCAGCCTTCTGCTCGTTCGGCCCAGCCTGCAGGCGGTACCCGCTTTAAGCAGCAGGCATCTACCCAGCGAGTGCAGGCCCCCCAGTCGCATTCGCATCACGCTCTCGGTTCCCACGGCGTTGCTCCGGCTACGCGCTCGAGCTATAACACGCACGTCCGCCGTGGTACACAAAAGAAAAGCTCCCCGGTGCCTATGATTGTCGGTGGCGTCGTCGCCGTGCTTGCGCTTGTCGCGATCGTTTTCTTTGTCGTGCCAGCCGTCAAGGGCTTCTTTGGCGGTGAGGATGCGAAAGTCGCTGCTGGCCAGCAAGTTACTATCACGATTCCCGACGGTGCCTCGGGCGATACTATCGCCTCGATTCTCTCTGAGAACCATATCGTCGAAAATCCCAAGGATTACTATGCGGCGGTGAAAAAGCTCAACGCGGATATGTCGCTCAAGCCTGGTGATTATTCGTTCACTACACTCATGGATGCGACCAAGGTTGTTCAGCAGCTCATGGAAGGCCCCAACGCGGGCTCCAATGCGCTGACTATCCCTGAGGGCCTAACGGTCGATCAAGTCGCCGACCGTGTGGCCCAGGCCTACGACAGCATCTCTAAGGAAGACTTCCTCAACCAGGCCAAGGCCTCCAACTACGTTGACGACTATAGCTTCCTTAAGGGCGCCGCCAACGATTCGCTCGAGGGTTTCTTGTTCCCCAAGACCTATTCGCTGGGCGATTCGCCGACGGCCGATGACGTGATTCGCGCCATGCTCGATCAGTTTAAGACCGAGTACAAGTCGCTTGACTTTGCGAGCTGCGAAGCCAAGATCAAGGAACGCTACGGCGTGGAGATGTCCGACTACGACATCGTCAACTTGGCCTCTATCGTTGAGCGCGAGGGCCTCAACGCCGATCAACGTGCGCACGTGGCCTCGGTCTTCTACAACCGCCTTGCCGGCAAACTCGACGGTCTGCGCTATCTCAACAGCGATGCGACCATGATGTATGTCACCGGTGGCGAGGTTACCGCCGACGACCTGCAGAGCGATAGTCCGTATAACACCTATAAGCACGAGGGCCTACCGCCCACGCCCATCTGCTCTCCGTCGCTCGAGGCACTCAAGGCCACGCTTGAGCCGACCGACTCCGATGACCTGTATTTCTACATTACGCAGGACGAGGAGTACTTCTCGCAAACCTACGAAGAGCATCAACAGTCTTGGAATTAGCATGAGGATTTTTAGCCCCAAACGATACGTTGCCTCGGTCGATCGCATCGATCTCGATACCCTGTGGGCCGACGGCAAACGCGCCATTCTGCTCGATCGCGATAACACCCTGGTGCCGCGCGACACCGAGCAGGTCCCCGCCGCGATTTCCGCTTGGCTCGACGCCGCCCGCGCCAAAGGCTTTAAGCTGTGCATGGTGTCCAATAACTGGCATCGCGACCAGGTCATGGCGTCGGCACGCGAGCTGGGACTCGAGGCCATCAGCCACGCCATGAAGCCGGCGCCGTTTGCCCTCAAGGCGGGTCTTAAGCGCCTCGGCGCCACGGCTGACGAGGCGGTGCTGATCGGTGATCAGCTCTACACGGACGTGTGGAGCGGCAACTTCGCCGGCGTCGATACCATCCTGGTAAAGCCGCAGGCGACGCAGGACCTGTGGTATACGCAGATCTTCCGTATCTTTGAGCGCCGGGCCCTGCGCGACCTTCCTTGCGAGGAATAGGTCTCGTCATGTCCCAGCACATCAAACACGGCTGCGACCATATCTTCTTTATCGGCTTTTTGGGCGCGGGCAAGTCGACGCTTGCGCGCAACGTGGGCACCATGTTCAAGCGGCGTTTTATCGATACCGACCGTCTGGTCGTGCGCCGTTGCGGCAAGTCGGTAACCGAGATTTTTGAGACCGAGGGCGAGGATCGTTTTCGCGAGCTCGAGACCTCGGCGCTCCGTTCGCTCCAAAGCGAGCGCAGCCTGTTGGTTTCGTGCGGGGGCGGTATCGTCGAAACGACGGTGAATATTGAACTGATGCACGAAATGGGTACGTGCGTGTACCTCGAGGGCGACTTCGAGGATTCGATTCGACAGATTCGTCGGTCCGACACGCGCCCCGATTTCCGTTCGCCCGAGCATGCTGCGCGCCTGTTTGAGCATCGCCGTCCGCTGTATCGCCAGGCCGCCGACCTTACCCTTGATATTCGCAACAAGTCCTTCGAGGACGTTTCCTACCTTTGTGCCGAGATGCTTTTGGAGCGTGGGCTGCTATGATTCGCCGTCAACTGATCAATTTCCAAAACCGCAGCGTCGATGTCCGCGTCGGATTGGGCGCGTTCGATGAACTGTCGCGTATGTTTGCCTCGGCCGTGGGCAAGCCTAAGCGCGCGATGGTCGTTTGGAACACCGCCACATCCGAGCGTTTTGGTGAAGTCGTCGAGCATGCGCTGGTCGACGCCGGTTTTGCCGTGTCGCCGCTAGTCCTCGAGGTTTCGCCTGCTGGTGCCACGCTGGACGATGCCGATGCGATCTTTGGCGCCCTGTCTGCCAACGGCGTTACCTGCGACGATCTGGTTGTCGCCGTTGGCGATGCCGCAACCTGCTCGGTTGTTAGCTGGTGCGCCAACCAGTGGTGTGGCCGAACCGAGTGCGCGCTGCTGCCGACGACCTTCGACGCCATGCTCACGGTCGCGACGACCATGAAGCCGCTCGTCGCCTCGCCGGCGAATGCGCTTCCCGCTATCGCGTTCCGTCCTGAGCCGGGCTTGGTCGTGTGTGACCTCGACCTTGTTCGCGAGGCGGACCCCGAGTACCTCAAGTTCGGCTATGTGGTGCTTGTTGGCACCATGCTTTCGAGCAGCAAGTCCCGCTGGAATCAGTTTACTGAGACCGTTCCCGAGATTCTCGCGGGCGAGGAGGTCGCGCTCGTCAATGCAGTTCAATGGTCTCAGACTGCCCGCAAGGACGTACTGATGGCCACGAACCCGAGCGCCCGCCATGCGCTCGATTTTGGCAAGACGGGGGAGCGTACCCTGCGCGCTTGCTTGGGCGATGCTGCTTCGCAGGTTCCTGCCTACCAGCTGTTGTCCGAGGGCATGCGCTTTGAGGCGCGCCTAGCACATGATGCCTGCGACTTCGATATCGATTACGTCTTTGAGGTCGATGACTGCCTAGAGGACTTTGGTATCGAGGAACTTGCCCTCGATCTGGAGCCTGCCGCATATATCGAGGAGTTCCGCAGGCAGCAGTTCGCTCGCTCGAATCGCAGCATGCTGCCGCTGCCCGCGGCACTCGGCGCCATTCGCCTAACGAGCGTTGAGGACGAGGTTCTTGAGCGCCATGCTCACGCTTACTTGGCTTCTCGCAAAGAACTTCTCTAAGATTTATTGACATCCATCGTCTTTCGTATCATGTTGAGGGACGGGTTTCCAATCGGTTGCGGTTCGCATGCGATTCCGACGTTCGGTTGAGACCCGTCCCGCACTTTTTGAGACAATAAGAAAGGAATCTGCATGTCTGAGTTTGCTGCCGGTCCTGCCGGTCGTATCGAACGTGTCCGTGCCCTGATGGTCGAGCGCGGCTACGACGCTATCGTGGTACGCGACGAGGCCAATCTTCGTTGGCTCACGGGCGTGAAGGGCGTCTTCGACTACACCTTCGAGTTCCCGCACGCGGCGTTTATTACGGCTGACCAGTGCCTGTTCCATACCGACTCGCGCTACCTCAACAGCTTTGAGGAGAACACGCCCGCCGGCAGCCCCTGGGTCTACGACATGGACGAGGGCACCATCCCCGGTTGGGTCGCCGGCAAAATCGCGGCCAACAAGTGCCGCGTCTGCGCTGTCGAGGACGACATGCAGATCAACTTCTATCAGGGTATTCAGCGTGGTCTGGAGGATCGTTCCGTTGCCTGCATGCTGCCGCTGATGCATGCCGACATTCGCAAGATGCGCGCCATCAAGGACGCCGAGGAGATCGAGCTCATGCGCCATGCGCAGTCGATCACCGACGCCGCCTTCCAGCACATGCTCGGCTTTATTAAGCCTGGTATGACCGAGAAGCAGGTTCGCAACGAGCTCGAGAACTTTATGTTCGCCAACGGCGCCGATAGCCTCGCCTTCGGCTCCATCGTGGCGAGCGGTCCCAACACCGCCAACCCGCATGCCGTGCCGAGCGACCGCGTGATCGAGAAGGGCGATTTCGTTCTCATGGATTATGGCGCGGGTTATTGCGATTACCGCTCCGACATGACGCGCACTGTCGTGATGGGCGAGCCCACCCAGGAGCAGCTCGACCTGTACGCACTCGTGCGCCGTACGCACGAGGAGTGCGTCGCCGCCATCCATCCGGGCGTTGAGGGCAACGACATTTTCAAGCTTTCCAAGAAGATCATCGGCGATGCCGGCTATGGCGATTACTACAACCATGGTCTGGGTCACGGCGTCGGTATCGACATCCACGAGCTGCCCAACTTTAACCGCAGCAAGAACACCATCGCGATCGGCTCAGTTATCACCATGGAGCCCGGCGTGTACCTGCCCGGTGTGGGCGGCGTGCGCCTGGAGGACTACGGCGTCGTCACCGAGAACGGATATGAGCCCTTCACCAAGACCCCGCACGACCTGCACGTCATCGATTGCTAGCCCATTTCGATAGATTTTTGGGGCGGGGCGTCCGAAATGATTCGGGCGCCCCGCGTTCTCTTTTTATGCGCTCGCTGCAGGCGCCGTCTGCAAGTGTATAATTTCGGTCGTATGTAATTTGGACGCTTGTGCGTTCTGCCCATAACAAGAAAGGTCGCTATGCCTACCATTTCTACCGCCGACTTCAAGAACGGCCTCGGTCTCCGCATTAAGGACAAGGTCTACACCATCGTCGAGTTCCAGCATGTCAAGCCGGGCAAGGGCGGCGCGTTTGTGCGCTACAAGACCCGCGACATCAAGAGCGGCCGCGTCGTCGAGAACACCTGCAACGCCGGCACCAAGTTCGAGAGCGTCATGCTCACCACCCGTGAGTTCCAGTACCTCTACAACGATGGTACCGACTACATCTTCATGGACAATGAGTCCTATGAGCAGGTTCCCGTTCCCGAGGACATGGTGGGCGAGAACTCCAAGTGGCTGCGCGAGAATGACATCTGCCAGCTGCTCTTCGCCGACGATGAGCTCATGGGCGTGACCCCGCCGATGTTCATCGAGACCACCATCGTCCAGACCGACCCGGGCTTTAAGGGCGATACCGTCCAGGGTTCCACCAAGCCGGCCACGATCGACACCGGCGCTGTCATCCAGGTCCCCATGTACCTCAACGAGGGCGAGGTCATCAAGGTTGACACCCGCGACGGCAAGTTCGTCTCCCGCGTTTAGCAACCAACTCTTCTAGGAGGACTCATGCCCCAAGAAATCAAGATTGACGGCATCGGCATTTCGCCCGATGTTCTGACCGCCATCGTCTCGCGCGCCGTGTCCGATGTCGAGGGCATCGCCTCCGTTGGCGTCAAGGACCTTGCCACTAATCTTGTCTCCATGATGCTCTCGTCCAAGGCCCCGGCTTCCGAGCCGGCTGTCGAGGCCGAGGTCGTTGGCGACAAGCTCGCACTCACCGTGCGTGTCGTGGTGTTCTTTGGCTATCCGTTCAAGAAACTCGCCGAGGCCGTTCGCGCTGCCGTGGTCGCTGCCATCGATGCCCAGGTTGGCGTTGAGGTTGAGCGTGTTGACGTTTGCATCGACGGCCTCGTTTTCCCCAAGGAGTAACCTTTGAGCCTTAAGGTTTATCGCGGGCGTACGCTTGCCCGCAGTCAGGCGCTGCAGCTGCTGTTCCAGGCCGAGGCCACGGACAGCCCGCTCGAGCGCGTCCTCGAGGGTGATTTCCTGATCTCGAAGGGTCCCCTCGACCCCTATGCGCTGGAGCTGTGCCGCGGTGCCTACGAGCATATCGACCGCATCGACTGCGCTCTGCGCTCCGTTGCCAAGAACTGGGATCTTATGCGCATGCCCGGTGCCGACCGCAATCTGCTGCGTATCGCCGTTTACGAGATGCGTTTCCTCACCGACGAGGAGGTCTCGGACGCCATCGTGATCAACGAGGCCGTCGAGCTTGCCAAGGCCTATGGCACCGACCAGTCCGCGTCGTTCGTCAACGGCGTGCTGGGCAAGATCGCTCGCAGCGAGGAGCTGCCGGGCGAGGACCTATACCAGGAGCTGCTGGCCGAGGATCGCGCTCGCGAGGAGGCACAGGCTGCCGAGGCTGCCGCTAAGGTTGCGGTTGCCCAGGCTGAGGCTGGTGTGTTGGCCGAGGATGCGGACGCTGCTGAGGCCGTCGAGGCCGACTCCGTCGAGGAGTAGCCATGCCAGAGGGTTCTGTCCGTAACTTTGATGAGATTTCGGACCGTCTGGATCAGATCATCGCTACCGTTCGCTCCAAGGATACCTCCTTGGAGCGTTCGCTCGATTTGTTTGACGAAGCGATTGAGCTGGGCTCCCGCGCGGTCGATATGGTCGACAAGTTTGAGTTGACGCCGCGTGAGGCCGACAAGCTCGAGCAGGAATACGATGAGGATGCGGCAAACGAATCCCAGGATAGCTAGGCCGCATCTCCGGATACGAATGGTTGATGGCATTCATGAAACGCGTGCGTCTTGATGACGAACTGATTTCACAGGGCATCTGCGCCGATCGCGCGGATGCCCTTCGCACTCTTATGGCCGGCTTGGTCTCGAGTGGCGGTGAGCGCTTGACTTCGCCGGGCCTTAAGGTGATCCCGGGGCTGCCGCTGCATGTGAAGGGGCGCATTCCCTATGTTGGCCGCGGCGGTCTTAAGCTCGAAGGCGCGCTTGATGCGTTTGGCATCAATCCGACGGGCCTTGCCTGTCTGGATGTGGGCTGCTCTACCGGCGGCTTTACCGATTGTCTGCTCAAGCGCGGAGCTGCGACCGTTGTCTCGGTGGACGTGGGTCGCGCCCAGTTCGATTGGTTGTTGCGCCAGGACGATCGCGTGACGCTGCATGAGCGCACAAACGTGACGCAGCTGCCTGAGCTTGGCTATGCCGGCACTATCGACCTGGCTGTGTGTGATGTCTCGTTTACCAGCATCGCGAACATTATCGATGCGGTACTGGCGTGCCTGGCGCCTACGGGTGCATTCTGCACGCTCGTAAAGCCGCAGTTTGAGGCTCCGGCGGCGCTGGTGGGCGAGGGCGGCATTCTGACCGATCCCGCCGTGCGCCGCGATACACTCGTGGCGGCGGTTGAACTCTTTGCTGCCAAGGGCCTGTTCCCGGTCGATGTGTGCGTGTCGCCCATTCATGGTGCCAAGGGCAACGTTGAGTTTTTCCTGTACGGCACGAGATTTGACCCCGGCGATCGCTCGCAAGACGAGCTGCAATCCCAGGTATCGGTTATGTGCGAGAAAGCTGCAACGCTATGAAGGTCTTTCTGGTTCCCAATTACTACAAGCAAGAGGCGGTCGAGAGCGGCCTGATGCTCGAGCTTTGGCTGACTCGCCAGGGCTATGAGGTCGCATGGGCTGCCGACCAGCGATCCAAGATTCAGAGCACGCCTGATATTGACGGCTCCGATCTGGTCATTACGCTCGGCGGCGACGGTACGTTGCTGCGCGCTGCCCGCATCCTCAACCATCGTGAGATTCCTATCCTCGGTCTTTCCTATGGTCACCTGGGCTTTCTAACTGCTGCGAGCCCCGAGGAGCGCGACATCCTGCAGGTCGTGAGCGACGCCCTGTCCGGTGAGCTGCACGTGAGCCGTCGCGCCACCATCGCCGCGGATATCGTGTCCGTGCGCGAAGACGGTACGAAGGATGTCGTGCGCACCTTCGCCCTCAACGACATGGCGCTTACCCGCGGTCCGCTGTCCGATATGGTCGAGTTCGACATCACGGTGTCCGGCCATCATATCGACCGTCTGCGTGGCGACGGCGTGGTCGTGTCCACGGCGACTGGTTCTACGGGTTACGCGCTCAGTGCCGGTGGCCCCATCGTGAGCCCCGACTATACGGGCATGGTCTGCGTACCCATTGCGCCGCACACCATTCAGGCTCGTGCCTTTTTGACCTCGCCGAGTGATGTCGTCGAAATCTTTATGTCCGATGATCGCCCGAGCGTTCCGGCGATCGCTATCGATGGACAGTTTATTACCTGCGATGGCACCGTTGAGAGCGTGGCGGTGCGCCGCGGGCCCGGAGATGTGTTGCTGCTGGATTACGGCCCCGAGAGCTTCTATAACTCGGTGAGCCGCGTATTCTACGGAGTCCGTCATGATCGATGAGCTGCAGGTTTATAACATTGCACTCATTCGCGAGGCGACGCTGGTGCCGAGTGCCGGCCTGACTGTCCTGACTGGCGAGACTGGCGCCGGCAAGACCGCGCTGCTCTCGGCCCTCAAGCTAATTTTGGGCGAGCGTGCGGATTCGTCGACGGTGCGCGAGGGCGAGGCACTGGCGAGCGTCGAGGCGCGACTCTTCGACGGGTCGCACGACACGGAGGGGTTCACCGTACAGCGCAGCCTTTCTGCCGAGGGCCGCAGCCGCGTGAAGATTGACGGTCGCATTGCCAGTGTGCGCGAGCTTTCGGAGCGCGTCGGCGTGATGATGGATCTGTGCGGCCAGCACGAGCACCAGCGCTTGCTCGATCCGGCGCATCACGTTGCGATGGTCGATGCCTGGGCGGGACGCTCTGCGCTCGAGGCGCTCGAGCACTACCGTGCTTGCTTTAAAGCCTCGCGCGCGGCTGCCAAGGAGGTCCGTCGCGTCGAGGAGGCCTCACGTGCGCGGGGGAGTCGCGTCGAGGAAGCGCGCTTTGCGCTCGAGCGCATCGGCGAGGTCGACCCCAAACCGGGCGAGTATGAGGAACTCGAGGAACTGCTGCCGCGCTCCGAACATGCCGAGGTACTGGTTGCCACAGCTAACGATGCCCATGCATCGCTTGCCTCCGAAGGGGGAGCGCTCGACGCCGTGAACAGCGCCGTGGCAGAACTTTCCCGAATGGCTACCGTCGATCGCAAACTGGGCGACATTGCCGATGCGCTTTCGGATGCCTGTATCTCCCTTGAGGATTGCGCGAACGAGCTTCGTACCTATCGCGATGGCGTCGCCTTCGACCCGCGCGAGCTCGCACGCATGCGTGAGCGATATTCCGACCTCAAGGGCCTGTTGCGTCAGTGGGGTCCCACCATGGACGATGTTTTTGCCATGCGCGATCGCTCGCAAGAGCTGCTGTCCCTGGTCGATGATGGCGATGAGCAGATCAAAAAGGCGCGTGAGGCACTCGGGAGCGCCGAGCGCGAGTTGTTTGCCGCTGCCAAGGCACTTAAGCGCGCACGCAATACGGCGGCCCCGCGCTTCTGCCACGAGGTTGGCCGCCAGATGGCGCGCTTGGAGATGGGTAGTGCCGAGCTCGTCTGGGAGTCGCGCGATCTTCCCCGTGCTGAGTGGACGCCCGTTGGTCCTTCGAGCTACGAGCTGCTATACCGCAGCGGTGCCGGCTTGACGCCACGTCCCCTGCGCCGCATTGCGTCGGGCGGCGAGCTCAGCCGCGTCATGCTTGCAAGCAAGGTTGTCCTCGGTAACGCGGACGGTGTCGATACGCTGGTGTTTGACGAGGTCGATGCCGGTGTCGGTGGCTCCACGGCGCGTGCACTCGCGGGCGTGCTGGCAGATCTCGCCTCTACGCATCAGGTGATTGTCGTAACCCACTTGGCGCAGGTCGCCGTCATGGCCGACAAGCATTATGTTGTCAGCAAGGAACCAGGCGATGTTCCCCAGACGCATTTGGACGAGGTAACCGGCGAAGCGCGTACCGCCGAGATCGCCCGCATGTTGAGCGGCGATCAGTCCGAGGCTAGCCTGGCGCACGCAAAGCAGATGCTCGAAGAAGCTCGAGGTTAGGTCGTATCAGCGGTGTTGGTGGGACAAAATAGACTGAAATTTTTGTCCCACTACGCGTTTTACTCCACAACCTTATCCGGCTGGATGAGCTCTTCGTAGTAGCTGATATGCTCGCGGGCGTCTTCGATTTCGGGCAGCAGGAAGTTGTAGATGACCTCGATGATCATCGTGGCGCTCATCTTGGAGAACGCGAAGTCGCCCGTTGTCAGTAGTGCTTCGTGGTTGACGGTATTAAAGGTGTAGTCTGCCAGGCGCGCGAGCGGGGATTTGCTGTCGCTGCTGATGACGACTACGGTTGCGCCGCAGTCGCGAGCCGCTTTTGCCATGCGATTCAGACGGCGCGACTTGCCGGAGTTTGAGATCAGCACGATAACGTCACCGGAGCGCAGCGTGAGCGCAAAACCAATCGAGGTCTCGCTGATGGTGCTTGCCATGCAACGAAGGCCCAGCTGCGAGAACTTGAACGTCGCGTCGAGCGCGACGGCGTTGGTGTTGCCTACGGCCGCAAACTCAATAACGCCGGCATTCTTAAGCGCGTGTACAACTGCGGCCAACGTGTCGTGATCAATGCCGTCGATGGTCGCATTAAGCTCACTCACCTTGGCGGCGAGGATATTTTTAAGGCTCTGCTCCATGTTGTCGAGCGAGACCTCGTCGGTCAGGCCCTCGTTGCGCTGACTCTCTAAGTCGCGCGCCAACGAAAACTGAAAGCTGCGGAAGCTGCCAAAGCCCAGCTTGCGGCAGAAACGCGAAACGGTCGCCTCGGACGTGGCGGCAGCGCGCGAGAGCTGAGCCGCCGTGAGGCGTGGCGCCTCGGACTGGTGCTCCAATATATAGTCGACAATGCGCTGCTCGGACTCGCTGTATCCCTGGTGGGTACTAATGAGGGAAAGTGCGCTTTTGCTACTATCGGTCATGGATGGCTCCTGGTTGGCATGAAAATCTAACTTGATTTGCAATGCCATAGTATACGGGCATTTTCAATTACAAGATACACCTTGCCGTTTCAAGTGTTGATGGTAAACTTTCACTTGCCGTTTACGGTTATGAAAGAACCTTTCACCGGAGAATTGCGCCTTGTCTCTTCTCACGCGGACGGTAGGTTGGTATCTTTCAGTTGTGGAAAAACGCGCATCGAAGCGCGTGTAGGGGAGCGCCCGCGGGCGCTGTACTCAAGAAGGAGGGACACATGGCTAAGTTTGACATCATCGCCGCGACCGGTTGCCCGACCGGCATTGCGCACACCTTCATGGCGAAGGAGGCGCTGGAGAAGGCAGCTGCCGAGCGCGGTCTGACCATTAAGGTCGAGACTCATGGCCAGGTCGGTGTCGAGAACGAGCTCACCAAGAGCGAGATCGCCGGTGCCAAGGCCGTCGTCGTCGCAGCCGATAAGGATGTCCAGGCTGAGCGTTTCGCCGGTAAGCCCATGGTTTCCGTTGGTGTTTCCAAGGCCCTGTCTGTCGAGACTGCTGGTAAGCTGATCGACCGCGCGCTCGCCGCCAAGGGCGACGACACGGTTGCCGCTGCCGCCGATGTCGAGGACGAGGTCGAGGAGAAGGAGTCCATCGGCCACGTCATCTACAAGCACCTCATGAACGGCGTCAGCCACATGCTGGTCTTCGTCGTTGCCGGTGGTGTTCTGACCGCCATTTCGTTCCTGTGGGGCATCACGTCCTTTGATTCGACGGCTGCCGACTACAACAGCTTTGCTGCGATGCTCAAGATCATCGGCGGCATCGCCATGAACCTTATGGTTCCGGTGCTTTCCGCCTACATCGCCGAATCCATCGGCAAGCGCCCGGCGCTCGTCCCCGGTTTCGTTGCCGGTATGATTGCCATCCAGGGCCTGCCTGTTAACGCCGAGACCGGCATGATCGACGCCGGTGGCGCCGGCGTGGGCTTCGGCTTCCTGGGCGGCATCGTCGGCGGCTTCCTTGCCGGCTATGTCATCCTGCTGCTCGAGAAGGTTTTCTCTAAAATTCCCGCGAGCCTTAATGGCCTGAAGGCAATCTTTCTGTATCCGCTGTGCTCTACCGCCATCGTCGGCCTGGTCATGCTCGGTATTTCCGGCCCCATGGCTGCCATTAACCAGGGTATGATGGATTTCCTGCAGAGCCTCGGTAACTCCGGTCCGGTGATCCTTGGCCTGGCCATCGGCTGCATGTGCGCCTTTGATATGGGCGGCCCGGTCAACAAGGCTGCTTACGCTACTGGCACCTTCCTGCTCGGTACCGCTCTCGAAGCTGGCGTCGGCACCGAGACCTACAACTTCGGCACCAACTTCATGGCTGCCGTCTCCGCCGCTTGCATCGTTCCGCCGCTGATCACCACCTTCGCCGTCGTTGTGGGCAAGAAGTACTTCAGCCAGGAGGATCATGACGCCGGTATCGTCAACCTCATCCTTGGTTGCACCCACATCACCGAGGGCGCCATTCCGTTCATGACCAAGAACATCTGGCCCGTCATGCCCATCATGATGCTCGGTTCTTCCATCGCTTCCATCTTGACCATCTTCTTCAACGTTCACGATCCGGCGCCTCACGGCGGCTTCCTGGTCCTGCCCGTTGTCGAGAACGGTCCGCTGTGGGTCCTCGCGATCCTCATCGGCGCTGTGGTCGGTGGCATCCTGTTCGTGGCCTTCAAGAAGTACGACTTCGAGAAGAATCAGAAGGCCGCTCCTGTAGCCAGGTCCGTTGAGGCCCCCAAGGCCGCTGCCGTCGAGGCCCCCAAGGCCGAGGCTGCCGACTTCGTGAAGGTCGAGAATGTCTTTGTCGCCGAGGACTTCGCTTCTCGTGACGAGGCTCTGAGCTTCGTTTCCAACCAGGCTGTCAAGGCCGGTATCGCCAGCGACGCCGACGCCGTGATGAACGCCTTCCTGGCCCGCGAGGCCGAGGGCACCACGGGCATGATGGAGGGCTTCGCCATCCCGCATGCCAAGTCCGACGCCATTACCGAGGCTGCCGTCATCGTCGTCAAGGACGAGTCCGGTGTGACCGGTTGGGACACCATGGACGGCGCTCCCGTCAACGTGGCCATCGCGCTGCTCATCCCGGGTGCCCAGGCCGGCACCACGCACCTTAAGATCCTGTCCAAGGTCGCCGAGGCGCTCATGGACGAGGACTTCCGTGCCACCGTCAAGGGTTCCACCGACGCCGCCGAGATCGCCAAGACGATCAACGCCCGCCTGGTCTAATCCCCCAGCCCGCGAATAACATCGCCCCCTGTATATAAGGCGGAGTCCCTCCCCAGGGCCTCCGCCTTTTTTCTATCCCTCCCATAAGTTGCGGTGAAATAGGGACTGTTTAAACGATTCAACCCCAAATTCAGTCCCTATTTCACCGCAACTTACAAAAGGGCATAGAGGGGGCTACCTATCGAGTCTTTGTCGCGAACAGATCATTAGCCAGAATTCCGTTCGCACGATATTGCTCTGGACCGACCGAGTTTCTGCAGCTTGCTCGCCCACAGGGGGCCGGGCGCGGCCAGTGAGATTTATCGCGAGTTCCGCACGAGCCGAAGAGCACTTAATGTGCTCTTCGTGCGAGCAGGACTGTAGAGC